>JBAZYX010000038.1:0-30161 GCA_041659105.1 Acidimicrobiia bacterium
CCGCTTCTTCCGCTGGGAGGAGTGAGCGCAGCGTCCGGTCGCGGCGCCCGTCCGGCGCGACCAGCGCAGCGAACGACCCAGGATGAGGAGTGAGCGCAGCGTCCGGTCGCGGCGCCCGTCCGGCCTGCAGCAGCTCTTGGCGTCACTGGTGCCGCCGACAGCGGCACCAGTGACGCCAAAAGGACGAGGGTCAGCCCTTGTTGGCCTTGGCGGGGAGGATGCCCTGGATCTCGGCTTCGAGGTCGTTCGCCGACGTGATGCCGAACACCCGTGAGGTGACCGTGCCGTCCGGCGCGATGAAGAAGGTCTGCGGGATCGCGCGCACGCCGTAGCGCGCGGCCAGGGCACCGTCGGGGTCGCGCGCGAACGGCCAGCGCGCCCCGCGCGACGCGGCAAAGGCCCGCCCGTCGGAGGCGATGTCGCGGTACGACACGCCGATCACCTCGAGCCCGTCCTTCGCGTGCTTCGCGCGTGCGGCCTTCAGCAGCGGGAACTCCTTGCGGCACGGGTTGCACCACGATGCCCAGAAGTTCACCACCACCGGATTGCCCCGGTAGTCGGACAGCCGCACCGTCTTGGCGCCCTCGAGCGCAGGCAGGGCGAAGTCGGGTGCCTGGGCGCCGACCTCGGCCGAGCCGTATGGGGAGATGAACGGCGCCTGCCCACCACCGTCGGCGGTCGGCGTTTCCGCCGGAGTGCCGTCGTCGTTGCCACCCGCGACGACGAGCACCATCGTCATGACGGCGAGCACCACCACGACGGCGGTGACGATCCCGAGCAGGAGACCGCGCCGGGGGGCCGCGGGGGTCTCCGGTTCAGGCGTTGCGGACAAGAGTGTCGACGGCAATGGTCACGAACAGCGCGGCGAGGTAGATGTTCGAGAAGCCGAAGTACCGGATCGCGCGCGTCGGGTCGGGGTTGCGCAGCAGCTGCCACGCCCCGCCGATGAACATCACGCCCATCACGCCGGCGATCACGAGGTACAGGGGGCCGACGGTGGTGGTGAGGCCGAGGGTGAAGCTCACCGCGACCACGACCCACGAGTAGGCGAAGATCTGGCGGGTCGCCGCCTCGATCCCGCGCGCCACGGGCAGCATCGGGATGCCGGCGGCGGCGTAGTCGTCGCGGTAGCGCACGGCGAGGGCCCAGAAGTGCGGCGGCGTCCACACGAACACGAGCGCGAACAGCACCCACGCCGGTGCGGCCAGGCTCCCGGTGACCGCCGCCCAGCCGATGAGGGCGGGAACGGCACCGGCGGCGCCCCCGATCACGATGTTCTGGTCGGTGCGGGGCTTCAGCCAGATCGTGTAGACGAAGACGTAGAAGAGCGTCGCCGCGAGGGCCAGGCCCGCCGAGAGCAGGTTGGCCGCGCTCCACAGGACCCCGAACGCCAGGATGTTCAGCACGATCCCGAACACCAGCGCCGCGGTGGGCTCCACGGCCCCGGTGGCGAGCGGCCGGTTCCGGGTCCGGCGCATCACCTGGTCGCGGTCGCGCTCGATCCAGCAGTTGATCGTGTTGGCTCCACCGGCGGCGAAGGCGCCGCCCACCAGGACGGCCGCGATGAGCCCGATCGCAGGCATGCCCGCGTCGGCCAGGATCATGGCCGGAACGGTGGTGATGAGCAGCAGCTCGATCACGCGCGGCTTGGTCAGCGCGAGGTACGTCCGGAACACGTCACGGGCTCGCCGACGGGGCTCGGGCGCGGCGTACGAGCGGGGAAGGACCTCGGACACGGCGCTCCATGGTCGGGGCGGGACTCGATCGAATGTAGCCGCGCCCCCGAGGCGGTCACGAAGCAACCCCCACTGGTGGTCACCTGTCACACGGCCGACCGGAACCGGCCGCCGCACGCGGCGGTAACCTCCCCGACGTGGGAGTGGACGCAGAGACCAAGCACTCGATCCGGATGACCGCCGACCGGATCCTCGTCCGCCCGTCCGACGAGGTGGGAGAGCGCAAGTCGCGCGCCGGCATCCTGATCCCCGCCACGGCCAACGTGAACCGCCGCCTGGTGTGGGCCACCGTGGTCTCGGTGGGGCCGACCGTCCGCAACGTCGAGGAGCGCGACCGCGTGCTGTTCGCCCCCGACGCCGGCTACGAGGTCGAGATCCGGGGCGACGAGTACCTGATCCTCCGTGAGCGCGACGTCCACGCGGTGGGGTCGGTCCGCGACGAAGGCCAGACCGGCCTCTACCTGTAGCCCCGACACCGAGCCCGCCCGTGATCGACCCCGCCACCGCGCTCCGCCTCGACGGACGGGTCGCGCTCGTGACCGGCGGCACCCGCGGCATCGGCCGGGCGATCGCCGAGGCGTGCGCACACGCGGGGGCCGGCGTAGCGGTGCTGGCCCGCAAGGCCGACGAGCTGGCCGAGACCGAAGCCGCCATGCGCGCGCTCGGCGTGCCGGTGCTCACGGTTGCCGGCTCCGCGGGCGACCCCGAGGCGCTGACCGAGACGGTGGCCCGCACGATCGCCGAGCTCGGCCGTCTCGACATCGTGGTCAACAACGCAGCGACCAACCCCGCGATGGGCGCGACGGTCGACATCGAGCCGCGCGCGGTGCGCAAGATCCTGGAGGTCAACCTCGAGGGCCCGCTGCTCCTCGCCCGCGAGGCGTGGAACGCGTGGATGCGCGAGCACGGGGGCGTGGTCCTCAACGTGGCATCGGTCGGTGGCCTCCACGCCAGCCCGTTCATCGGGATGTACAACGTGTCGAAGGCGGCGCTGATCCATCTCACCAAGCAGCTCGCGCTCGAGCTCGCTCCCGCGGTGCGGGTCAACGCCATCGCCCCCGGCCTCGTGAAGACCGACTTCGCCCGGGCGCTGTGGGAGCCCGACGAGCACGGGGTGGCGGCGCGTCACCCGCTCGACCGCATCGGCGTCCCCGACGACGTCGCCGCGCTCGCGCTGTTCCTCGTCTCCGACGCGGCGTCGTGGATCACCGGCGAGGTGTACCGCCTCGACGGCGGCCTGTCGCTCCTCTAGCTCGACGCTCGCTCGGCGCCTCGGGCGACGCGCCCGTCGCGCTCCTTCTTCGCCTTGGCCTTCGGCTTGCGGGCGAGGAGCTTCACCTCGGCCGGGTGCACCACCGGTGGGGCCGCGCCCGCGGTCCGCTCCTCGAGGTACACGGCAAGCCGCTTGTAGAGCGTGTCGCCGAGCATGATCCGCAGCTCCGGCTCGAGCGACCGGTAGACGGGCCGGGTCGCGACGAACGCCTCGGGCGCCTCGGTGCACCACCACGCGAAGTCGTCGCCGCCCTCGCCCCAGCCGTCGCGGGAGAACTCGGTGAGGCGCGAGATCACCGTGCCGTCGGCCTGGGGCTCGTCGACCCGGCGGAGGGGCAGCTGCCAGCAGATCTCGGGCTTGAGCTCACTGTGGTGCACGCCGGTGGCCATGCCCCACTGGTGCAGCGCGCAGCCGGGGCCGGTCTTCCACCCGGGCCGGTTCAGGAAGATGCACGCGTCGTCGACCAGACGGGTGCGCCAGTCGGTCTTCCCGTCGTGCTTGCCGATCTTCGCTGCGATGCCCTGCTTGCGGCCGATCTTGGCGAACTGCCAGAGCTCGTCGGGCAGGTCCTTGGCCAGCTTCGCGACGTGCTCCCGGTCCTTGCGGTCGGAGAAGTGGGCCCCGTACGAGCAGCAGCCCTGGACCAGCTCGGGTGCGCGCTCGGTGTACACGCCCTGGCAACCGGAGCCGAAGATGCAGTCCCACGACGACACCATGAACGTGATGTCGATGTGCCAGGTGCGGCCGTCTTCCCTCGGGTCGTCGAACATGACCCACTCGCGCGTCGGACCCTTCGCCACGGATGCTCCTCGTCGTGCGCCCCGGGGAATGCGGACGCGCTTCCCGGAGCGTAGACGGAGCGCAGCGAGCGTCCTGCGTATGAAGCGCGTCGGTGTGGGACGACGTGTCCGAAAGCGAGCGGAGGGACCCAGCGTTGGGAGCGTCGGTAGGCTTCGGGTATCGCACACCACGCGCTGCTCGACGATCTCCGTGACGCGCTCGGCCCCGATCGCGCTCGCGCGGAGCCGCTCGAGCTCACGCTCTACGGACGCGACGCCGGCGTCGAGCGCGGCCGCGCGAGCGCGGTGTGCTTCCCGCAGTCCACCGAGCAGCTCGCCGCGGCGGTGCGCGTCGCCGCGCGCCACGACGTCCCCTTCGTCGCGCGGGGGAGCGGCACCGGGCTCGCGGGCGGCGCGACCCCGCTCGACGACGCCGTGGTCATCGTCACCACCCAGATGAACCGGGTGCTCGCCGTCGACCCCGTCGAGCGCATCGCCTGGGTGGAGCCGGGCGTGCTCAACCTCGACCTGTCCCGCGCCGTCGCCCACCTCGGGCTCCACTACGCCCCCGACCCGTCGTCCCAGCAGGCCTGCACGATCGGCGGCAACGTGGGCACCAACGCCGGCGGGCCGCACTGCCTGGCCTCCGGCGGGACCTCGGCGCACGTGCTCGCGGTCGACGCCGTCCTCGGCGACGGCTCCGTCGCGCACCTCGGCGGCACCGAGCCCGACCTCCCCGGCTACGACCTGCGCGGCTGCTTCGTCGGCAGCGAGGGGACGATGGGCATCGCCGCGCGGGTCGCGGTGCGGCTGCTCCCCAACCCACCGGTGGTACGCACGCTCCTGCTCGACTTCACCGCGCTCGACGACGCCGCCGCCACCGTCAGCGGGATCATCGCCGCGGGCATGGTGCCGGCCGCGCTCGAGATGATGGACGCCGAGATCACGCGCGCCGTCGAGGACTACGTCGGCGCGGGCTACCCCCGCGACGCCGCGGCCGTGCTGCTGGTCGAGGTCGACGGTCTCGAGGACGGCGTCGCCGCGCAGGTCGCCGCGATCACCGAGGTGGGGAAGGCCAACGGCGCGCGCTCGGTCCGCGTCGCCCAGGACGAGGCGGAGCGCGCCCTGCTGTGGAAGGGCCGCAAGTCGGCGTTCGGTGCGATCGCGCGCATCGCACCCGATTACTACCTCCACGACGCCGTGGTGCCCCGGACCAAGCTCGTCGAGGTGCTCCGCCACGTCTACCGCATCGCGGGTGAGCAGCAGCTCACGATGATGAACGTGTTCCACGCCGGTGACGGAAACCTGCACCCGCTCATCGTGTTCGACGCGCGCGAGCCGGGGGTGTGGCAGCGCGTGCACGACGCCGGCGACGAGATCCTGCGCACCTGCGTGGCCGCGGGCGGCGTGCTGTCGGGCGAGCACGGGATCGGGATGGAGAAGCGGGACGCGATGGGCCTGATCTTCTCGCCCGACGACCTCGACCTCCAGGCCCGCCTGCGCGACGCGTTCGACCCGTCGGGCCGGGCGAACCCGGGCAAGGTGCTCCCGCGCGGCAGCCGCTGCGGCGAGCTCGCCCGCGTCCCCGAGGGGACGTGGGTGTGACCGGGCCGCTCGATTCCGCGATCGACGACCTGTGCGCCGTGGCCCGGGACGCGCCGGTCGTCGTGCCGGTCGGCGGCCGCACCCACTGGGAGGTCGGGGGTCCGCCGCCGACGGGGACCGAGGTCGTCGCGCCTGCGGGCATCGTCGAGTACGACCCCGCCGAGCTCACGGTCACGGTGGGGGCCGGCACCCGCGTCGGCGACCTCGACGCCGTGCTCGCGGCGTCGGGGCAGCAGTGCCCCCTCGACCCCCGCGACCCGGCGGCCACGGTGGGTGGGGTGCTCGCGACCGGCCTCTCCGGGCCCCGCCGCCTGGGCTACGGCCCGGTGCGCAACCGGCTGCTCGAGGTGCACCTGGTCACCGGCGACGGACGCCGGGTGAAGGGCGGCGGGCGCACGGTCAAGAACGTGAGCGGCTACGACGTCGCCCGGCTCGTGGTCGGCTCGCTCGGCACGCTCGGGGTGATCGTCCAGGTCACGCTGCGCTGTGAGCCCCGGCCGCCGGCCGCGGCGTGGCTCGCCACCGCGCTGCCCGGAGCCGAGGCGGCGGCGCGGGCGTTTCGGCCCGCCACGATCCTCGTGCAGTCGGGCGCTACGACGGTGCTGGTCGAGGGCCACGCCGACGACATCGCCGCCGAGTCCCGGCGACTCGACGCCACCTCGGTGGGGACGGCGCCCCCGCCCCTGCCCGAGGGCCCGTTCCGGGGCCGCATCTCGGTGAGCCCGGCCCGGGTCGACGCAGTGGTGGCCGCGGTGGCGCGGATCGGGGTCGGGGCCGTGGGGGAGGGCGGGGTGGGGACCGTGCACGTCGCCGCGGTGAACGCCGACGGGCTGCGGGCCGCCCGCGTGATCGCCCACGACGCCGGGGGGTGGCTCCTGCGCGAGGCCGGCGGCGAGGAGATCGACGGCTTCGGCGTCCCGCTCCCCAACCGGGCGGTGATGGCGCGCATCAAGGACGCGCTCGACCCGACCGGCGCGTGCAACCCGGGTCGGCTCCCGCTCGACGATCGACCTCTCGTCGACGTCGACGCCGCGGTTGGTCGAGGTGCGCGCGCGTGAAGCCTGACGCTGGAGTGGACGGTCATGGCTCGGCGACGCGGACGCCGGTCCTCGGGCTCGACCCCGAGGAGCTGGTCGCGTGCGTCGCGTGCGGGTTGTGCCTCCCGCACTGCCCGACCTACCGGGTGACCGGCCTGGAGATCGCGTCGCCCCGCGGCCGCATCGGTGCGATGCGCGCGGTCGACCTCGAGGGCGCACCGCTCGACGCCGCGTTCGTCGACGCGATGGACGAGTGCATCCAGTGCCGGGGCTGTGAGGCGGCCTGCCCGTCGTCGGTCCCGTTCGGTCGGCTCATGGAGGGCACCCGGGCCACGCTCGTCGCGCGGCACGTCGGGCGGGGCTCCGTCCTCCGGCGCAGTGCCGAGTGGCTCGCGTATCGGCACCTCCTCGTGCGGCACTCCTGGCTCCTCGCCGTCACCTGGCTGCTCCTCGTCGCCCAGCGGCTGCACGTCGTGCCGAAGCGGTTCGGCCTGCCCCGGCTCGACCCGACGAGCCTGCGCACCCCGCTCGACGCGGGCGGGCCCGGCACCGGCGACGCGTACGTGCTCCCGGGCTGTGTGATGGACGCCTGGCAGCGCGACGTGCACCGGGCCGCGCTCCGGGTCATGCGCGCCGCGGGCGCGACGCCGATGGTGCCCGGGCCGGGCGCCGACTGCTGTGGCGCGCTCCACGTGCACGCGGGCCGGGTCGACGAAGCCCGCGCCCTGGCCCGCCGCCTGATCGCCTCGATGCCCGGGGACGCGCCGATCGTCGTCGACAGCGCCGGGTGCGGCGCCGCGATGAAGGACTACGGGCACCTCCTCGGCACCCCCGAGGCGCACGCCTTCGCGGGCCGGGTCGTCGACTTCTCCGAGTGGCTCGCCACCCGCCCGCCGCTGCGCCTGCGCGACACCCACCGGGTGCTCGTGGTGCAGGACCCGTGCCACCTCCGTCACGTGCAGAAGGCTCACGCTCCCGTCCGCACCGTGCTCGCCCCCGCGTTCACGCTGCGCGAACCGGGTGACGACGGGCTGTGCTGTGGCGCGGGCGGCGCGTACAGCGCGCTGCAACCCGAGCTGTCCGCCATGGTGCGCGACCGCAAGGTCGCCGCGATCCGCGCGGAAGGCGGCGACGACCCGCTGGTCGCGTCGGCGAACCCCGGGTGTCTGCTGCACCTCCGGGCCGCGGGCCTCGACGTCCGCCATCCCGCCGAGCTCCTCGCCGATGCCCTGCTCCCGGAGGACGCACCATGATCGACGCCGACGACCTGGTCAACGAGCTCCGCTCCATCGAGGAGCGCCTGCGCGACCTGGCCTACGACCGCCTCCGTGAGGCCGCGGCGGGCGACGCCGAGGCCGCGGCCGACGAGAAGAAGCTGCTCCAGGCCCGCCGCGCGATCGAGAAGGCGATCCGCGCCCTCGGCGGCGCGCCCGACGAGCTCTGAGCGCTCCTATCGGTGCGACGGCCGTCCGTTGAGGCGGTCGACGAGCTCCCGAAGGCGCGCGTAGCTGCGCCGGTCGAACGGGACGAGCAGCCGGGGGAGACCGAGCTCGTCGCCGTCGGCGACCTCCGCGGGCGTGGGCTCGGTGCGTTCGATCCGCCCCCGCACCACGATGTCGGCGAAGTCGGCATTGATCGCGTCGAGCTCGGCGTCGGACGGCGAGGTGTGCATGCGCAGCACCAGCCGCCCGGAGACGAACCGCATCGAGTGGTAGTTGGAGAAGAAGCCGACCAGCTCATCGACGGCTTCGTCGACGTCGTCGGTGACCCGGACGAAGCACAGGTCGTCCTCCGACAGGTAACCGCCCTCCAGCAGCTCGACGGCAACGAAGTCGTGCCAGGTCTTCCAGTAGGTGCCGCCCGGAACGTCGAGCATCACGATGGGTGCGGGCGGGGCCTTCCCCGTCTGCACCAGCGTGAGCAGCTCGAACGCCTCGTCCATCGTGCCGAACCCACCCGGCAGCAGCACGAACCCGTCGGACTCCTTCACGAACGTGACCTTGCGCGTGAAGAAGTACCGGAACCGCATGAGCTTCGGGTCGTCGGCGACGAACTGGCTCGTGGGCGACTCGAACGGCAGCCGGATGGCCACGCCGAACGCGTTCTCGGAGCCCGCGCCCTCGATGCCCGCCTCCATGATCCCGGGACCCGCGCCGGTGATGACCATCCAGTCGCGTGCGGCCATCGCGTCCGCGAAGCGCACCGTCTGCGTGTAGAGCGGGTCGTCGGGCCGGGTGCGGGCCGAGCCGAAGATGCCGACCTTGCGCGAGGCGCGGTAGGGGGCGAAGGTCTGGAACGCGTGACGCAGCTCCTGGAGCGACGCGTTCGCGATCTTGAGGTCGCCGCGGTCGACCTGGTCGCGGGCCAGCAGCAGTGCCGACGCGATCAGCTCGAAGATGAGGTCCGCATGCGGCGTGCCGTCGACCTGGTCGACCAGCGCGGCGATCTCGGCGTCGAGATGCGCGTCTCCGGTGCGGAAGCGGGGCAGCTTCACGTCGTCGGTTACGCGAGCAGGTCGGCCGCGAGCTCGGCGAGCGAGGTCTCGGGCCGGGCACCGAGGTGGCTGATGACCTCGGCGGCGGCGAGCGCACCCAGGCGCCCGCTGGTGCCGAGGTCGTATCCGTGGGTGAACCCGTAGAGGAACCCCGCGGCGTAGAGATCACCCGCACCGGTGGTGTCGACCACCCCGGTCGGCACCGGCACCGAGTCGACCACGTGCATCTCGTCGCCGCTGACGATGACCGAGCCCTTCGCGGACCGGGTGAGCGCGGCGACCTCGCAGTGGTGGTTCACTCGCTGGAGGGCGTCGTCGAACTCGCCCACCTCGTAGAGCGCGCAGATCTCCTGCTCGTTCGCGATGAGGATGTCGACCTCGTCCTCCACGAGCCGGAGGAAGTCGGCGCGGTGGCGGTCGACGCAGAAGCCGTCGGACAGCGACAGCGCGACCCGCCGCCCGG
This sequence comes from Acidimicrobiia bacterium, assembly GCA_041659105.1. Taxonomy (GTDB): domain Bacteria; phylum Actinomycetota; class Acidimicrobiia; order IMCC26256; family PALSA-555; genus CAIUKV01. The sequence continues at coordinate 9,388 of JBAZYX010000038.1, forward strand.
CGTCGTGCGCGAGACGCGCCGCGTGACGGAACGCCTCCTTGGCCTCGGGCTGGTCCCAGAGGTACCCCTCGAGGTACGTCACCTGCGCGGTCTCCACGAGCGCGGGATCCACGTTCTCGGGGCCGAACTCCGCCGCCGCACCGAGGAACGTGTTGAGCGTCCGCTCGGCGTCGGGCGTGACGAGGATGAGACAGCGGCCGGTGGGGGACCCCGACACCGCGGGCGGGTTCACGAAGTCGACGCCGGCGGCCCGGATGTCGTGCGCGAACACGGCGCCGAGCTGGTCGTCGGCGACCCGCCCGAGGAACGCCGATCGCCCGCCGAACGAGGCGATGCCCACCATCGTGTTGGCCACCGACCCACCCGAGATCTCGATCGCGGGTCCCATCGCCGCGTAGAGCCGCGTGGCCTTGTCGGTGTCGGTCAGGGCCATCGAACCCTTGACCAGGTCGTGCTCGGCCAGCAGCGCGTCGGGTGCGTGGGCGAGGACGTCGACGAGCGCGTTGCCGAGCCCGACGACGTCGAGGGTTGGGGTGGCGGCGGAGTCCGCGGCGTCGCTCACGACACGCGCTCGGGCGTGCGCAGGGTGACGGGCACGACGTCGACCACGGGCTCGTGCAGGGTCTCGGGCGGCGGCCGCAGGCGCTTGCCCTCGGTCCGGATCCGCCCGTAGAGCGTGGTGCGCTGCGCGAGCGGCCGACCGATCGGGTCGACGATCTCGGCGAAGTCGGCGTCGTCGAGCTCCTGGCCGTGCGCGGCGCCGGCCGCTCGGGAGATGTTCTCGTCCATCAGGGTGCCGCCGAGGTCGTTGCAGCCGGCCCGGAGCGCCTGGCGCGCGCCGTCGAGGCCGACCTTCACCCAGGAGATCTGCACGTTGTCGATCCAGCCCCGGTACGCGATGCGGCCGACCGCGTGGAGCAGGAGCACCTCGCGGAACGTGGGCCCGCGCCGGGCCCGGCCCTGGAGGTAGATCGGGGTGGCCATGTGCACGAAGGGCAGGCCCACGAACTCGGTGAAGCCGCCCGTCTCCTTCTGGAGGTCGCGGGTGCGCAGGATGTGGCGGGCCACGTGCTGGGGCCGCTCGACGGTGCCGAACATGATCGTGACGTTCGAGCGCAGGCCGACCGAGTGCGCGAGGCGGTGGGCCTCGAGCCACTGCTCGGTGTTGACCTTGTCGGGGCAGATGACGGCGCGGACCTCGTCGTCGAGGATCTCGGCCGCGGTGCCCGGCAGCGTGGCGAGCCCGGCGTCCTTGAGCACCGCGAGGTAGTCGCGCAACGGCAGGTCGAGACGGCGCGCGCCCTCGGTGACCTCGAGCGCGGTGAAGCCGTGCACGTGGATGTCGGGAGCGACCTCCTTCACCGCGCGCACGACGCTCACGTAGTAGTCGCCGTCGAAGTCGGGGTGGATGCCGCCCTGGAGGCACACCTCGGTGGCGCCGCAGTCGACGGCCTCCACGACGCGGCGCTGGATCTCCTCGTGGTCGAGCAGGTACGGCGCGCCGCGCAGGTTCAGCGAGAGCGGGCCCTTGGAGAACGCGCAGAACTTGCACTTGAACGTGCAGACGTTCGTGTAGTTGATGTTGCGGTTGCGGACGAAGGTGACCTCGTCGCCCACGATCTCACGCCGGAGCTGGTCGGCCACCTCGGCCACGCGGGCGACCTCCGGTCCGCGCGCGGACAGCAGCGTGATGATCTCCGCCTCGCCGATCTCCTCGCCGGCCAGCACGCCACCGAGCACCTCGCCGACCGGGCCCCCGGCCCGCGCCGGCACCGGCGCGGGCAGGAGCGTGGGCGGGTGGACGTCGCCGCCCGACGCCCACGCGTCGTCGCGAGCGAGGCCCTCGAGGTCGGACGCGTGCCACACGGCGGTGCGCACGTCGGGGTGCAGCCAGGTCTCGGGGTCACGCACGTACCCGGGGTACACGGTGAGCCGCGGCGCGAGGACCTTGCCCGCCGCCTCGGTGGCCGTCCGGAGGCGGTCGAGGTCGGGCCAGGGCCGCTCCGGGTTCACGTGGTCGGGCGTCACCGGGGACACGCCTCCCCAGTCGTCGATCCCGGCGGCGACGAGCGCGCCGAGGTCGTCGGAGAGGTTCGGCGGCGCCTGGAGGTGGATCTCCGCGGGGAGCACGAGACGGGCGGCCGCGATCGACCAGAGGAACTCGTCGGGATCGCAGGCCGGGGCCTTGTGCATCGCGGTCCCGATCTTGGGCAGGAAGTTCTGGACGATCACCTCCTGCACGTGCCCGTGGCGCAGGTGGGCGTCGCGGATCGCGAGCAGCGCGTCGATGCGCTCCGCGCGGGTCTCGCCGATCCCGACGAGGATCCCGGTGGTGAACGGCACCCGGGCCCGGCCGGCGGCCTCGAGGGTGGCGAGACGGCGGGCGGGGGTCTTGTCGGGGGCGCCGTGGTGCGGGCCCCCCGGCTCGCCGAGGCGGGCCGCGAGCGTCTCGATCATCATCCCCTGCGACGGGCTGACCGCCCGCAGCCGCTCGAGCTCGGCTCCGGTGAGCGCGCCGGCGTTGGCGTGGGGGAGCAGGCCGGTCTCGTCGAGCACCGTGCGCGCCGCGTCGGCCAGGTAGTCGACGGTCGACGCGTAGCCGTGGGCGGTGAGCCAGGCGGCCGCCGCGGGGTAGCGCTCCTCCGGCGCCTCGCCCAGGGTGAAGAGCGCCTCGTGGCAACCCAGCGCGGCGCCGTGGCGGGCCACGGCGAGCACGGCGTCGAGGTCGAGGTACGGGGAGTCGAGCCGGGCCGGTGGCTTGGCGAACGTGCAGTAGCCGCAGCGGTCGCGGCACAGCATCGTCAGCGGGATGAAGACCTTCGGCGAGAAGGTGACCCGGTCACCGTGGGCCCGGTCCCGGACCCTCCCGGCTTCGGGCCCCAGCTCGTGGGCCGGCAGTTCGACGAGGGAACGGGCTTCCTGCTCGGTGAGCACGCTCACACGCTAGACGACGGCTTCGCGCGTTCGTACCTGCGGTCGGGTGTGCAGCAGCGCCGCGCTCGCGAAGCGTCAGCCCATCGCCTCGGGGTCGACGAGCCAGATGACCCGCTCGGCCGTGACCCGGGCCGCGGGGACGTCCTCCCCGGCGCGCACCCGGGCGAGCGCGTCACGCTTGCCGGCGCCCGCCACCGTGAAGACGACGAGGCGGGACCGCGCGAGCGCGGGGTACGTGAACGTGAGGCGCGCGTGGGGATGCGCGTCGTCGCCGTTGGTCACCACGAGGCGGTCCTGCTCGTCGAGCGCGGCCGATCCGGGGAACAGCGAGGCGGTGTGGCCGTCGGGGCCGAGGCCGAGGTGCACGAGGTCGATGGGTCCCGAGTCGCGCAGCAGCGCGTCGTACGCGGCCGCGGCGGCCTCGGGCGTGTTCCCCGCGCCATGGAGCGAGTGGATCCACGCGGGGTCCAGCTCGTCGAGGAACGCGAGCCGGGCCATGCCCTCGTTCGAGTCGGGGTCGTGCACCGGGACCCACCGCTCGTCGCCGAAGAACACCTCCACGCCGGACCAGTCGACGTTGGCGGCCGTGGCGAACAGCGTGTAGCACGCGCGTGCGGTGTCGCCTCCGGAGAGGGCGATCGACCGGGGCGCCTCCAGGGTGACGAGCTCGGCGAACGCGGCCGGCACGTGCGGGACGATGCGGATCTCTCCCTGGAGCGCCATCGCCGGAGCCTAAGGCCTGATCGACAGGTTCGAGCCCCGAACGCGGGTCCGAGGTCGCCGCGATACCCTCACGCTCGGTTCCGGCGGGGTGCGCGGCCCTCCGAGATGTTGCGGGGAGGCAACGACGTGTCTGCACCGAAGAGGGCACGCAACCGGTGGCTGGCCATCGCGATCGGGATCGGCGTCGCGGCGGTCGCAGTCGCGCCGTCCGCGGCATCTGCCGGGTCGGCCGACAGCGATGACGTATCGGCCGTGTTCCGATCCCGGTCGGCGGCGTTCGTCCCCCAGCCCGACGGCACCGCGGTCCTCGAGCTCGACGGCGTCTCCGACCGGGTCCGCTTCGACGTCGCTGCGCCGAAGGGCGCCGAGCCGACCGCGATCCTCGGCCACGATGCCGACAACCTGATCCCCCTGACGATCTCGGCCCCGAGCCTCGACGAGGACCTGCGGCTCCAGGCGAGCGACTTCCGCACCACGGACGACGGACTCCTCCTGGCGACGGTGCGACCGGCGACGAGTGCAGCCGAGGCCGGGCTCCCCGCGGCCACGCTGCGGAAGGTGGAGGTGACCGCGGAGGTCGACGGCCCCTCCGGCGACGAGGCGAGCGCGCCACCCGGGTCGAGCAGCGGGAGCGGCACCAGCTACACGATCGACATGGACTGGTCCGTCCAGCAGATCCCCGAGTGGCCGAGCACGTGGCAGCTCACGCCGACGAAGAAGGTGTGCGTGCTGTCGAGCCCCCAGACCAATCCCCTCAAGGTGGACTACCCCGTGAACACCGGCGGGCGTGGCTGGCCGACCTCGAGCACCAAGTTCGGCCTGGAGGTCGACACCGGCCCCGACTGCTTCTGGAAGTACTCGTCGATGGAGTTCCAGGTGCGAGTCGGGGACTACTCCTGCAACTACCAGCTGCACCAGCTCGGACCCCGCACGTTCGCCGCCTCTGCGACCGGGCGCCCCAACGACATCCGGGTCTGCGATGCCAGTGGAGGAATCAACCGCGTATCGGGGTTCCTCACCGGTTGGGGCGGCTGAGCACGCCGTCGATCGCCCGCGCGCTGCGTGTGCCGCCCGAGGCCCTGCCCCTCGCGCTCGTGTCGGTACACGCAGCGCTGGCGGTGGGCGCGAGGTGGACGGCGTCGTTCACCGGGTGGGACGCGGACGCGTTGCGCGCCGTGGTCGAGGGCGGCGGGTTCACGGTCGAGTTGATCGCCTCGGGGCGTGGCCGGCTGCAGGTGGATGCCGTTCGGGCCCGCACCCTGCCCGACTACGTGGGACCCGGGCTCCGCCTCGTGGTCGTCGGGCTCAACCCGTCGCTCTACGCCGCGGATGCGGGAGTGGGCTTCGCCCGGCCGGGCAACCGCTTCTGGCCCGCCGCCCTCGAAGCCGGGCTCGTCACCCGCGACCGGGACCCGTGGCACACCGTGCGCGTCGACCGCGTGGGCATGACCGACCTGGTGAAGCGCGCGTCCGTCGGCGCGGCCGAGCTCACCCGCGACGAGTACCGCACCGGCCTCGAGCGGGTGGAGCACCTCGCGAGCTGGTTGCGCCCCGGGGCGGTGTGCTTCCTCGGGCTCGCCGGCTGGCGCGCCGCCGCCGACCGGAAGGCGGTGGCGGGGGAGCAGCCCCGCACCCTCGGCGGCGTCCCCGTCTACGTGATGCCCAACCCGAGCGGCCTGAACGCGCACGACACGGTGGCGTCGCTCGCCGACCACCTGCGCGCCGCGATGACCCTGGCCGACTCGTCCGGCCGGGACTGAGGTCAGCCCAAGGCAGAGTCGAGCACGCCCGCGGGGGTGGCACCGGTGAGGACGCCGTCCTCCTGGGTGACCTCGCCGTTCGCGACCGTGTAGCGGTATCCGCCCGCGGGCCGGCGGAGCCGCCGCGCGCCGCCGGGGAGGTCGTTCACGAAGACGTCGGTGTCCCAGTGCAGCTCGTCGAGCGCGAACACGGTGAGGTCGGCGGCGAGCCCGGGGGCGATGCGCCCGCGGTCGGAGAAGCCGAACACGTCGGCCTGCTTGCCGGTGAGCTCGTGCACCGCCTGCTCGACGGGAAGGTCGCCGCGGTCGCGCACGTGGCGCGTGAGCAGCAGGGTCGTGTCGCCCGCCGCGCACATCATCTGCACGTGCGCGCCGGCATCGCTCGCCGCGATGAGCGTGTCGGGCTGCACGAGGTAGCGCGCCACTTGGTCGACGTCGCTGTTGGCAACGCCGGTGACGAGCACGCCCGGGCGCAGGTCGTTCTCGAGCACCCAGTCGGCGAGCACGTCGGACGGGTGCCCGCCGCGCGCCTCCACGAGGTCGGCGAGGCTCTTGCCCAGCCACGGCTCGAGCTCCGGCTTCGTCACCTCGATGAACCGCACGCGCTCCGGGTTCCTGGCCGGGAACATGCCCCGCTCGAACCGGTCCCACTGCTCCCGTGCGGCATCCCGCCACTCGGGGTCGCGCAGGAGCGCGGCGCGCGCGGTGTCGTCGGCCGCGTTCGGGATCTTGTGCCATTGCGACTGCATCATGAACACCATCGACGTCTCCCAGTTGATGCGGAAGTCGATGGTGCGGGGTGACATCTGCGGCCAGAGCTTGCTCCCGCCCGCGCGCAGCTCGCGGCAGAGCCCGAGCACGTGGTCGCCGTACTCGGGACGCGACTCGTTGTGGACGAGCACGTTGATCGTGCTGACCACGTCGTGGCGACCGCAGAGCTGCGCGAACGCGACCATCTCCGCGTCGCCCTGCGGCGTCCCCAGCACCGGGATGAACTCCACGAAGCCCCGCCCGCGCCGGCCGAGCACCTCGACCAGCGCGGCACGCTCGGCGTCGTCGGCGAGCCGGCTCGGTACCGGGCGGCTCCGGGCGTCGGCGTCGAAGAACGACGTGGAGAACCCGAACGCGCCCGCGCCGACCGCTTCGTCGAGCAGGGCGGCGATCGCGGCCCGCTCGGCATCGGTGGCGGCGCGATCCCAGGCGTCCTCGCCCATCACGAACAGCCGGATCGCCGAGTGGCCGAGCAGCACGGCGGTGTGGACGCCCAGCCCTCCGTCGGCCAGCGCGTCGCGGTACTCCGGGTAGCGCTCCCACGTCCACGGGACGCCCTGCGCGAAGGACTCGCGGGGCATGTCCTCGATGTAGCAGAAGAGCGTCGACAGCTCGTCGACGCCGTCGGGGTGCACGGGCACGAGCCCGAGCGAGCAGTTGCCGATCAGCACGGTGGTGACCCCGTGCTGGGGCATGGGGTCGCAGGCGCGGTCCCAGAACAGCGACGGGTCGAGGTGGGTGTGGGTGTCGATGAAGCCGGGGGCGACGTACGCGCCGCCGGCGTCGAGCACGCGGGCGCCGGTCGCGTCGACGTCGGTGCCGACCTCGGCGATGCGGCCGTCGACCACGAGCACGTCGGCCTCGACCGGCGCCGCCCCGGTGCCGTCGAGCACCGTTCCGCCGCGCACCACCAGCCGGCTCACGCGTTGCCCCCGATGCCCAGGAGGTCCCGCGCCCGAGCCGCCACGTTGTCGGGGGTGTACCCGAGCTCGCGGAACACGGTGCCGCCGGGCGCCGACGCGCCGTAGTGGTCGATCGCCACCACGTCGTCGGCGTAACGCTCCCAGCCCAGGCTCACGCCCGCCTCGACCGCGAGCGTGGGCACCCCGGGAGGCAGCACCTCGTCGCGGTACTCGTCGGACTGCATGCCGAAGCGGTCCCACGACGGCATCGACACGACGCGCACGCCGAAGCCCTCGGCCGCGAGCAGGTCGCGGGCCGCCACGCACAGCGACACCTCCGAGCCCGTGCCGATGAGCACGAGGTCGAGGTCGCCGTGGGGCTCGTCGGCGAGGACGTACGCGCCGCGCGGCACGCCGACCGCGCCGCGGTCCGAGGTGCCCTCGAGCACCGGGACGCTCTGGCGGGTGAGGATGAGCGCCATCGGACCCTCGCCGTCGATGTGCAGCCGCCACGCGTGCGCGGTCTCGTTCGCGTCGGCGGGCCGGACGACGCACAGGCCCGGGATCGCCCGCACCGCCATGAGCTGCTCGATGGGCTGGTGGGTCGGCCCGTCCTCGCCCACCCCGACGGAGTCGTGCGACCACACGAACGCCGTGCGGTAGCGGGAGAGCGCGGCGAGGCGCGCCGCGGGGCGCATGTAGTCGCTGAACACGAAGAACGTGCCGCCGGCCGGGAGCAGTCCCGACACCGCCATCCCGTTCATGACCGAGCCCATGCCGTGCTCACGGATGCCCCAGTGGATCTGGCGGCCGCCGAAGTCGTGCACGCCCACCACCGGCGCGCCCTTGAGCTCGGTGCCGGTGTTGCCCGTGAGGTCGGCGCCACCGGCCAGGAGCCCGGGGACGCGGTCGACGATCGCGGAGAGCACCTTCGAGCACGCGGCGCGCGTCGCGAGCGACTCGCCCACCTCCCACGTCGGCAGCGCCTCCTCCCAGCCGGGACGGCCGCGACCCTCGAGGCACGCGTCCACCTGCTCCGCACGGTCGGGGTCGTCGATGCGGATGGCGTCGCGGCGGTGCTGCCACGCGTCGCGCTCGGCCCGGCCGCGTACGCCGGCGGCCCGGTAGTACGCGAGCACGTCCTCCGGCACGAAGAAGTCCTCCGCCGGGAGGCCGAGGATCTCCTTCACCGCGGCGACCTCGTCGGCACCGAGCGGGTTGCCGTGCGCGTGCGCCGTGTCGGTGTACTTCGGCGACGGCCAACCGATGTGGCTCCGCAGCACCACCAGGCTCGGCCGGTCGTCGACCGCCATGCCCGAGCGCAGCCCGGCCTCGAGGGCGTCGCAGTCGTTGGCGACCTCGCCGACCTCGACCACGTGCCAGCCGTATGCCGCGAACCGCTTCGGCACGTCGTCGGAGTACGACAGCTCCGTCGGACCGTCGATCGAGATGTGGTTGTCGTCGTAGACGTAGACGAGCTTGCCGAGGCCGAGGTGGCCGGCGAGCGACGCGGCCTCGTGGCTGATGCCCTCCTCGAAGTCGCCGTCGGAGCAGATGGCGAACACGTGGTGATCGAACAGCTCGGCACCGAAGCGCGCCCGCAGGTTGGCCTCGGCGAGCGCGATGCCGACCCCGTTGGCGACGCCCTGCCCGAGCGGGCCGGTGGTCACCTCGACGCCGGCGGTGTGGTGGTACTCGGGGTGGCCCGGGGTGGCCGAGCCCCACTGCCGGAAGCTCTCGATGTCGTCGAGGGTGAGCCCGAAGCCGCAGAGGTGCAGGTAGGAGTACAGGAGCATCGACGCGTGGCCGGCCGACAGCACGAAGCGGTCACGGTCGGGCCACTCGGGGGCACCGGCGTCGTACCGCATGATCCGCGTGAACAGCACGTGGGCCAGTGGGGCGAGCGCCATCGGCGTCCCGGGGTGCCCCGAGTTCGCCTTCTGCACCGCGTCCATCGCCAGGCCGCGCGCCACGTTGATGGCACGGATCTCGAGGTCGGTCGTAGCCACCCGGGCTCCTCTCGCGTTGTGTCAGCGCAGACTAGGCCGGTCGTTCGGTCGAACCGCACGACATCCGCCGGTGGCCGGCCCTGCCTCAGTCGAACAGCGCGAGACTCGCCGTGTACGCGTGCAGCGCGTTCCGGGAGCCGACGGGTCCGAGCTCACCCGCACAGAACATCCCGGCGACGGGGATCGATCCGAGCTGCTCGGCGACGAGGCCGGCGTCGTGGTCGGGGACCTCGAAGAAGGCCTGCCCCCGCCCGTTGCAGGTGAACAGCAGCGCGCCCCGGGCCGTCTCGCGGGCGAGGAGCACGCGCAGGTCCTCGTCCGCCGACACGGCGTCACGGACGTGGAACTGGACCGTCCGGCCCACCTCCACCTGCTCGCCCACCGCGATCGCGCCGTTGTCCCGGTCGGCCCCGAGGATGTTGCGCACGAGGAAGTCGCCGCGCCCGAAGTCGGCCCGGTGCTCGTCGACCACGAACCCCATGTGCAGGCCCCGTTGGAGGAGCGCGCGCTCGTCGTCGTCGACGCCGTCGGCGAGCTCCCGGAGGCGATCGAGCGCGGGTCGCCCACCGAGCTCCTCCACGAAGTTCCGCCGGCCCCGGGTGACCACGAAGGGGTCGCCGACCGGGCGGCAGCCCTGGGAGACCACCGTGCGCACCCCGGCGCCGGCCACCAGCACCCCGACCGCGCCGTCGGCCACGATCCGGCCGTCGAGCAGCAGGCGGTTGCCGCCGGCGCGGACGGCGGCCGACGCGAGGCCGCCGAGGACCGCCAGCCCGGGACGGTCGTCGTCGAGGCGGCGCAGGAAGGCCTCGGTGGGGAAGGAGAACGGGTCGGCCGCGAGCAGCAGCAGCTCGGCATCGATCTCCCGTTCGGGCCATCCGACCACGGTCGGTCCGTCGGGGGTGTCCTCCTGGCGGAGCGCGATCGGCTCGAGGTCGGCGTCGGGTAGGCACGCCGCGAAGACCGCGAAGCCCACGCCGTCCTCGGCCTCGTGGCTGCCCCCGAGGACTCCGCTCGCGGTGGTGCCGAGGAGGACCCGCGGGGTGAGCAGTGCGTGGACGGCGTGCACGGCGTCGTCGAGCGCCCCGACGAAGTGCGGCGACGCGAAGCAGACGAGGAGGTCGGGGTCGTCGCCGTCGAGCTGGTCGAGGACCTGACCCGCGACCTCGCCCACGGCGTGGGCGGGGAGCGGGTGCTGCGAGAGCGCCGCGGCGAACCGGTTCATCGACGTGGGCTCAGCGCTCGCGCCAGAGGAGGACCCGGAGCCGGATGAGCCCCCACACGGTCCGGGGGACCCGACGCCAGATGGGGGAGCGCGACGGCCGCCGCTCGACGACGACCACCGGCAGCTCGACGGTCAGGAGCCCTGCACGCTCGGCCCGCAGGACCAGCTCGGTGTCGAAGAGGTCGGTGCCGAAGTGGCAGTCGCTCGCGAGCGGCACCAACGCCTCGCGGCGCATGGCCTTCATGCCGTGGGTGTCGGAGACCCGCAGCCCGAAGCCGTACCGGAGGATGCCGGAGAACACGCCGGTCACGAGACGGCGCAGGGCGGTCCGCTCGTCGCGCGCGCCCTCGGCCCGCTTGGAGCCCACGACGATCGCGGGCCGGTCACCGGCCGCGAGCCGGGCCGCCGCGTCGACCACGAAGCCGAGGTCGTAGTAGTCGACGTCGAAGTTGACGACGGTGTCGCCCCGGGCCGCCAGGAGCCCCGCCCGCAGCGCGGCGCCGTAGTCGGGGTCTGCGAGGTGGAGCACCTCGACCTCGGGGATCGTGGCGGCGAGGCGGTCGGCGATCGCGGCGGTGCCGTCGCGCGACCCGTTCTCGACCACGATCAGCTCGAACGGGGCACCCAGTGCGCGCACGCCGTCGGTCACGTCGGTGACGGAGCGCTCGAGCAGCTCGGCCTCGTTGAATGCGGGCATGACGACGCTCGACGCCAGGGGACCGCGCCCGTCGGGGGTGGGGGGCACGGGGGTAGGCTACCGAGGCTCCTGCGGGGCCCGAACTCGCGCCGTTCGTTCCTCCCGTCCCCCTCCCACGAGGACTCCGCGCCCCGATGACCGACACGCTCACGAACCAGGCGGAACTCAACGGCCACGCAGCCGCGGTGATCGTCGACCCGTCCGGCGGTGGCCACCCGTCCGCCACGAGCTACGGCGAGCTCAACCTCCTCGCCAACCGGCTCGCCCACGGGCTCGCCGCGGTCGGGGCCGACCCCGGCGAGCGCGTCGTGTGGTGCGGCCCCAACTCGCTCGAGGTCGTCACCACCGTCCACGCGGCCCGGAAGGCGGCACTCGTCGCCGTCCCGCTGTCGTACCGCTTCACCGCCGAGGAGATGCAGTACGTCGTCGACAACTCCGACGCGACCACCGTGGTGATCGACGCCGAGCAGGCGCCGCTCCTCGCCTCGGTGCGCGACCGCCTCCCGAAGGTGCGCGCGGTCGTCGTGTTCGGCGGAGCCGTCCCCGAGGGCTGCGTCGGGTGGGACGAGCTGCTCGCCGCGAGCCCGGAGACCGAGCCGACGCCGGGGATCGATCCCGGCAAGGTCGGCGGCTCGATGATCTACACCTCCGGCACCACGGGGCACCCGAAGGGCGCGCTGCGCACGTCGAGCGACCCCGAGACCGTCGTCGCGCTGCTCCAGGCGCTGCGGTTCCAGCCGGGCGAGGAGATCTACCTCACCACGGGCCCGCTCTATCACTCCGGTCCGCTGATGTTCGCCACGCTCGCCCACTCGCTCGGTGGCTCGATCGTGACGATGCGGAAGTTCGAGCCGAGCGCCTGGCTCAAGGCCGTGGCCGAGCACCGCGCCACCAACACGTTCACGGCGCCCACCCAGCTCAAGCGCATCGTGAGCCTGCCGCCCGGCGAGCTCGAACGCGCCGACATGTCGTCGATGCGGATCCTCGTGGCGAACGCCGCGCCGGTCCCGTACGCGCTGAAGCAGGAGGTCGTCGAGAAGCTCGGCGACGGCTTCCTCTACGAGATCTACGGCTCCACCGAGCTCGGCGTCGTGAGCGTGCTGCCGCCCGAGGACCAGATCCGCAAGCCGGGATCCTGCGGGAAGACCTACGGGCCGATCGAGGTGCGGATCGTCACCGACGCCGGCGACGAGGCACCGGTCGGCGAACCGGGCGAGCTCTTCATCCGCACCCGACTCGCGATGGACGGCTACTACCGGACCGACGAGCACCTCGCGGAGCTCTCCGACGCGCAGTGGAAGTCGGTCGGCGACGTCGCGTACGTCGACGACGAGGGCTACCTCTACATCTGCGACCGCAAGAAGGACATGATCATCTCGGGCGGGGTCAACATCTACCCGGCCGAGATCGAGGCGGTCCTGCACCACCACCCGCAGATCATGGACGTCGCCGTCTTCGGGATCCCCGACGACGAGTGGGGCGAGTCGGTCTACGCGATCCTCCAGCCCCGGCCCGGTCAGACGCTCGACCTCGACGAAGTCCGCGCCTTCGTGGCCGAACGGCTCGCGTCCTTCAAGCGGCCCCGCGAGTACGAGGTGCGCGACGAGCTGCCCCGCACCGAGGCCGGGAAGCTCCTCAAGCGGGTCCTGCGCGACGAGTTCTGGGCCGACCGCGACCAGAAGGTGTGAGCCAGCCTCCCGTGAGCCGCACGCTGGCCGAGGACGAGTCGAGCGCGCTGCTCGCCGGGTACGGCGTCCCCGTCGCGCCGGCGGTACGCGCCGCGGATGGCGACGCCGCGGTCACCGCGGCGCGGTCCATCGGCTACCCCGTGGTCGCCAAGCTCGTCGGGGACGCGATCGCACACAAGACCGAGCGCGGCCTGGTGCGCCTGGGGCTCGCCGACGACGCCGCGGTGCGCGCCGCGGCCGGCGACCTCCTCGCCGCGGCCCGACCCGAGGACGGCGCGGTCGCCGTGCTCGTGGCCCCGATGCTGCGCGGCACCCGCGAGCTCGTCGCCGGGCTCGTCCGCGACCCGCAGTTCGGACCGTGCGTGATGATCGGCTTCGGCGGCGTGCTCACCGAGGCCGTGGCCGACGTCGCGTTCGTGCCGGTGCCGCTCGACGCGCTCGACGCCGCCGAGGCGATCGAGTCGCTCTCCACGCAGTCGCTGCTCGGGCCGGTGCGCGGCGAGCCCGCGGTCGACCGCGACGCGCTCGCGGCGGTGCTGCTCGGCCTCGGCGAGCTGGCCACGGCGCGGCCCGACGTCGTGTCGGTCGACGTCAACCCCCTCATCGTCGTCGACGGCCGCCCCGTCGCCGTCGACGCCCTCGTGGAGCTGGATCGGTGAGCCCGGCCCGGGATCTCACACCGCTGTTCGAGCCGCGGGGCGTCGTCGTCGTCGGCGCGTCGAGCCACCCCGGCAAGTTCGGCTTCGTCGCGCTGCACAACCTGCGCGCCGCGGGCTTCCCCGGCGAGGTGTACGCCACCAATCGCGAGGGCGGCGAGCTGCTCGGCGCGCCCGTCTACCCCGGGATCGACGACCTGCCCGACGGTGCGGTGATCGACCTCGCGTTCGTGTGCACGCCGGCCGGCGCCAACCCCGAGGTGCTGCGCGCGTGTGCGCGCCGCGGTGTGCGCGCCGCGTTCATCGCGTCGGCGGGCTACGGCGAGGCAGGGGAAGAGGGCCGCCGCGCGCAGGGCGAGCTGATCGCCCTCGCCGACGAGCTCGGCATCGTGCTCGCGGGCCCCAACGGCCAGGGCGTCGTCTCCACCCCGGCGGCGTTGTGCGCGCAGATCGTGGCGCCGTACCCGCCCGCGGGACCCATCGGCATCGCCAGCCAGTCGGGCAACTTCGTCTCGTCGTTCATGAACCTCGCGGTCGCGTCGGGCGTCGGCATCAGCCGGGCCGTCTCGGCCGGCAACGCGGCCGCGGTCGGCATCGCCGACTACCTCGAGTACTTCGCCGACGACCCCGAGACCTCCGTCGCGCTCGCGTACGTCGAGGGCCTCACCGACGGGCGGGCGTTCGCGGACCGCCTCCGGGCGGTCACCGAGCGGATCCCCGTCGTCCTCGTGAAGGGTGGCGCCACCGCGGGCGGGCAACGCGCCGCGGCGTCGCACACGGGTGCGCTCGCGAGCGACGACCGCGTCTTCGACGGCGTGTGCCGCCAGGCCGGCGCGCTGCGTGCGGCCACGATCGAGGAGGCGTACGAGGCCGCGGCCACGCTGGCCACCCAGCCCCGCCTCCGGGGCAACCGGATCGCCGTGCTCACCACCGCCGGTGGTTGGGGCGTGGTGACGGCCGACGCGATCCACCGGTCGAGCCTCGAGCTCCTCGCGCTCCCCGACGACCTGCGTGCCGCGATCGACGAGAAGCTGCCGCCGCGCTGGAGCCGCAACAACCCGATCGACTTCGCCGGCTCCGAGACCCGCGACACGATCCCCGAGGTGCTCGACCTCGTCACCGCGCACCCCGACGTCGACGCGGTGGTGATGCTCGGGCTGGGCATCCAGTCCAACCAGGCGCGGCTGATGCGCGAAGGACCCTTCTATCCCGAGCACGGGTTGGAGCGGATCGTCGCCTACCACGAGCGGCAAGACGCGCGGTTCGCGCAAGCGGCGGCCGAGGCGTCGACCCGGACCGGCAAGCCCGTGCTCGTGGCCACCGAGCTCGCGTTCGCGGATCCCGACAACGCCGGGCCGCGTTCGGTGCGCGAGTCGGGGCGGCTCTGCTACCTCTCCGCCAACCGAGCGGTGCGCGCCCTCGAGCACTGCTGGCAGGACGCCCGCCACCGCGGGCGGCGGTTCGCCGCGGGCGCGTGATCCGGGGCGCCCTCGTCGCCACGCTCCTCGCCGGGGCGGTCGCGTGCGGCGTCGTCGCCGTGACCGCGCAGGACGACGTGGCGGAGGCGGGCGCGCCCGTGAGCGCCGCCCCAACCGCGGGATGGTCGCCGCGGCGGATCCCACAGCCGTTCGTCGACGCCGTCGGCGCGTCACGCCTCCAGCAGCAGCTCGACGCCGCCGTCGGCACCGCCGACGCGTGCTTCGACGTCCTCACCGGGGCGGGCCCGATCGCGAGCCATGCACCCGAATCGTCGTACATCGGCGCGTCCACCCAGAAGCTGCTCACCGGCGCGGCCGCGCTCGCAGTCCTCGGGGCCGACACGACCCTGACGACCCGCGTCGTCGCGAACGGCGACCCGGCCACCGGCACCGTCGACAAGCTCGTGCTCGTGGGTGGGGGAGACCCCCTGCTCAACACGGCGGAGCTCCGCGCCGTGCTCGAGAGCGACCCGAAGACCGCGGGCACGCCGTCCACCCCGATGGAGTCGCTCGCCGATCTGGTGGTCGCGAAGGGCGTTCGCAAGGTCAACACGCTCGTCGTCGACGACACCCGCTACGACGCCGAGCGGTACAACCCGACCTGGCCACCGAGCTACCGGACCGAGGGCCAGATCGGGCCGATCGGCGCCCTCACCGTGAACAGGGGGTTCAGCCGCCTCAAGCCGACGCCCGTCCCGGTGGACGACCCCGCGGTGACCGCCGGCAACGAGCTCGTGCGGCTCCTGCGGGCCCGGGGGGTGACCGTCACCGGCGCGGTGGCACACGGGAAGGCCCCCGACGACGCCACCGAGGTCGCCAAGGTCGAGTCGGCGCCGCTGCGCGAGCTGGTGGCCGAGGTGGTTCGCGCGAGCGACAACCTCGCGGCCGAGATGCTGATCAAGGAGATCGGCGTGAAGTCGGCGAGGGAGGGCACCACCGCGGCCGGCACCGCGGCGGCGATGAAGAAGCTCGGTGAGCTGGGGGTGCCGATGGCCGGCGTCACGATGGTCGACGGCTCCGGGCTCGCGCGCGACAACCGGGTCACGTGCCAGGCCCTGGCCAAGACCGTCGACCTCGGCATCCGTCCCGATCTGAGCAGCCTCTGGGCCGGGATGGCGGTCGCCGGGCAGTCGGGCACCCTGGCCGACGAGTTCCTGGGCACCGGGCTCGAGGGCCGTCTGCGGGGGAAGACCGGGTTCCTCAACGGGGTGACCGGGCTGGCGGGGCTGGTCGACAACGGCCGGCCCCTGCGGTTCGCCCTCCTGGTGAACGGGACCTTCGGCGAGGCCGACGCGATCAAGATCCGGGCCCGGCTCGCACAGATCATCGCCCGGTTCCCCGAGGCGCCCGCCCCCGACGCGCTGGTCCCGGCTCCCGTTCCCCCCGCACCGGCCGCCACCGGGCCGTAGTATCTCGCCGTGGCCGAACCCCGCGACTCCCGCCCGTCGTTGCCGTCGTTCGGCACGCCCAGCCGTCCCTCCCTCCCGGAGCTCGTGCTGGAGCTGAAGGACCTGATCGTCACCTACCTCAAGCAGGAGACGCTCGTCCCGATCCAGCAGCTCGGGCGCTACCTCGCCTTCGGCGTCGCCGGCTCCGTGCTCATGGGCACCGGGGTGATGCTCCTGGCCCTCGGATGCCTCCGGCTCCTCCAGACCGAGACCGGGACCACCTTCACGGGCAATTGGTCCTGGGTGCCCTATCTGCTCGTGTTCGCCGCGCTGATGATCGGCGCCGGGATCGTGTGGACCGCCCGCAAGACCATCCGAGTGCAAAGGGAGCTGCGGCAATGACCTCGGCCGAGACGACGAAGGTGAGCCGGGCCGACATCGAGGCCAAGCTCCGCCAGATCCAGGGTGACGTCGAGACGGGCGTCGAGACGGGCCGCGAGTTCGGCAAGGTCGCCGCGATCGCGGGCGTGGTGGTCGCGCTGGGCGTGATCTACCTCATGGGGCGCCGCCACGGCCGCAAGAAGCGCACGATCGTCGAGATCAAGCGGGTCTGAGACCATGTGGCGATCCCTCCTCCTCTGGGCCTGGAGGTGGTTCTTCCGCAACTGGAAGCGCAACCTCCAGCGCGTCAGCACCACCACCGCGGTCATGACCATGGCCAAGCAGCTGCTCAACGGGAAGCCCGAGACGGTGTTCCGCGGCTCGATCGAGCCCGGCGCCGGACTGCAGATCCGGGTCTTCGAGCCCGGGGAGCGCTGACCCGAAGCGGTGGTGACGCCGTGAAGGTGCTGCTGCGAAACCCCCGTCGTGAGCTCGAGATCCCGGGCCCGACCACCGTGCACGCGCTGCTCGCCCGCCTCGAGCTCAACCCCGAGTCGGTGCTCGTGATCGTGGGCGACGAGCTCGTGACCAACGACGCGCGCCTCGCCGACGACGCCGACATCGAGATCCGTCCGGTGATCTCGGGCGGCGCCGACGCCGGAGTGCCGCGATGACACGCGTGCCGATGAAGTGCCGGGTGTGCCGCGAACCCGCGGTGATCGACCTGCGCCGGCACAACGCGAACTTCTGCCGCGAGCACTTCGTCGCGCACTGCGAGGAGCAAGTGCGACGCGCGATCAAGCACTTCCGCATGATCGCCCCCGGCGAGCGGGTGCTCGTCGCGGTGTCGGGCGGCAAGGACTCCCTCGCGCTGTGGGACCTGCTCGGCCGGATCGACATCCCCGCCGACGGGCTCTACGTGGGGCTCGGGATCGACGAGTACTCCGACGAGTCGCACCGGTACGCCGGCGCGTACGCCGAGGCGCGGGGGCGCACCCTGCACGTCGTCGACCTCGCCACCGACCACGGGTTCACGATCCCCGGCGCCGCCGCGGCCACGCGCCGGGCACCGTGCGGCGCGTGCGGCCTCTCGAAGCGCCACGTGTTCAACCAGTTCGCGCTCGACCACGGCTACGACGTCGTGGCCACCGGGCACAACCTCGACGACGAGGCCGCGGTGCTGCTCGGCAACGTCCTCCACTGGGATCTCGACTACCTGGCCCGCCAGCACCCCGCGCTTCCGGCCGCGCCGGGCTTTGCCCGCAAGGTGAAGCCGCTGTACCGGCTGGGCGAGCGCGAGATGGCCGCGTACTGCGTGCTCGAGCGCATCGACTACCAGGTCGAGGAGTGCCCGATGGCCGCGGGCAACCGGCACCTCGGCTACAAGGAGACGCTCAACGAGCTCGAGCACCGGTCGCCGGGGAGCAAGGCCGCGTTCCTGTTCGGGTTCCTCGAACGTGCGCACGACCAGCTCGCGCGCGGCGACGCCGGACCCGAGGTCGAGCTGCACCCGTGCCCGAGCTGCGGCGCGCCGACCCCCGGTGAGCTGTGCGCGTTCTGCCGGCTGCGGGAGCGCGCGATCCCGGTGACGGCATCGTGAGCCGCGGGCCGTTCGTCGCGGGGGACCGCGTGCTGCTGCTCGACAGCAAGCGCCGTCGTCACCTCGTGGTCCTGAAGGACGACGGCGAGTTCCACTCGCACGCGGGCGTGCTCAAGCACGCCGACCTCATCGGTGCCGACGAGGGCGTGAGCGTGCGCACCACGAAGGGCGCCCGGCTCGTGGCCGTTCGCCCCACGCTCTCCGACTACATCCTCGAGATGCCCCGCGGGGCGCAGGTGATCTACCCGAAGGACCTCGGGCCGATCCTCATGCATGCCGACGTGTTCCCGGGCGCGCACGTGCTCGAGTCGGGTGTCGGCTCCGGCGCGCTCACCATGACGCTGCTCCGCGCCATCGGGCCGACCGGCCACGTGCTCGGCTACGAGATCCGCGACGACTTCGCCGACCGCGCGCGCCGCAACGTCGAGGCGCTCCTCGGCACCGACATCCCCCTCGACATCGAGGTCCGCGACATCTACCAGGGGATCGACGCCACCGACCTCGACCGCATCCTCCTGGACCTCCCCGAGCCCTGGCAGGTCGTGCCCCACGCCGAGAAGGCCCTCGCCCCGGGCGGCATCCTCCTCGCGTACCTTCCGACCATCCTCCAGGTGTCCCAGCTCCGCGACGTCTTCGCGGAGTCCGCGTTCGGGATGGCCCAGACGCTCGAGGTGCTCCAGCGCACCTGGCACGTGGAGGGGCAGTCCGTCCGCCCCGACCATCGCATGGTGGCCCACACGGGCTTCCTCACCTTCGCCCGGCTGCTCGCCCCGATCGAGTGAACTCGTTCGACCTCGCCCTCGCCGTCCTGCTGGGGCTCGCGGCGTGGGGCGGTTGGCGCCTGGGCCTCGTGCGCGGCGTGCTCGGGTGGGCCGGGTTCGCGGTCGGCCTGATCTTCGGGGTGGCCTTCGTCGACGACGTCACGAACGCCTTCCCCTCGGTCACCCCCCAGGCCCGCTTCGCGATCGCGCTGGTCTTCCTGCTCCTGGTGGTGGTGATCGCCCAGAGCCTGGGGATCGCGCTCGGCTCCGCGGTCACCGCGGTGCTGCCGCCGGTCGGGGGGTTGCGCACGGCCGACCATGTGGGCGGCGCGCTCGTCGGCGGCCTGGCGGGCGCCGTCGTCCTGTGGCTGCTGATCCCGGCCCTCGCGAGCACCCCGGGATGGACCGCACGCGGCGTCCGGGGCTCGTGGATCGCGCGTGAGGTGCAGGCCGTCGCGCCCGACCCGCCGTCGTCGGTCGTCGCGCTCGGGCGGCTCGTCGGGGAGGCGCCGTTCCCCGAGGTGTTCCGCCGGCTCACCGACCCGAACGCGGGTGACCCGCCCGAGACGGGGCTCGACCCCGCGGTCGCGGCCCGGGTGGTACCCGGGGTGGTGCGGGTCGAAGGCCAGGCGTGCGACCTCGTGATCGACGGCTCCGGGTTCGCGGCCACCGCGTCGATCGTGGTGACGAACGCGCACGTCGTGGCGGGGGAGCGGTCCACCCAGGTCTACAGCGAGGACGGACGCCGGCGCGACGCGACCGTCGTCGCGTTCGACCCGGCGCGCGACCTCGCGTTGCTCCGGGTGTCGGGCGGCGGCCTCACGCCGCTCGGGCTCGGCGACATCGGGCTCGACGACACCGGCGCGGTCGTCGGCCACCCCGGCGGCGGTCCGCTGCGGGCCGCCCCCGCGCGCGTCGACCGGATCGTCGACGCACGCGGCACCGACATCTACCGGACGTCGCCCACGAGCCGCGAGGTGCTCGTGCTCGCGACCCGGCTCCAGCCCGGCGACTCCGGCGCGCCGCTCATCGACGCCGAGGGCCGCGTGGCGGGAGTGGCGTTCGCGATCGACCCGGGCGACAGCACCACCGGCTACGCGCTCTCACGGCGCGAGCTCGACGCGGTGCTCGGCCCCGGCCTCGCCGCGACCCAGCCGGTCGACACCGGCCCGTGCCTGCGCGGCTGACCCGCCGCTTCCGGTCCCCCGCAGACCTGGTCGAGTCGAGTAGGTTTCTCCCCATCACCACCTTCTGTGCAAATCGGTCACAGATCGGTGGTTGCGGGAGACCCACGTGACGACGAGTGCCGAACTGCCGCAGGCCCAACAGCCCCTCCGCCGGATCAAGCTCTGGCAGGGCGGGCTGATCGTCGCGATCGTCGGTGCCATCCTGGTCGTCGTCGGCGCGGTCCAGACGACCGCGGCCACGCCTCCCGAGGAATGCCCGACCGGTACCGAGCTCGTCTCGAAGTACGAGTTCAACGACGGCGCGTACGTCTTCGAGAAGCCGGCGGGGAACGAGTCGGTGGTCACGATCACGAACGGCACGGCCGACGGTGGCGACTGGAGCTCCACCGTGGACATCGCGGTCGTGATCGTGAAGGGCGGGGACGGCTCGTCGTTCACCACGTACGACCCGCCCCAGAAGTCGGGAACCTTCTCGAACGACGCCCTCCCGCCCGTGGGCTCGGGCAACATCCCCGACATCTCCAACGTCCAGTTCTGTGGTCCGACCGGTCCGCCCACGACCACCACTACCGGTCCGCCCACGACCACCACTACCGGTCCGCCCACGACCACCA
>JBAZYX010000039.1:0-29671 GCA_041659105.1 Acidimicrobiia bacterium
GGTTTCGCACGTAACGGTCGCGGCGCAGGCCGCGAAGCACCGGCAGGAGCAGTACCGGGAGCACGAGGACGTGATCCTCGACGCGGCCCGGAGTCTGGCGGCGTCGGCATTCCGGCCGCTCATGCAGTACTGGCGGGCGTGTGCCGATGATGCCGCGGCCGACGAACCCACCGCCGCCGACGCCGACTACCTCGACATCGCCGCCACCTTCGCCGGAGTCGGGCACCTGGACGGGCGCCTCGAACCGATCGCCACCAAGGCGTTGATCGACCGTCTCGACGCGCTCGAGCCGCCCGACTCCACCGACGGGTCACGTCCGCCGCGCACGCTCGCGCAGCGCCGCGCCGCGGCATTGAAGCGCCTCGTCTGCGGCGACCAACCGCCGACGGTGAGCATCGACGTGATCGTGGATGTCGACACCCTCGCCGGCCGGTCATCCCCCGATCCCCTGCACGGGTGCTGTGAGGTGGTCGGGTACGGGCCCATCTCCCCGGTGCTCGCCCGAACCCTCGCGTGTGACGCCGCGATCGGTCGCGTGCTGATGCGGGGCGACTCCGAGGTCCTCGACCTCGGCCGCCGCACCCGCCTGATCACCCCGGCGCTCCGCCGGATGCTCGCCGTCCGCGACCGCACCTGCGTCGAGCCCGGCTGCGACATCCCCGCCCCCTGGTGCGACGGCCACCACATCGTGCCTTGGGAACGGCACGGACCGACCAGCCTCGACAACCTCGAGCTCCGCTGCCGCTCCCATCACCTCGCCGTCCACCGACGACTCCACCGCGAGCAACGAGGCCAACCCCGACGGGAGTGAACGCTCCGCGCGCGCGGTTCGACCCCAGGTCAGCCGGTGGGGAGGATGATGGTCTGGTACTCGGTGTAGGGCGCGATGCCCTCGGGGCCGAGCTCGCGGCCGATGCCCGACGCCCTGAACCCGCCGAACGGCGCGTTGAAGTCGAGGATCATCGAGCTGTTGACCGCGACCACCCCGGTGCGCACCTTCGCCGCCACCGCAGCACCGTGCTCGGCGTCGGCGGTCCACACCGAGCCGCACAGCCCGTAGTCGGAGTCGTTCGCGATCGCGACGGCCTCGGCCTCGCTCTCGTACTTGATCACCGAGAGCACCGGCCCGAAGATCTCCTCGCGCGCGATCTGCATGTCGTTGGTGACGTTGGCGAACACCGTCGGCTCGACGTACCAGCCCTTGTCGAGGTCCTTCGGAACGCCGCCACCGACGACCGCGCTCGCACCAGCGCTGCGGCCGGCGTCGAGGAAGCCGCGCACGCGCTCTTGCTGACGCTGCGCGACGAGCGGGCCGACCTGGGTCGCGTCGTCGAGCGGGTCGCCCGTCTTCAGCGCGCCGACCGCGGCCGCCAGCGCGTCGACGACCTCGTCGTAGCGCGTCGCGCTCACGAGGATCCGGCTCTGCGCGCCGCACACCTGGCCGTTGTTCATCAGGCCCGACATCACCAGGTTGCCGAGCGACGCGTCGTCGATCACCCAGTCGTCGAGCACGATCGCTGCGCTCTTGCCGCCGAGCTCGAGCGTGCAGCGCTTCAGCTGCTCGCCGCAGATCGCGCCGATCTTGCGGCCGACCGCGGTGGAGCCGGTGAAGCTGACCTTGTCGATCCCGGGGTGGCGCACGAGGTGGTCGCCGGTCTCCCGGCCCGCGGCGACGACGTTGATCACTCCCGGCGGGAGATCAACCTCGTGGATCGCGTCGGCGAGGAGGTAGCCGTCGAGCGGGGTCTCGGGCGCGGGCTTCAGCACGATGGGGCAACCGGCGGCCATCGCGGGCCCGAGCTTCAGCGCGGCGATGAACAGCGGGACGTTCCACGGGATGATCCCCGCGGCCACCCCCACCGGCGCGCGGCGGACCTTGATCGGCGCGCCGAGCGCGCCCATGCGGTCGTCCTCCCAGCCGTAGCCGGGGGCGATCGCGGCGTAGGTGTCGAGCACCATCGTCGCCGAGAAGACCTGGCCCATGATCGACCACTGCTTCGGCGACCCGTTCTCCGACGAGATCGTGTCGGCGAGGTCCTGGGCCCGGGCCTGGAGCGCGGCCGAGAGCCGCTTGATGCCATCGGCCCGCTCGGCCGGGGTCATCTGCGGCCAGGGGCCGTGGTCGAACGCCTCCCGGGCGGCCGCGACGGCGCGGTCCATGTCGGCCGGGGTGGCGTCGGGCACCCGCCCGATGACTTCCTCGGTGTGCGGGGAGACGACGTCGATCGTGCCGCTGCCCTCGGAGGCGACCCACTCGCCGCCGACGTAGATCTGCTCACGGACCTGCACGAGGACCTCCTGGGATCAGGAGGCGCAGGGTATCCGTCGGATCGACGTGCTGGGGTTCAGAGCAGGGGGCGGGCGGTGGGGACGATCGGCGCGGGGAGGAGGGTCTCGCCCATCAGGAACGCGTCGACACCGGCCGCACAGGAGCGGCCCTCGGCGATCGCCCACACGATGAGGCTCTGGCCCCGGCCCATGTCGCCGCAGGCGAACACCCCGGGCACGCTCGACTGGAACGACGCGTCGCGGCGCACGTTGCCGCGCTCGTCGAGCTCCACCCCGAGCGCGTCGATCATGCCTTCCCGCTGCGGGCCGACGAAGCCCATCGCGAGGAACACGATCTCGCACGGGAGCTCGAACTCGCTGCCCTCGATCTTCTCGAAGCGACCGTCGACCATCTCGACCTGGTGGGCCACGAGCGCGCGCACGTTGCCGTCGTCGTCGCCGACGAACCGCTCGGTGTTCACGCTGTACACGCGCTCGCCGCCTTCTTCGTGCGCGGACGTCACCCGGAACACGTTCGAGTACGTGGGCCACGGGTTGGTCGGCGCGCGGGTGTCGGGCGGGCGCGGCATGATCTCGAACTGGTGCACCGACGCGGCACCCTGGCGGTGCGACGTGCCGAGGCAGTCGGCGCCGGTGTCGCCGCCGCCGATGATCACCACGCGCTTGCCCTCGGCGGTGATCGGCGGCGCGTCGAGGTCGCCCTGCTGCACTCGGTTGGCCCAGGGCAGGTACTCCATCGCCTGGTATATGCCGGCGAGCTCACGGCCCGCGATGGGCAGGTCGCGCCACGCCGTGGCGCCGCCGGCGAGGACGATCGCGTCGAACTCGGCCCGCAGGTCCTCCACGCTCACGTCGACGCCGACGTTCGTGCTCACGCGGAACTCCGTGCCCTCGGCCCGCATCTGCTCGAGGCGGCGGTCGAGGTGGCGCTTCTCCATCTTGAACTCGGGGATGCCGTAGCGCAGCAGGCCGCC
Organism: Acidimicrobiia bacterium; assembly: GCA_041659105.1. Classification (GTDB taxonomy): domain Bacteria; phylum Actinomycetota; class Acidimicrobiia; order IMCC26256; family PALSA-555; genus CAIUKV01. The sequence continues at coordinate 3,264 of JBAZYX010000039.1, forward strand.
GACGCGGTCGGCCCGCTCGAACACCACCACGTCGTGCCCGGCGCGGGTGAGCTGCTGCGCGGCGGCGAGGCCCGCGGGGCCGGAGCCGACCACCGCGACGTTCTTGCCCGTCTTCACCGCGGGCGCCACCGGCTCGATCCAGCCCTCGTTCCAGGCGCGGTCGACGATCTCGACCTCGACCTGCTTGATGGCCACCGGGTCCTGGTTGATCCCGAGCACGCACGCGGCCTCACACGGCGCGGGACAGAGCCGGCCGGTGAACTCGGGGAAGTTGTTGGTGGCGTGCAGCCGCTCGATCGCGTCGCGCCAGTGGTCCTTGTAGACGAGGTCGTTCCAGTCGGGGATGAGGTTGCCGAGCGGGCAGCCGTTGTTGCAGAACGGGATGCCGCAGTCCATGCAGCGCCCGGCCTGGATCGCCAGCGAGTCGCGCCCGAACGGCTCGTACACCTCGCGCCAGTCGTGGAGCCGCAGCTCGACCGGCCGGCGCACGGGCGTCTCCCGGCTCCACTTGAGGAACCCGGTCACCTCACCCACGGGACGACTCCATCACCATCACCTGCGTCTCCTCTTCGGACAGACCCGCGTCCGCGGCCTCACGCATCACCGTGAGCACCCGCTGGTAGTCCTCCGGCATCACCTTGCGGAACGCTCCGACCTCGCTGCCCCACTGGGCCAGGACCGCGTCGGCGACATCGGAGCCCGTGAGCTCGCGATGACGCTCGATCGCCGCCCGCAGCCACTCGCGGTCGTCGTCGTCGAGCGGCACGAGGTCGACCATCTCGTAGTTGACCAGCGCGGCGAACCGGTCGTGCGGGTCGTACACGTACGCGATCCCGCCCGACATGCCGGCCGCGAAGTTGCGGCCGGTGGGGCCGAGCACCACGACGCGCCCGCCGGTCATGTACTCGCAGCCGTGGTCGCCCACTCCCTCGACCACCGCCGTCGCGCCGGAGTTGCGCACGCAGAACCGCTCACCCACCTGGCCGCGCAGGTACGCCTCGCCGCTCGTGGCGCCGTAGAGCGCGACGTTGCCGGCGATGATGTTGTCTTCCGCCACGAACGGCGCGGCGCGGTCGGGGTGCACGATCAGCCGCCCACCCGAGAGGCCCTTGCCGAAGTAGTCGTTGGCGTCGCCCTCGAGCCGCAGCGTGATGCCGCGGGGCACGAACGCCCCGAAGCTCTGCCCGGCCGAGCCCCGCAGGTGGACGCGGATCGTGTCGTCGGGGAGGCCGTCGCCACCCCAGGCGCGCGTGACCACCGAGCCGAGCATGGTGCCGACGGTCCGGTTCACGTTGGAGATGGGCAGCTCGATCTCGACGACGCGCCCGTCCTCGATGGCCGGCCCCGACCGTGCGATGAGCTCCTGGTCGAGCGCCTTGTCGAGGCCGTGGTCCTGCTGCTTGGTGCAGTAGAGCGTCTGGCCCTCGTACGGGTTCTCGGCCGCCTGGAGGATCGGCGCGAGGTCGAGACCGCTCGCCTTCCAGTGGTCGATCGCGGCACGGGTGTCGAGCACCTCGGTGTGACCGACCGCCTCGGCGATCGACCGGAAGCCCAGCTTCGCGAGCAGCTCGCGCACCTCCTCCGCGATGAACTCGAAGAAGTTCACGACGAACTCGGGCTTGCCCGAGAACCGCTTGCGCAGCTCGGGGTTCTGGGTGGCGATGCCGACGGGGCAGGTGTCGAGGTGGCAGACGCGCATCATCACGCAGCCGCTCACCACGAGCGGCGCGGTGGCGAACCCGAACTCCTCGCCGCCGAGGAGCGCGGCGACGAGCACGTCGCGGCCCGTCTTCAGCTGGCCGTCGACCTGCACCACGATGCGGTCGCGCAGGCCGTTGCGCACGAGCGTCTGCTGGGTCTCGGCGAGGCCGAGCTCCCACGGCGCACCCGCGTGCTTGATCGACGTGAGCGGCGACGCGCCCGTGCCGCCGTCGTGCCCGGAGATGAGCACGACGTCGGAGTGGGCCTTCGCCACGCCGGCCGCGACCGTGCCGACCCCGACCTCGGCCACGAGCTTCACGTGCACGCGCGCCTGGGGGTTGGAGTTCTTCAGGTCGTGGATGAGCTGCTTGATGTCCTCGATGGAGTAGATGTCGTGGTGCGGCGGCGGGCTGATGAGCCCCACCCCCGGCGTGGAGTACCGGGTCTTGGCGATCCACGGGTACACCTTCGCCGCGGGGAGCTGACCGCCTTCACCGGGCTTGGCCCCCTGGGCCATCTTGATCTGCAGGTCGTCGGCGTTGACGAGGTACTCGGACGTGACGCCGAAGCGGCCCGAGGCCACCTGCTTGATGGCCGAGCGGCGCAGGTCGCCGTTCGCGTCGGGTACGTAGCGGTCGGGGTCCTCGCCGCCCTCGCCGGTGTTCGACTTGCCGCCGAGGCGGTTCATCGCGATGGCGAGGTTCTCGTGCGCTTCCTTCGAGATCGAGCCGTACGACATGGCGCCGGTGGCGAACCGCTTCACGATCTCCGAGACCGGCTCCACCTGCTCGATGGGCACCGCCGGGCGCACGCCCTCCTTCAGCTCGAACAGGCCGCGCAGCGTCGCGAGGCGCGTCGCCTGCTCGTCGACGGCACGGGAGTACTCACGGAAGATGTCGTAGCGCTTGGCCCGGGTTGCGTGCTGGAGCTTGAACACCGTGTCGGGGTTGAACAGGTGGAACTCGCCCTCGCGACGCCACTGGTACTCGCCGCCCCAGTCGAGGTCTCGGTGCGCGAGCTCGTCGGGCCGGTCGGGGTACGCGCGCCTATGCCGACGGGTGACCTCTTCCGCGACCTCGGCGAGCCCGATCCCGCCGAGGCGCGACACCGTGCCGGTGAAGTACTCGTCCACGAGCTCGTGGCCGAGGCCGATCGCCTCGAACACCTGGGCCCCGCGGTAGGACGCGATCGTCGAGATGCCCATCTTGGACATGATCTTGAGGACGCCCTTGCCCGACGCCTTGATGTAGTTCTTGATCGCCTTCTTCGCGTCGAAGTCGCCGAGCCCGTGGAGCCGGGCGGCGATCAGGTCCTCGATCGACTCGAACGCGAGGTACGGGTTGACCGCGCCGGCGCCGAAGCCGAGGAGGAGCGCCATGTGGTGCACCTCCCGCGCGTCGCCGGACTCGACGACCAGGCCCACCATCGTGCGCGTCTTCTCGCGGATGAGGTGGTGGTGCACGCCGGACACGAGCAGGAGCGACGGGATCGGCGCCCACTCGGCGCTCGAGTCGCGGTCGGACAGCACGATGATCCGCGCGCCCTGGGCGATCGCGGCCGAAGCCTCGTGGCGCACGCGGTCCATGGCCTCGCGCAGTGCGTCGCCACCGCCCGCGGCGCGGTACAGGCCGGAGATCACGTGCGAGGTGAACTCCGGGTACTGCCCGTCGTCGTTGATGTGGATGAGCTTGGCGAGCTCGTCGTTGTCGATGATGGGGTACGACAGCTCGATCTGGCGGCAGGAGTCGGGCTGGGGGTCGAGCACGTTGCCCTCGGGCCCGATCGTGGCCCGCAACGACGTGACCAGCTCCTCGCGGATCGCGTCGAGCGGCGGGTTGGTGACCTGCGCGAAGAGCTGCGAGAAGTAGTCGAACAGCATGCGCGGGCGATCGGACAGCACGGCGATGGGCGTGTCGGTGCCCATCGAGCCGATGGCCTCCGCGCCGTTGCGGGCCATCGGCGCCACGAGCAGCTTGAGCTCCTCGTGGCTGTACCCGAAGGTCTCCTGGCGGCGGACCACCGACTCGTGGCTGTACGTCACGTGCGCGCGGTCGGCGAGGTCGTCGAGCTGCACGAGCCCACGCTCGAGCCACTCGCCGTAGGGGAGCTCGCGGGCCAGGTCGGCCTTGAGCTCCTCGTCGCCCACGATGCGGCCCTTGGCGGTGTCGATGAGGAACATGCGGCCGGGCTGGAGCCTGCCCTTCGACACCACGGTGGCGGGATCGACGTCGACGACGCCGGCCTCGCTGGCCATGATCACGCGGTCGTCGTCGAGCACCCAGTAGCGGCTGGGGCGGAGGCCGTTGCGGTCGAGCACCGCACCGATGACCGTACCGTCGGTGAACGCGATCGACGCGGGGCCGTCCCACGGCTCCATCAGCGACGAGTGGTAGCGGTAGAACGCGCGGTTCGCCGCCGGCATGGTGGCGTGGTTCTCCCACGCCTCGGGGATCATCATCAGCACCGCGTGGTAGAGCGGGCGGCCGCCGAGATGGAGCAGCTCGAGGCACTCGTCGAAGCTCGCGGTGTCGGACGCGCCCGGCGTGACGACCGGGAACGCACGCTCGAGGCCCGAGATGAGCGACGACCGCATCAGGGCCTCACGGGCGCGCATCCAGTTGCGGTTGCCCTGCAGGGTGTTGATCTCGCCGTTGTGCGCGATGTAGCGGTACGGATGCGCGAGCGGCCACGACGGGAACGTGTTGGTGGAGAACCGGCTGTGCACGAGTGCGAGCGCCGACTCCACCCGCTCGTCGCGCAGGTCCTCGAAGAACTCGCCGAGCTGGGGCGTGGTGAGCATGCCCTTGTACACGAGCGTGCGGCTCGACAACGACGGGAAGTAGACGGGCTGGGGGATCTCGTGCTCGCAGCGCTTCCGCATGACGAAGAGCTTGCGGTCGAGGTCGATCCCGGTGGTGCCGGCAGGGTCGTCGACGAAGCAGTGCCAGAAGCTCGGCATCACCGAGTGGGCGGTGGGGCCGATCATCGAGGCATCGATGGGCACGGCCCGCCAGCCGACGATGCGCAGGCCCTCGTCGACCGCGATCTTCTCCACGGCCCCGCGGGTGCGGTCGGCCTCGGTGGGGTCGTCGGGCAGGAACGCGAGGCCGACGCCGTACGCCCCCGCGGGCGGCAGCGGGAACGGGGTGACGGCGCGGAGGAAGGTGTCAGGGACCTGGATCAGGATCCCGGCGCCGTCGCCGGTGTTGACCTCGGCGCCGGACGCGCCCCGGTGGTCGAGCCGGCAGAGCGCGCCGAGGGCGGTGGCGACGATGTCGCGGCTGCGGCGGCCCTTCACGTCCGCGACGAACGAGACGCCGCACGCGTCGTGCTCGAAGCGGGGGTCGTAGAGACCGCTCGCCTCGGGCAGGGCGCTGAATTGGGGTCGCCAAGGAGAGGCCGGGGTCTGCTTCGCCATCTGCGTGCTCTCATCCACATGTGCCGCGAACGGCACGAACCGACGGTGGACGCAGAGGGACGTCGTTGGCCCGGCTGCGAGAACGGAAAGCGTAGCCCGCCTCCAGGGCCGCTGTCCCAACGAATTCGGTCGCGGGCGGGCGCCGGCTCCGTCCCCGTCCCGCCGGTCCGGACCTCCCGCACCGCTTGGGGCCGTTGGGGCCGGAGTGGCGGGAGTGGCCCGAGATCGGCCGGTCGCGCCGGTAGGGTCGGCGCGCCATGTCCCGGCGGGTGATCCTCTTCCTCGTGCTGGCGATCCTCGTGGTCGTCGGCGGCGCCGTGGCCGTGTTCGCCACCGCCCGCCCCGCGCTGGAAGACGACCGTCAGGCCGTCGACGCCCGGTGGGCCGCCCTGCGGGGGCCGCTCGCGGTCCGCTACGAGGGCCTCGGCCAGCTCGCCACCGCCCTGGCCAACGGCGGCGCGGGTGATCGCAGCTACACCGTCGCCCTCACCGACGAGGTCGGGGTCTGGGCCGACCTCGCCCGCAGCTCCGACCCCGACCCCGACGCCGAGGCGACCGCGGCCAACCGGCTCGAGGGGCTCGCGGCCCGGGTCCGGGCCAACGTGGCCGAGTCGGCCCGCCTCGGCCGGGACACAGGGGTGACCCAGGCCCTCGGCATGTTCGACTCCGCCCTGGTGCCCACGGCCGACGTCGAGGCCTACAACCGGGCCGTGCGGCGGTACCAGGCCACCCGCACCGACACCCTCAAGCGCATCCCCGCCGACCTGCTGGGCTACGACGCCCGGCCCGTGCTCGTGATCGGGGTCGCGGCCGCGCGGTGAGCCGGATCCTTCATCGGCCCAGGCCGGACCGCGTCACGACATGGCGCGTCGGAGGCTCGCGTCGTGCGACAGCACCTGGAGCAGGTCGCCCACCTTGTGGTGGCGCTCGGCCGGGTGGCGCAGCGGGCGGTTCCGGTGCACGCGGTAGACGTTGCGGCGGCCGACCCGGCGGACGTCGAGGTAGCCCTCGGCCTCGAGCTCGGCCACGATCCGCTGCGCGGCTCGCTCGGTGATCCTGACGCGCTCGGCGACGTCACGAAGACGCAGGTCGGGTTCGGCGGCGATCGCGAGCAGCACGTGCGCGTGGTTGGTGAGGAACGTCCACGTGGACATCGGGTGCTCGGTCATGGGTGCCGTCCTCGTCCCGCGTTCGGCCCGTTCCGGAACTTGTTTACCGGAGAATAGTTGCGTGAATACGCCCGGGTGCGTTCCTGTTGCCACGCGCCGCGCCACACTGTCGGCCGTGGACACCCCGCTCGTGGCCGTGCTCGGCGGCGGCCAGCTCGGCCGCATGCTCGGGCTCGCCGCGATCCCGTTGGGCGTGCGCTGCCGCTTCCTCGACCCGGTCGCCGGAGCTCCCGCCGAGGCCGTCGGCCCGCTCGTGGTCGGGCCACTCGGCGACGCCGACGCGCTCGCCGCGGTGACGACCGGCGCGGACGTCGTGACCTACGAGTGGGAGGGCGTGCCCGCCGAGGGCGCCCGTGCGCTGGCCGACCGCGTCCCGGTGCGCCCCGGGTGGCGCCCCCTCGCGGTCGCCCAGGACCGGCTCGAGGAGAAGCGCGCCTTCCGCCGGCTCGGGATCGGCGTCCCGGCGTTCGCGGCCGTCGACTCGCTCGCCGACCTCGACGCCGCGCTCGCGACCATCGGCGCGCCCGCGGTCCTCAAGACCCGGCGGGGCGGCTACGACGGCAAGGGCCAGTTCGTGCTGCGCGACCGCGCCGACGCCGACGCCGCGTTCGCGGAGCTCGGTGGCAGGCCGCTGATCCTCGAAGCCCTGGTCCCGTTCGACCGCGAGCTGTCGATGATCGCGGCGCGCGGGCTCGACGGCGACGTCCGCTGCTTCCCGCTGGTCGACAACACCCACCGCCACGGGATCCTGCGGGTGAGCCGGGCGCCGGCGCCGGGGACCGACAACGCGCTGCAGGAAGCGGGCGAGTCCATTGCGCGCACGCTGCTCGACGACTTCGACTACGTCGGCGTGCTCACCGTGGAGCTGTTCGAGGCCGGCGGAACGCTGCTCGCGAACGAGTTCGCGCCGCGCGTGCACAACTCGGGCCACTGGACGATCGAGGGTGCGGAGACGAGCCAGTTCGAACAGCACCTGCGCGCGGTGCTCGGCTGGCCGTTGGGGTCACCGGCGGCACGCGGCCACGCCGCGATGTTGAACGCGATCGGTGAGCTCCCGCCGCGCGACGCGGTGCTCGCGGTCCCGGGCGCGCGCTTCCACGACTACGGCAAGACGCCCCGGCCCGGCCGCAAGGTCGGCCACGTCACCGTGGTGGCCGACACCCCCGACGAGCTCGACGCGCGCGTGGCCCGCCTCCTCGCCGTCTCCCCCGGCACCCTCGGCTGATCCCCGCGCTTCCCCGCGCTTCCCCGCGCTTCCCCGCGCTTCCCCGCGCTTCCCCGCGCTTCCCCCGCTTCCCTTTTGGCGTCACTCGTGCCGCTGACGGCGGCACGAGTGACGCCAGAAGGGTGACGAGGGCGGCGGTGCTGAGGGGCGGCGCGTCAGGCGACGGCGCCGGTGGCGCGGAGGGCGGTGATCTCGTCGGCGGAGAAGCCGAAGTCGGCGAGCACAGCGTCGGTGTGCTCCCCCGGCTTGGACCGGGGCCGCTGGATCTCGCCCGGCGTCCGCGAGAAGCGCGGCGCCGGCGCGGGCTGGAGGATCCCCTCGTACTCCACGATCGTGTTGCGCGCCCTGATGTGCGGGTGCTCGGCCGCCTCGCTCATCGGCAGGACCGGCGCGAAGCACACGTCGGTGCCCTCGAGCTGCGCGCACCACTCGTCGCGCGTCTTCGACTTGAACAGCTCGGTGAAGCGCGTGCGCAACACCTCCACCTGAGCGCGGTCGCTCGGGTGCGGGAGGTCCTCACCCGCCAGACCGGTGAGCTCCAGGAATTCCGCGTAGAACTGCGGCTCGAGCGAGCCGAGCGCGATGAACCTGCCGTCGGCGGTCTCGTAGGTGTCGTACGCGGGGCCGCCGGTGTCGAGCAGGTTCGTCCCCAGCTCCTCGTTCCACCCGCCGACCGCGCGCACACCCCAGATCATCGACATCAGCGTGGCGGCGCCGTCGACCATCGCGGCGTCGACCACCTGGCCCTGGCCCGAGGTCCGGGCCTCGAGGATCCCGCACACCACGCCGAACGCGAGGAGCATCCCGCCGCCGCCGAAGTCGCCGATGAGGTTGATCGGCGGCGTGGGCTTGCCGCCGGCCCGGCCGAAGTGCGCGAGCGCGCCGGCGAGGGCGATGTAGTTGATGTCGTGCCCGGCGGCCTGGGCGAGCGGGCCGTCCTGGCCCCAGCCGGTCATCCGGCCGTAGACGAGCGCCGGGTTGGCGGCCAGGCAGACGTCGGGACCGACCCCGAGGCGCTCGGCCACGCCCGGGCGATAGCCCTCGATCAGCGCGTCGGCGGACGCGACCAGGCGCAGCACGGTCTCCACGCCCTCGGGCTGCTTCAGGTCCACCGCCACGGAGCGGCGCCCGCGGTCGAGCACCTCCACCGAGCCGGGTCCGGTGTCCTTGCCGACCCATTGCGCACGGTCGACCCGGATCACCTCGGCACCCATGTCGGAGAGCAGCATCGCGGCGAACGGGCCCGGCCCGATCCCCGCGAGCTCGACGACCTTCACTCCCCCAAGCGGTCCCGGCACCGTTCCCTCCACCTTCAGCTCGAGCGTCGGCCCGCGGATCCGCGGACGCGACGAACCTGACGTCCGCGTCACCCTAGGCCGGACGCGTCCCCGTTCGCCCGACGGCCGGTCGGCGTCGAGGTGGACGGCGAGCCGGTGGCCGAGCCTGGGCCCGGCGCGGTGATCGGCGGACGCGCCGTGCTCGAGGGCGGCGTGCGGACCTCCACCGCGGCAGATCGTCGTCGAAGGACGCTCGCTACGCTCCCGGGGTGCGGATCGCGACCTGGAACGTCAACTCGCTCAAGGCGCGCCTCGGGCGCGTGGAGGAGTGGCTCGAGTACGCGCGGCCCGACGTGCTCTGCCTCCAGGAGACCAAGCTCTCCGACAAGGCGTTCCCCGCGATGACGTTCTCCGCGTTGGGCTACGACTCCGTGCACCACGGCCAGGGCCAGTGGAACGGCGTCGCGATCCTCTCGCGGGTCGGCATCGAGCACGCGACCGCCGGGTTCGGTGACCTCGACGACCCGTACGAGGGCGACGCGCGGCTCGTCGCGGCCACCTGCGGCGGCGTGCGCGTGGTGAGCGTGTACGTGCCGAACGGGCGTGAGGTCGACACCGAGTTCTACGAGCGCAAGCTCGTGTGGCTCGAGCAGCTGCGCGTGTGGCTCGACACCACGGCCTCCCCCGACGACGCGCTCGCGGTGCTCGGCGACTTCAACGTCGCGCCCGAGGACCGCGACGTGTGGGCGATGAAGGCGTTCGCGGGCTCCACCCACATCACCGAGCCCGAGCGCGCGGCGGTGCAGCGGTTGTGCGACTGGGGCATGGTCGACGCGTTCCGGGCCCGTTATGACGACGACCGCCTCTTCACCTATTGGGACTACCGTCGCGGCGACTTCCACCAGGGCCGGGGCATGCGCATCGACCTCGTGCTCGTCACCCGGCCGCTCGCCGCACGACTCGAGTGGGCGCTCGTCGACCGCAACGCGCGCAAGGGTCAGCAGCCGTCCGACCACGCCCCGCTGTTCATCGACGTCGCCGACGCCTGATCAGCGACAGGCGGCCGCGGCGTCGGCCGGCGTGGTGCCCACCGACGTGCCCCCGGCGGCCGGCGGGCTCGTCGCCGCCGAGCCACCTCCGCCGCTGCTCTCGCCCCGGAGCCCGGCGAAGTCGGAGCCCAGCACCACGACCACGTCGGCGTCCTTGAGCCTGGGGTCGCCCACGAGCTTCGCGCCCTCGCCCACGTACTGGAGCACCAGCTGGGCCTTGGCGTCGGCACCGTTCGCGTAGCGGACCTCGGTGACCGTGACGCGCCCGCGCTCGTCGTTGCCGGTCCCACCCTTGACGAACCCGGCGTTGACCAGCCCGGCCATCGTCTCCTCGGCGATGCCGGCGCGGCCGGAGCCGTTGAGCACCTTCACCCGCACCTCGGACGGCTCCACGGCCGGCGCGGGCGTGCCGGTGTCGAAGCTGCGGATGCGGTCGAGCAGCGGCGCCGCATTCGTCTTGTCCGGGAAGAGCACCGCCTGGCCGCCCGCGTTCCCTTCGGTGGACGGGAACGTGACGAACTCCAGCGCGCTCGTGTCGTCGGTGTTGACCGAGCGGAACGCCTGGACGAGGTCGAACGCGGCGCGGGTGTCGAAGCCGCGGTCGACGCGGAGGTTGTCGACCACCTCGTGCACGATGTCGCGCCCCTTCAGCGGGTTGCCGAGGCTCTCCTCCACGACCGATCCGGCGAGACGGCGGATGAAGTCCTGCTGGCGCTCGATGCGGCCGATGTCGGCGCGGGGATCCTCCTCGAGCCGACCGGTCTGCGAGTTGAGGTAGCGAAGGTGGCGCGAGCGCACCCAGGCCAGCGCCTGCGTGCCGTCGAGCTCGTAGCAGCCGGCCTTCACCGCGAAGAACCCGGTGAAGTCGTCGACCACCGGCCGGTCGATGTAGACGGGCACGGTCCCGATCGAGTTGACCATCGACTCGAAGGTCACGAAGTCGACTTCGACGTAGTGGTTGATGTCGATGTCGAAGTTGCTCTTGAGCGCGGCGATGATCGCGTCGGGGCCACCGCCGAGGTCGGAGTTGTAGGCGGCGTTGATCTTGGCGTTGCCGATCCCGGGGATGTTGACCCACAGGTCGCGCGGGAACGACACGATGAGGGTGCGGCCGGAGTCGGGCTCGACGTGCACCACCATCATCGTGTCGGAGCGCTTCCCGGACTCCTGGCTCGGGTCGCCGAACGACGTCGCCTCGTCGGCGGTCTCCACGAACGCCCGGCTGTCCGAACCGACGATGAGGTAGTTCGCGCCGTTCACGGGGGCGGGGGCCGTGCTCACGGCAACCCGCGGGATGCGGTCGATCTCGTGCTGGACGGTCGAGTTCACCACGACCACGCCCGTCGCGACGACCGCACCGGTCACCACGAGCGCGATCACGAAGCGGGTCAGGAACCGGGCCACTGCGGAGCCCTTTCCCCGTGACACGTCAGCACGAACCCCGCGGGGCCGGATCGGGCAGGATCACCGTGGACCCCTGGGTCGGGAGGTCGAGCGGGGCCGGCGCGACGGTCTCGGTCGGGGTTGCTTCGACCGCGTCGCCGGGCGCGGCCGTGCTCGGGGTCGTGTCGAGGCGGTCGGCAGGCACCACGATCTCGTTGAAGCTCTTCCCGATCACCACCTCGACGTCGGCATTCGGGATCACCGGATTGCCGAGGTCGAGCGCGGCCAGGGGCTCGAAGTAGCGCAGCAGCAGCTTCGCCTTGTCGAGGTGGCCGCCGGCGTACTTCACACTCGTGTCGGCGACCTTCGTGTCCTGGTCGACCGCCTCCGTGACCACGAAGCCGAGCTCCTCGAGCCGCTGCTCGACCGCGGTGCCGAGGCCGGCCCGCCCGCTGGCGTTGACCACCCGCACCCGGATGGTGGCCGGGTCGGGGGTGGGCCGGGGTCGGGTGTCGAAGGTCCGGAGACGCTCGATCACCGGCGCGGCGGTGGCCATGTCGGCGAGCAGCACGCGCTGGGTCTGGATGACACCGCCGTCCTTCCAGGGCATGGTGGCGAACTCGAGCGCGGTGGTGTCGTCGGGGTTCAGCGTGCGGAACGCGTCGAGGAGGTCGAACACCGCGGCCTTGTCGAAGGCGTCGTCGGCCTTGAGGTTGTCGATCACCTGGTCGGCCACGTTGTTCGCGGTGAACGGGTTGGCCAGGCTGCGCACGACCGCGATGCTGGCGAGGCGGCGCATGAAGTCCTGCTGACGCTCGATGCGGCCGATGTCGGGAACGGAGTTGGCGGTCACCCACTGGCCGGTGACGTCGTTGCGGTACTGCATCGAGCGCGAGCGGACGTACTGGAGCGCCTTCTCGCCGTCGAGCGGCCAGCAGCCGCCGTTGGGCAGGCCGAACCCCGTGAACTCGTCCTTCGCCGCGTAGGGCACGTACACCGGAACACCGCCGAGCGTGTCGACCAGGCCGACGAAGCTCTTGAAGTTGAGCTCCACGTAGTGGTTGACGTCGATGTCGAAGTTCGCCTTGAGCGTGTCGATGATCGCCTGGGGCCCGTAGTTGTACGCCGCGTTGATCTTGGCGTAGCCGTGACCCGGGATGTTGACCCACAGGTCGCGCGGGAACGACACGATCAACGTGCGCTCGGCCTGGGGCTCGATGTGCACGACCATGATCGTGTCGGAGCGCTGCCCTTCCTCGGCATCGGCTGACCCGAACGCGTCGGCATCGAGCGCGTCGGTCACGAAGGCGCGGGAGTCGGAGCCGACGAGGAGGTAGTTGGCGCCCTCGGGGGGCGGCGGCGCGGTGGTGAGGTTGATCTTCGGGATGCGGTCGAGCTTGCGGCCGACCTCGCGGTCGACACCGGCGACCACACCGGCCATGAGCAGCGACCCGACCACCAGGGCGATCAGGAACCGGCCGGCGAAGGCGCGCAAGGAGGATCCGGACGAGCTCATGGAAGGGTCGAGGGTACCGGGAGGCCCCCCGGCTCCGCCCGCAGGGGCACGGAGCGGTGGGCGGGAACCCGCCCGAATCGGGGCCAACCGGTCGCACCCGGGGGATACCCTCCGGACGTGGACACCCGGCCGGCCGACACGCTCGCCGTGCTCGAAGTGCTCGGCGCGGCCGACGCCCCGGTCGCCGTGCTGCGCCGCGGCGACGGGTGGCTGGTGGCCTGGGAGCCCGTCGAGGTGGTCGAGGGCCACGGGGCCGCGGTGCTGGACGCCATCGAGGGTCTGGCGCCGGGGCTGTGGGCCGGGTTCCTCGCCTTCGAGCTGGGCCGCGCGGTGGAGGCGGTCCGGCCGGGTCGGGCGTCGGCCACCGCGGCGACGGTCCCCGACGGCCTGCTCGTCCGGTTCGCCCGCCATGCTCGGGTCCCCACCCTCGACGGCCTCCTCCCCCGGTCGCTCGCGCCGGTCCGGCTCGGCCCGGCCGACCGGTCGTCGCTCGGGCGCGCCGAGTACCTCGTCGCGGTCGACACGGTGCTGGAGCACATCCGGGCCGGCGACTGCTACCAGGTGAACGTGACCCGCACCCTCGAGTGGGACACCGCGGCCGATCCGGTCGCCGTGTTCGGGGCGCTCGCCCGCCGGCGGCCCGCGCCCCACGCCGGACTGCTCCGGCTCCCGTCCGGCACCGGCACCACCCGCGCCACGGTGGCGGTCGTGAGCGCGTCGCCGGAGCGCTTCTTGTCCTGGCGGGGAGCCGAGGTCGAGACCCGCCCGATCAAGGGCACGGCCGCGCACCCGGCCGCGCTCGAGCGCAGCGCGAAGGACCACGCCGAGAACGTGATGATCGTGGATCTCGCCCGCAACGACCTCGGGCGCGTCTGCGTCCCCGGGTCGATCCACGTGCCCGCGCTGTGTGCGGTGGAGCGCCACCCCGGCCTGGCCCACCTGGTGAGCACCGTCCGCGGGACGCTCCGAGCCGACGTCGGCCTCGGCGGGCTGCTGCGGGCCACGCTGCCGCCGGCGTCGATCAGCGGCGCGCCGAAGCCCCGCGTGCTCCAGATCATCGAGGACCTCGAGACCGTCCCGCGCGGCGTCTACTGCGGCGCCACCGGCTGGATCGACACCGAGCACCACACGGGCGACCTCGCCGTCGCGATCCGCACGTTCACCGTGGCGGGCGGCCGCACCACCCTCGGCGTGGGCGGTGGCATCGTCGCCGACTCCGACCCCGCGCGCGAGTGGGACGAGACCTGCCTCAAGGCCCGCCGCCTCCTCGCGCGCACCGGCGCGGCCGACGCCGCTCCCGTGGAGGTGCTCGCGTGACGGGTGGGCGGACGGGAGCGAGCGCAGCGACCCGTGCGGGCCGACCCCGGTGGCAACGCTCGAGCGCAGCGAGCGACCCATGGTGATGGTGTGGCTCAACGGCGCGCTCGTCGACGCCGACGCTGCCGGCGTGTCGCCGATGGACCACGGACTGCTCACCGGCGACGGCGTGTTCGAGACGCTGCGGGTGTACGACCGGCGCGTCTTCGCGTGGGACCGCCACCTCGACCGTCTCGCGCACTCGGCCGGCGCGCTCGCGCTCCCGCTCCCCGACCGCGCCACCCTGCGGGCCGCGGCCGACGCCGTGATCGCGGCCGACCCCGACGGCAACGGGCGCCTGCGCATCACCGTCACCGGCGGGCCCGCGCCACTCGGCAGCGAGCGCGGCGAGACCCCGCCGACCGTCATCGTGGCGATGGGCACGCTGCGGGCGTTCCCCCCCACCGAAGCAGTGCTGGTGGTGCCCTGGACCCGCAACGAGCACGGCGCGACCGCCGGGCTGAAGACGATCTCCTACGCGGAGAACGTGCGGGCGCTCGCGCACGCGCACGCCCACGGCGCGTCGGAGGCAGTGTTCGCGAACACCCGCGGCGATCTGTGCGAGGCGACCGGCTCGAACGTGTTCGTGGTGCGCGACGGCGTGGTGCGCACACCGCCGGGCGAGGCGGGCTGCCTGCTCGGCGTCACCCGCGCGCTCGTGATCGACTGCTGCGCCGACGCGGGAATCGCGTGCGAGGAGGTCCCGGTGCCGATGACCGCGCTGCGCGAGGCCGACGAGGCGTTCCTCACGTCGAGCACGCGTGAGGTGCAGGCGATCGCGTCGGTCGACGGCGTGGCCCTCCCCGTCGCGCCGGGCCCGGTCACCCTGCGCCTGCGCGCCGCGTTCGCCGCGCTCGTCGCGAGCGGCGACTACTTGTCCTGACCGCGGTCCTGACCGCGGTTCTGACCGCGGTCCTGACCTCCGCCCGCGTCAGCCGGAGGCGCGACGCAGGTGCACGACGTCGCCGACCGAGACGGCGAGCTCCTCGCCGTCGTCGTCGCGCACCACGAGCGTGCCGGTGTCGCCGACGGCCACGGCGACGCCCTCCACCACGCGGCCACCCCCGAGATCGACCCGCACCCGGCGCCCGAGCGTGGCCGACCGCTCGCGGTAGGCGGCGGGCACCGCGGCGCGGTCGTCGAGCCGGGCGGCGAGGGCATCGAGGAACGCGTCGAGGAGCGCGTCCCGGTCGACCGGGCGGCCGGCCTCGATCTCGCACGCGGTGGCGACGTCGGCCAGGTCGGGCGGGATCGCCGCGGGGGCGAGGTTGCAGCCCACACCCACCACCACGGCCCGCACCACGCCGTGGCCGAGGTCGGCCTCGGCGAGCAGGCCCGCGAGCTTGCGGTCGTCCACCACGAGGTCGTTGGGCCACTTGAGGCCCGCGGTCACGCCGGCCACCTCGCGCACCGCGTCGCCGAGGGCGAGGCCGGTGGCCATGGTCACGAGCCCGAGGTGGGCGGGCCCGACACCGGGGCGCAGCAGCACCGACGCGAGCAGCGCCGAACCGGGCGCGGCCTCCCAGGTCCGGCCGAGCCGGCCGCGGCCCGCGGTCTGGTGGTCGGCCACCGCAACCACGCCGTCGGGGGCTCCCGCGCGGGCCTCGTCGAGCAGGTAGCGGTTCGTCGAGTCGATCGACGCGAACCGCCGGATCTCCCACTCGCGCCCCGTGCCGGGAGGGCCCCCCGGCCGGGCGCGACGAGTAGCGGCCGGTTCGGGCATCGACCGTAGGATACGGCGACCGTTGACTGGGAACGAAGGGCTCGTCCGTGCCGCTGCCGTCGAAGATCCTGATCGCCAACCGCGCAGAGATCGCCATCCGCGTCATGCGGACCTGCCGCGAGCTGGGCATCGCCACGGTCGCCGTGTACTCCGACCTCGACCGCGAGGCCGCCCACACGCGCTACGCCGACGAGGCCTACGCACTGGGCGGGCAGACCGCGGCCGAGAGCTACCTCAACACCGAGCGCATCCTCGAGGTCGTCGCCGAGAGCGGCGCGGAGGCGGTGCACCCCGGCTACGGGTTCTTCGCCGAGAACGCCGACTTCGCCCGGACCCTCACCGACGCCGGCGCCATCTGGATCGGCCCGCCGCCCGCCGCCATCGAGGTCATGGGCGACAAGATCTCGTCGCGACGGGCGGCGGCAGCCGCCGGGGTCGCCTCGGTGCCCGGCACCCTGGAGCCGATCGAGTCGACCGACCAGATCGTCGCCTTCGGCGAGGAGTTCGGCTGGCCGGTCGCGATCAAGGCGGCGCACGGCGGCGGCGGCAAGGGCCTCAAGGTCGTCTCGGGGCCCGACGGGGTCGAGGCCGGCTTCGAGTCGGCCACCCGCGAGGCGCAGGCCTACTTCGGGCGACCGGAGGCCTACCTCGAGCGGTACCTGACCCACCCCCGTCACATCGAGATCCAGGTGTTCGCCGACACCCACGGCAACGTCGTGTGGCTCGGCGACCGCGACTGCTCCACGCAGCGCCGCCACCAGAAGCTCATCGAGGAGTCCCCCGCGCACGGCCTGTCCGAGGACGTGCGCCGCGCGATGGGCGAGGCCGCGGTGACGGTCGCGCGTGCGTGCGGCTACACCAACGCGGGCACGGTCGAGATGCTCTACCAGGACGGCGAGTTCTGGTTCCTCGAGATGAACACGCGCCTCCAGGTGGAGCACTGCGTGACCGAGATGGTCACCGCCGTCGACCTCGTGGCCGAGCAGATCCGGGTCGCGAGCGGTGAGGCCCTCTCCTTCTCGCAGGTGTCCATCGAACGGCGGGGCCACGCGATCGAGTGCCGCATCAACGCCGAGGACGCCACCAAGGGCTTCCTCCCCTCCCCCGGCAAGATCAGCCGGTTGAAGGCACCGGGCGGTCCGGGTGTGCGGTGGGACGGCGGGTACGAGAGCGGCGACGAGATCTCGCAGTACTACGACAACCTCGTGGGCAAGCTCATCGTCTGGGCACCCGAACGCGGCGCGGCCGTGCAGCGCGCGGTACGGGCCCTGAACGAGCTGGAGGTCGAGGGCATCTCCACGACCATCCCGGCCCACCTCGCGTTGCTCCAGCACCGCGACTTCACCGCCGGAACGCACTCCACCAAGTGGGTGGAGGAGGACATCGACCTCGGCGCGCTCATGCGTGCGCAGGCCCCGGCGGCACCGGCCGAACCCGAGACCGCCGAGGGAGACGAGGCCCCGGAGCTCGTCGAGCGGACGGTGCCGGTCGAGGTGAACGGCAAGCGGTTCTCGGTGCGGCTCTGGCTCCCCGACGCCCCGGTCGCGGCGGCGTCCGGCGGGGCCACCCGGCGCGCCCGACCCCGGCCCGCGGCCACCGCCGGCGGTGCGGGCAGCGGCACGATCACCGCGCCGATGCAGGGCACGATCGTGAAGGTGCTCGTGGCCGAGGGCGAAGCGGTCGAGGTGGGCCAGGCCGTGCTGGTGCTCGAGGCGATGAAGATGGAGAACCACATCAACGCCGAGACCGCGGGCACGGTCAAGGAGATCCGCGTGAGCAGCGGCGACACCGTCGGCCCCGGCGACGTCCTCGCCGTCGTCGAGTAGCCCACGCCGGCTCCATCGCCCGGCGCGTGCGCTCCGAAACGCTGCCGCGCCGAGGACGCTCACGGGCCAGGATGGCGGCATGCTCCCGCTCTTCGTCGTCGACGCGTTCACCAACGAGCCCTTCCGCGGCAACCCCGCCGCGGTCTGCGTGCTCCCCGACGGCACGGCGCCCGGCGACGCGTGGATGCTCGCCGTGGCGGCCGAGATGAAGCACTCCGAGACCGCGTTCGTGCGGCGCCGGGCCGCCGACGGCGACTGGGACCTCCGCTGGTTCACGCCCGCCGTCGAGGTCGACCTGTGTGGCCACGCCACGCTCGCGAGTGCCCACGTGCTCACCACCGAGGGCTTCGCCGACCCCGGCGCCCCGCTCCGGTTCCACACCCGCAGCGGCGTGCTCCCCGCCCGGCCCGCGGGCGACGGCCGCATCGAGCTCGACTTCCCCGCGCTCGCGAGTGAGCCGACCGACGCCGCCGCCCTGCGCGCCGCCGTGGCCGACGCGCTCGGCGCCGAGCCCATCGCGATCGCCCGCAACGTGCACGACCTCCTCGCGGAGCTCGCCGATGCCGCGTCCGTGCGCGACCTCGCGCCGGACTTCGCGGCGATCGCCGCGATCGACACCCGCGCCGTGGTGGTCACCGCGGTGAGCGACGATCCCGCGTTCGACTTCGTGTCCCGCTGCTTCGGGCCCCGGGTCGGCATCGACGAGGACCCGGTCACCGGGTCCGCGCACTGCGCGCTCGCGCCGTACTGGGCGCCGCGCGTCGGCCGCGCCGAGCTGGTCGGCCGCCAGGTGTCGGCGCGCGGCGGCACCGTGCACTGCACCCTCGTCACCGACACCGGCGACGACGACCGCGTGCTGCTCGGCGGCACCGCCGTGACCGTCACCCGCGGCGCGCTGCTCGGCTAGGACCGCCGCCTCACGGTGGGATCGCGTGCGAATCCCCTGCCCGAAGCCGCCGGCCGCAGTTACGGTGCCCCCATGATCCTCGAGCTCGCGATCCTCGACGTCCGACCCGGCACCACCGAGGCCTTCGAAGCGGCGTTCGCCGAGGCGAAGTCGATCATCTCGGCCATGCCCGGCTTCGACCACCTCGAGCTGCGCCGCGGCCTGGAGCTCCCCGACCGCTACGTGCTCCTGGTCGGCTGGGACCGACTCGAGGACCACACGGAGGGCTTCCGCGGCTCACCCGAGTACGACCGCTGGCGCGCGCTCCTCCACGAGTTCTACGACCCGTTCCCGACCGTCGAGCACTACGAAGCCGTGGTTGCGGTGCCGCGCCCGACCTGACGCCCCATCCGCGCCACCGCCCGTCCGAGGCGATAGACCTGGGGTTGGTCGATCCACCATCAGCGGGGCAACGCACGCGTGCGGGGGTAGCGGGTGCACGGAAACATGCGCAGGGTCTTCGTGGTCTGTGCGCTCGTCGGCGCGTTGGTCGTCGCGGTCGGCGCGCCGTCCGGCGCGGCAACCACTCCGAGCACGAGTGACGCCGCCGGGATGGAAGCCCTCCAGCGCGAGCTGAACGCGCTCGGCTGCAACGCGGGGACCATCGACGGGAAGCTCGGCCCCAACACGATCCAGGCGATCCGCTGGTTCCAGGCCGCATCCGGCATCACGGTCGACGGCATCGTCGGCGCGATCACGTCGGCGAAGCTCGCCCAGGCCGCGGCGAGCGGCGGGCCCACGTGCCCGAGCGTCCCGGCTCCCGCGCCGGCGACATCCACCGCGGCCGCCGCGTGCACCGAGGCCGCGATCCGGGCGGGCGCGCAGGCGGCGCTCCTCGCGAACGAGCGCATGGTGAAGTCGGGGCCGTACCAGTGCGTCGACGGGCTCGCGTACAACGCACCGACCATCTCGGCGTCGGGCGGGAAGCCCACCCAGGTGATCGAGCTGCTCCAGTGGAACGGCGCAACCTGGAAGGCGGTCAACCGCTCGCTGTACTGCGAGAGCGGGAGCGTGCCCAAGCTGATCTACGCCCGGACCTGCCTCACCGGCAACACCCCGGCGAACACGAACCCGGGCACGAGCGACGCCGCCGCGGTCCAGCGCATGCAGCGCGAGCTCAACGCGCTCGGCTGCAACGCGGGGACGGCCGACGGGAAGCTCGGCCCGAAGACGACCGCGGCGGTCCGGTGGTTCCAGGCCGCCGCGAAGCTCCCCGTCGACGGCATCGTCGGGCCGCTCACGGGCCCCGCCCTGACGCAGGCGAGCGCCACCGGCAGCCCGAGCTGCACCCAGGTGCCCGCGCCGCCGGCGCCGGCGAAGACCAAGGGCGGCCCCGATTGCACCCAGGCCGCGATCCAGGCCGCGGCCCAGAAGTCGCTGAACGCCGGCGAGCGGATCGTGCTCAGCGGCCCGTTCCAGTGCGGCGGGATCTGGGCCTCCAACGGCCCGACGATCGCGACCGCCGCCGGGACCCGGACCCAGGTCAACGAGCTGATGCGCTGGAACGGCACCGCGTGGCAGGTCGTCGACCGCGGGGCGTACTGCGAGAGCGGTGGCATCCCCGCGGTGGTGGCCCAGAAGGCCTGTCAGGTCTAGCGGTCGCTCGACAGGGCCGGCGGCGAACGAACCGCTAGCTCGACGCCTCGGCCAGCGACTCCGACAGCGAGGGGTGCACGAGGAGCGAGTCGAGGATGTCGCCGACCTTGAGGTTGTTGGTCACCGCGACCGCGAGCACCGAGATCAGCTCGGCCGCGGCCCGGCCCACGATCGACCCGCCCAGCACCACGCCGGTGGCGGGGTCGGAGATGATCTTCACGAACCCGCGCGGGTCACCCTTGATGAGCGCCTTCGCGTTCGACGAGAACGGCACCTTGGTCACGCGGATCTTGCGGCCCACCGCGAACGCCTCGGCCTCGGCCAGTCCGACGTCGGCGATCTCGGGCTCGGTGAAGATGGCGGACGCGGCCTTGTCGTAGTCGAGGTGGCGATGCGGCCGGTTGTGCAGGCCCATGAGGTGCTCGGCGATCTTGCGGCCCTGCATCGACGCCACCGACGACAGCGGCAGCTTCCCCGACACGTCGCCCGCGGCGTAGATGTGCGGCACGTTCGACAGGCAGTTGTGGTTCACCGTCAGGTAGCCGCGCTCGTCCAGCTCGACGCCGGCGACGTCGAGCCCGATGTCCTCGGTGTTGGGGATCGACCCGACGGCCAGCACCACGTGCGACGCGTTCACGACGCGGCCGTCGTCGCAGCCGACGCGCACGCCGTCGTCGAGGCGGTCGATCGCGCTGGCCCGCGCGCCCTTCAGCAGCTTCACGCCCCGCTCGAGGAACGCGTCCTCCAGCACGGCCGCGACCTCGGGGTCCTTCAGCGGGAGCACCTGCTGGCGCGACACCACGAGCGACACCTCGGAACCCAGCGCGCTGAACATGTGGGTGAACTCCACGCCGGTGACGCCCGATCCGACCACCACGATGTGCTCGGGGATCTCGGGCGGCGGGTACGCCTGGCGGGTGGTGAGGACGCGCTCGCCGTCGATGGGCGCCCACTCGGGCACGCGGGGACGCGAGCCCGTGGCCACGAGCACGACGTCGGCCTCGAGCTCCACGAGCCCGGTACCGGTGTCGACCACGATCTCGTGGGTGCCCTTGAACCGGGCGGTGCCGGCGAGCAGCTGCACCCCCTGGGAGACCAGCAGCTCCTCGATCGACGCGTGCAGGCGGTCCTCGATGGACTTCACCCGCTCGCGCAGCGCCTGGATGTCGAGCTCGCCGCTGGCCTGGAGGCCCATGATCCGGGCCCGGCGCAGCTCGGAGAGCTCGCCGCCGGTGGCGATGAGCGCCTTCGACGGGATGCAGTCCCAGAGGTGGGCGGAGCCGCCGATGATGTTGCGCTCGATCAGGGTGACCTCGGCACCGAGGGTGGCCGCGACCGTGGCACACGTGTTGCCGGCGGGGCCGCCCCCGAGGATGACGAGTCGGGTCGTGGTCACGGCGCCCAGGCTACGCGGGCAGACTCGTGCGGATGTCGGAGCTGCGCAACGATCTCGTGACGGGACGGCCGGTGCTGCTCGCGCCCGGCCGGGCCGCCCGTCCGCACACGGTCGCACCCGCGCCCGCCGGCCCCGCCGCGGTGGAGGGCTGCCCGTTCTGCCCCGGCAACGAGCACGAGACCC
The DNA here is from genome assembly GCA_041659105.1 of Acidimicrobiia bacterium. Lineage (GTDB taxonomy): Bacteria > Actinomycetota > Acidimicrobiia > IMCC26256 > PALSA-555 > CAIUKV01. Next base: position 25,028 of record JBAZYX010000039.1, read on the forward strand.
CACCCGAGCGCTGCCGCACCGGCGAGGGCGAACCCGACACGCCGGGCTGGCGGGTGCGGGTGGTGCCCAACCTCTACCCCATCGTGGGCGGCGAGGACCCCGGCCCCGGGGCCGCCGGCACCCACGAAGTGGTGATCCTCGACCCCGACCACTCGTGCGACCTCGCCCGCCTCGACGACGCAGCGGTGGACGAGCTGTTCACCGTCCTGCGCGACTGCGCCCGCGTCCACACCCAGGCCGGCCTCGCGTACGTGCAGGTGCTGGTGAACCACGGCCGCGCCGCCGGGGCGTCGATCGCGCACCCGCACGCGCAGGTGATCGCGATCGACTTCGTGCCCCCCGCGGTGCGCGACCAGCTCCGGCGGTTCGCCGAGGCCCGCACCGACGTCGTCGCGGTCGACTTCGAGGCGAGCGGACCGCAGGGCGGCCGCATCATCGACACGTGGGAGGCGTGGGCCTGGGCCCCGTGGGCCGCGGCGAGCCCCTACGAGACCCGGATCACCGCGCCCGACGCCGGCACCCACTTCGAGGACACGCCCGACGTCGCCCTGCGCGCCGTCGCGCGCGCCACGCGCGACGTCGTCGCCGGGATCGGCCGACTCCTCGGCGAGGTCGCCTACAACGTCGTGCTCCACAACGCCCCGAGCGGAGCCGAATCGGCGTACCACTGGTACGTGTCCGTCGTCCCCCGCATCGCGACGGTCGCGGGCTTCGAGCTGGGCACGGGCGTGCTCGTCAACACCGTCGACCCCGCCGACGCCGCGGCCCACCTGCGCGACGCCCTCCAGGAAGGCACCGCCGAGTGAGCGTGCGCATCGACCTGTGCACCGAGATCCCGGCCACCCCCGAGGCCGTGTGGGCCGCGATCGAGGATCTCGGCACGCACACCGAGTGGATGGCCGACGCCGAGCGCATCACCTTCGTCACCGACCAGCGCGCGGGCGTGGGCACGCAGTTCGACTGCCTCACCGTGATCGGCCCGCTGCGCACGACCGACCGCATGACCGTCACCGAGTGGGAGCCCGGCGCGGTGATGGGCATCGAGCACGAGGGTGCGGTCACGGGCACCGGCCGCTTCACGCTCGCCCCCGCGCCGCGCGGCACGCAGCTCTGCTGGAGCGAGGAGCTGACGTTCCCCTGGTGGATGGGCGGCCCGGTCGGCGAGATCGCGGGCAAGCCGGTGCTCGCCTGGGTGTGGCGCCGCAACCTCAGCCGACTGCGCGAACACGTGGTGCGCGTCGCCTGAGGATCCTCGGCGGCCGTCCTCAGCCGGCGATCGGCTCCATCAGCTCGAGCCGGTTGCCGAACGGGTCGTCGACGTACACGCGGTCGTACCCGGCGAGCGGTTCGTCGGTGCGCACGGCGACCCCGGCGGCCGTCAACCGGGCCACCAGCGCGGGCAGGTCCTCCACCACCAGCGCGGGGTGCGCCTTGCGGGCCGGGCGGAAGTCGTCCTCCACCCCGAGGTGCAGCTTCAGCTCGCCGGTCTCGAACCAGCACCCGCCCCGCACCTCCAGGTGCGGGGGCTTCGGCACGCGGGGGACGCCGAGCAGCCCCTCGTAGAACGCCGTGGCCGCGGCCTCCTCACCGGCCGGCATCGCCAGCTGCACGTGGTCGACCCGTCGGACCCGCATCCGCGCTCCCTTCAGCGCCCGCTGAAGGTGGCCTTCCCGGGACCGTGCTCCTTGAAGCTCGCGATCCCGGTGGCCGCGTCCTCGGTGACGAACGTGTCGGCGAAGCAGTCGGCCTCGAGGTCGAGCCCGGCGCCGAGGGTCAGGTCGAGGCCCTCGTCGATCGCGCGCTTCGCCTGCCCCATCGCCACCACCGCTCCCGACGCGAACGACGCGGCCCACTCCAGCGCGGCGGCCTCGAGGTCGGCGGCGGGCACGGCGCGGTCGGCGAGGCCGATCGCGACGGCCTCCTCGGCCCGCACGTGGCGGCCGCTCCAGATCAGCTCCTTCGCGCGCGCCGGTCCGACGAGCCGGGCGAGGCGCTGGGTGCCGCCGCCGCCGGGGATGATCCCGAGCTGGATCTCGGGCTGGCCGAGGCGCGCGTTGTCGGCGACGATCCGCAGGTCGCACGCGAGCGCGATCTCGAGCCCGCCGCCGAGCGCGTACCCGGCGATCGCCGCGATCACCGGGCGCGGGATCGCGCCCAGTGCGTCGCCCGCGGCCCGGAACCCGGCGGCGACCACGCGGGCCTCGTCGGGTCCGCCGAACTCGTCGATGTCGGCCCCCGCGGCGAGGGCCCGGTCGCTGCCGATGAGCACGACCGCCTTCACCGCGGGGTCGCCGGCGACCTCGGACGCGTGCGCCGTGAGCTGCGCGAGCAACGCCCGCGACAGCGGGTTGAGGGGCGGCCGGTTGAGGCGGAGGACGGCCACGCCGTCGTCGCGACGTTCGAGGAGCACCAGCGCGTCGGTCATCGTCGCAGACTACGACCGACCCACCCCGGGGTCAGGGGTCGGACGGCGTCCGACCCATCACCAGCGCGGCGGCCGTGTACGGATCCACCTCGCGGGCGTCGACCCGGGCCATCACGGCGTCGAACTCCGCCACCTTGGTGCGGGCGTCGACCGCGGCGGCGAGCCGGGCCAGGGCGATGGCCCGCACCTCGTCGCGCAGGCGGGCCTGGCGCCGGGCCGCGAGGCCACCGGTGGCCTCGAGGAACTCCCGGTGGCGGCGCACGGCGGCCCAGAGGTCGTCGACCCCGGAGCCGGTGGTCGCGACGGTCCGGACCAGCGGCGGCTCCCACTCCCGGTGGCCGCCGAGCTCCAGCATCTGGCGCAGGTCGCGCTCGGTGTCGTCGACGCCGACGCGATCGGCCTTGTTGATCACGAACACGTCGGCGATCTCCATCAGGCCGGCCTTGTTGGCCTGGACCGCATCGCCCCAGCCGGGGTTCACCACCACGACGGTCGTGTCGGTGGCCGCGGCGACCTCCACCTCGACCTGCCCCACGCCGACCGTCTCGACCAGGATCCACGGCTTCCCCGCGGCGTCGAGCACGCGGATCGCCTGGGGGGTGGCGAGCGCGAGACCGCCGAGGTGGCCCCGGGTGGCCATCGAGCGGATGAACACCCCCGGGTCGGTGGCGTGGTCCTGCATCCGCACGCGGTCGCCGAGGATCGCGCCACCCGAGAACGGGCTCGTGGGATCGACCGCGAGGACGCCCACCTCGAGGTCGTCGGCGCGCAGACGGGTCACCAGCGCGTCGGTGAGGGTGGACTTGCCCGCGCCGGGCGCGCCCGTGATGCCCACGGTGTAGGCGCGGCCGGTGGCCGGATACAGCGCCGCCGCGGCCGCGTCGGCGTCGGGGCCGCCGGTCTCGACCAGGGAGATCAGCCGGGCCACGGCGCGCCGGTCACCGGCGCAGGCACCCCGGACGAGCTCCGCCGGATCGCTCCGCTCGCTCAGCACCCCACTCCTGACGGCTTCGCCGTCGGGCCGCTCGGCCCCGCTCGCTGCTCGCACCGGAATGCCCGGCCCGGATTCACGCTCGCTCAGCACCGCACTCCTGACGGCTTCGCCGTCGGGCCGCTCGGCCCCGCTCGCTGCTCGCACCGGAATGCCCGGCCCGGATTCACGCCCGCTCAGGCGTCTTCCTCGACCGCGGTGATGCCGGGGACGCGGTCCATGATGATCCGCTCGACGCCGGCCTTCAGGGTCATCGTGGAGACGGGGCACGTCCCGCAGGCGCCGACGAGCTCGACGAACACCACGCCGTCGTCGTCGATCCGCTTGAAGACGATGTCACCGCCGTCGGCCTGGAGGGCGGGGCGGATGGCATCGATCGCCTCGAGGACCCCTGCCTCGATCTCGGGGTTCGCAGTGTCGATGGCCATGGGACGTGCTCCTGCGCTCGCGGGGTGATCCGTACCGGACCCAACGCCTCCAGTATCGCAGGCCTTCCCCGCCCCGGGCGGCGGTGCGGTCCGGGAGCGGTCAGTCGCCGGTGTGGCGGGTGAGGTCCCCGCCCAGGGCCCGGAGCTTGCCGGCGAGGTCGGGGTAGCCACGGTCGATGTGGCGGGCGTCGTGCACCACGGTCTCGCCCTCGGCGACGAGGCCCGCGAGCACCAGCGCCGCGCCGGCCCGGACGTCGAGCGCCTGCACCGGCGCGCCGGAGAGGGTGCGGACGCCGCGCACCACGGCGTGACGGCCCTCGGTGTGGACGTGCGCGCCCAGACGGTTGAGCTCGGCGGCGAACACGAGCCGGTTGTCGAACACGTTCTCGGTGACGATGCCGGTGCCGTCGGCCACCGCGAGCGCGGCGACCGCCAGCGGCATGAAGTCGGTGGCGAACCCGGGGAACGGCAGGGTCTGCACGTCGATGGCACGGGGTCGGTCGTCCATCACGACGCGCACGCCGTCGGGCACCGGCTCGACGCGGGCGCCGAGGTCGGCGAGCTTGTCGGCCGCGACGCCGAGGTGCTCGAGCGCGATCCCCTCGACCGTGACGTCGCCTCCGGCGACCACGGCGGCGAAGAGGTAGGTGCCGCCCTCGATCCGGTCGCCGATCACGGCGTGGTCGGCCGGCGCCAGCTCGTCGACGCCTTCGATCGTGATCGTGTGCGTGCCCGCGCCGTCGATGCGCGCGCCCATCTTCGTGAGGAACGTGGCGAGGTCGCCGATCTCGGGCTCCCGC
>JBAZYX010000040.1:0-29555 GCA_041659105.1 Acidimicrobiia bacterium
GCTCGTGGGCGGGCTCGTGGGCGGGCTCGTGGGCGGAACAGTGGGTGGGCTCGTGGGTGCGACGGTGGGCGGGATGACGATGACGGTGGCCGGCGGCGAGGTCTGCGGCGGCGCGGTCGGCGCCGTCGCGGGCGCAACCGTCGCCGGCGGCAGCGTCGTGGTGGGCGGGATCGTCGTCGTGACCGTCGGGGCCGTCGTCGACGGCAGGGTCGGCCGGGTGGCCGCGGTCGAGATCGAGTCGGCGTTGTCGCCGCCCGTGGCGACGAACACGATCCCGATGCCCAAGACGAACGCCGCCACGACGGCGCCGACCGCGATCCACGTCTGGTTGCGGTTCATCCCTGCTCCTGCCTACCCGTCCGAGCGAACCGCCAGTCTGGTCGCCTGGCCGCCGTAGTGGGACGCGAGCCGGGTGGCCGTCGCGGCCGCCGTGTCGGGGTTGCGGCGGACCTAGAACAGCTTGAGGTCGGGGGTTGCGGTCCCGCGGAGCTCCTCGAGGTCGACCTCGACGCACTCGATCCCCCGGCTCTGCGCGTAGACGCGGGCCTGGGGCTTGATGCGGGTGGCCACGAACATGCCCCGGGTGGGGGCGAGCGTGCCGTCGAGGTCGAGCCGCTCCTGGTAGCGCAGCAGCTGGTCGACCCCGGCGATCTCGCCGATCCGCTTGATCTCCACGACCACCGCGTTGCCGTCGGCGTCGCGGCACAGGAGGTCGACCGGTCCGAGGTCGGTCGGGTACTCGCGCCGCACCAGCTTGAAGCCTTCGCGCAGCGCCTCGACGCGCGCCGCGATGAGCACCTGGAGCTCGGCCTCCACACCGTCCTTCTCCAGGCCCGGATCGTCACCGAGGTCGAACTGCTGGTCGGAGAGCACCTCGTGCAGCTCGATCACCAGGGTCTCGCCCTTCGGCGTGGACACCGTGATCACGCCGTCGCCTTCCACCACGCTGCAGGGCGGGTTCATCCAGTTGAGGGGCTTGTAGGCCTTGGCGTCGGAGTGGATGGCCACGGACCCGTCGGCCTTGAACACGAGCAGTCGCACCGCGGGCGCGAGCCGGGCGCCGAGGCGGCCCTGGTACTCGACCGAGCAGCGGGTGACGACGAGACGCACGCCCCGCGTTGTAGCACGGTCGGAGGCCGGATCCCGGGTCCGTGCTTCGGCGGTCGGGATCCCTAGGATCCACGGCGCAGTTCTGAATGACGTCCACGAGCACGAGCACGGGGGGAAGCGTGGTTCTCGGAGCAATCGACAGCGACGGCTACAAGATCGTCCTGATCCTGCACATCCTGACGGTGGTGATCGGGATCGGCGCGGTGATGCTCAACGCCCTCTACGGCGCGCAGGCCAAGGCCCGCAAGGGTCCGGAGGGGCTGGCCATCGCCGAGGCGAACTTCCGGGTCTCGATGATCGCCGAGTACTTCATCTACGCGATCCCGGTCTTCGGCATCGGGCTCGTGTTCATGAGCAAGTCCGACGGCGTCGAGGTGTTCAAGTTCAGCCAGACGTGGATCTGGCTCTCGATCCTGCTCTACATCGTGGCCCTGGGCATTTCGCACGGCGTGGTGATCCCGACGGCCAAGAAGATGCAGGGCCTCATGCGGGAGCTCAACGCCATGGGCCCGCCCCCGGGAGCGGGTGGTGCGGGCGGGGCTCCGGCCGGTGGTCCGCCGCCCGGCGCCGGTGGCCCGCCGCCCCAGGTGGTGCAGCTCGAGGCGCTGGGCAAGAAGATCGGGGCCGGGGGCGCCACGCTCAACGTGCTCACCGTGGTGATCATCTTCCTCATGGTCTGGAAGCCCGGGTTCTAGGTCCCCGCGGGCGACGGCCCCGGCGGGCGGCGCTCAGCCGCCCGCTCCTACCATGCGGTCGTGAACTTCTACGACGACGTGCTGCTCGAGCTCGTCACGGCGCTCGGCGCCGCGTTGTTCCTCGCCAACGCCTTCGCGCTGATCCGTCGCCGCACCGACCGTCGGGAGGCGGCCAAGGAGGCCGTGGCCCGCAGCCGGCCGGGGAGCCCGGTGCGCAAGCAGGTCCGCGCCAGCACCGGCCGGCTCGATCAGGCCCCGCTCGCCCGCACGGTGACCTTCATGCTGTTCGGGCTGATCGTCGCGATCTGGGGCCTCGCGTCCATCCTCACGTGAGGCCGGCGAACCGATGACCGACCTCGCCGATCTCCTCGCCGACTCCGACGCGTCGCCCGACGAGGCGCTGGTGCACTGGCGCGGTCGCGCCTACTCGCGCGCCGAGATCTCCGATGCCGCCGACGCGCTGGCCGAGCAGCTGCGCCGGGCGGGCGTCGCCGCCGACTCCGCCGTGAGCGCGCTGGTGCCGTCGACCCCGATCGGCGTGGTGATGCTGTTCGGGATCTGGCGGGCCGGCGCCGTGTGCGCACCGCTCAACCCCCGGCTGCCGGAGGCCGAGCTCGAACGGCTCATCGCCGACGTGAAGCCGTCGGTGGTGGTGAAGCCGTCGAACGACGAGGAGTCGTTGATCCCCCAGGTGGTCGCCCGCGCGGGTGAGCCGCGGCAATACGACGACGCGGTGGCGCTGGTCATGACCACCTCCGGCACCACCGGGCCGCCCAAGCGCGTGCTGCTCGAGCACGAGTCGGTGCTGGCGTCGGTCGACTCGGCGCTCAACAAGATCCGCGGTGGCGCGACGCGCGATCCCGACGCGCCACGCCGGACCCCGATGCCCAACCTGGTGCCGATGCCGCTCGCGCTGTGGGCCGGGATCTACAACACGCTGTTCGCCGCGCGGGTGGGCGCCGCGGTGATCCTGCTGCACCCGTTCTCCACCACCGAGTTCGCGGCAGCCGTGCGCGAGTTCCAGCTCAAGTCCACCGTGCTCGCGCCGCCCATGATCACGATGCTCGTCGACGACCTGTCGATCACGCACCTGGAGCCGCTGCGGTTCGTTCGCAGCGGCACCGCGCCCCTGTCGCCGCGCGAGGCGCGCCGGTTCCGCGACCGGTTCGGCGTCACCGTCCTCAACTCCTACGGGCAGACGGAGCTCGGGGGTGAGATCGTGGGCTGGGACGCCGACGACGTGAAGCGCCACGGCGATGCGAAGCTCGGGTCGGTGGGTCGCCCGCACGAGGGCATCGAGGTCCGGATCGTGCGGGAGGACGGCACCGACGCCGCGGTCGACGAGCCGGGCGAGATCTGGGCGCGGTCGCCGTTCGTGATGCGGGGCTACGCATCCGACCAGCGCGAGCTCGACACCCGGTTGGACGAGAAGGGCTTCCTGCGCACCGGCGACATCGGCCACCTCGATCCCGACGGCTTCCTGTGGATCGACGGACGGGTCTCCGACGCGATCAACCGGGGCGGCCTGAAGATCTACCCGGCCGACGTGGAGGAGGTGCTGCGGGCCGACCCCGCGGTGGCCGACGTGTGCGTGGCCGGTGTGCCCGACCGGCGGGTCGGCGAGGTGCCGTGGGCGTGGATCGTGGTCGCGCCCGGCGCCACCCTCGACCCCGACGCCCTGGCGGCCCGGTGCCGCGAGCGGCTCGCGCCCTACGCGGTGCCGGCCCGGTTCGAGGCGGTGGAGGCGCTGCCCCGCAACGACGTGGGCAAGGTGCTGCGCCGCGAGCTGGTGGAACCCGCCACCGCGGCGCTCATCGAGGCCGGAGAGGTGGAGGCATGAGCGAGCGGAGCGAGCGACCCGTCGAGCCGAGCGAGCGGAGCGAGCGACCCGTCGAGCCGAGCGAGCGGAGCGAGCGACCTGTCGAGCCGAGCGAGTTCGAGCACCTGCCGATCACCCCCGCCACCGGTGAGGCCGAGGCCGTCGCCGTCGTGAAGGAGTGGGTGGAGCGCGCGGTTCCGATCGAGTGGCGGGAGGCCGCGGCCCGCGGTGGTGCGTCGGAGATCCGAACGGTGCGCACCCGCGCCGACTACGAGTCCTGGTACCCGACGTTCGCGCGCACCGGGCTCGTCGCGCCGATGTGGCCGCGCGAGTACGGCGGGCTCGGGCTGCCCAGCCGGCTCGCCCGCGCGGTGGAGGGCGAGCTCGCGCCGTACAACCTCGGCCGGCTCAACATCCTCGGGCTCAACCTCGCCGGCCCCACGATCATGGCGTTCGGCACCGACGCCCAGAAGGCGCGCTTCCTCCCGAAGATCGTGCGCAACGAGGAGGTGTGGTGCCAGCTGTTCTCCGAGCCGGGCGCCGGATCCGACCTCGCGTCCCTCGCCACCCGCGCGGAGCGCGACGGCGACGAGTGGGTCATCACTGGGCAGAAGGTGTGGAGCACCTGGGCGCACTTCGCCGACTACGGGATGTGCATCGCGCGCACCGACCCCACCGCGAAGAAGCGCGGGGGCATCACGTACTTCTTGCTCCCGATGCGACAGCCGGGTGTGGAGGTGCGGCCGCTCATCCAGATCACCGGTGAGCACGACTTCAACGAGGTGTACCTCGACGGCGCGCGCGTCCCCGACACGTGCCGCATCGGCGACGAGGGCGACGGCTGGAAGGTCGCGAACGCCACCCTCTCCGGCGAGCGCCAGATGGTGGCCGGCCCGGGCTCGGGCGGGGTCGACCGCATCGGCGGCTCCGGTGTCGACAAGCTGATCACGCTGGCACGCGAGCGCGGCCTCGCGGACGACCTCGTGGTGCGGCAGCGCCTCGCCGCGCTGTGGTCACTCGAGAAGATCCGCCGCTGGACCAACGCCCGCGTGCGCGACAACGCGCGCGCGGGTCGCGTCGGGCCCGAGTCCTCGATCGGCAAGGTGACGAACGCCGAGATCAACATCCACACGCAGGAGCTCGCGGTCGACCTGCTCGGTCCCGACGCGCTGGCGTGGGAGGGCGCACCGCTCGACTTCCCGCGTGAGGTGTTCGGCTTCCTGCGCAGCCGGGCCAACACCATCGAGGGCGGCACCTCGGAGGTCAACCGCAACGTGCTCGGTGAGCGCGTCCTCGGCCTGCCCCGCGAGCCCGACCCCTACCTGGACGCGTCCTGGCAGGAGACCCCGCGCAGCTGACGCACCGCCTGCACTCCCTTCTCCCGCCCGCGAACCCGATGGACTTCATCCACACCGACATCCCCCAGGCCCATCCCCAGCGCGCGCGGGAGATCCTGGCCACGCACCCCGAGGTCCGCGAGCTCTTCGGTCGCAACCCGTGGTCGGTCCTGCTCGTTCTGGGGCTGGTGAGCTTCCAGCTCGCGCTCGCGTTCGTGCTCCGCGACGCGTGGTGGCTTTGGGTGGTGCTGCTGGCGTACGGCGTCGGCGCGTTCGTGAACCACGCGCTCTTCGTCTGCAACCACGAGAGCGCGCACGACCTGATCCTCCCGAAGCGGTGGCAAGACCTCGTGCTCGGCATCGTGGGAGACGTCGCGCTCGCCTTCCCGAGCGCGGTCGGCTTTCGTCGGTTCCACCTCGTGCACCACGCGTCCATGGGTCAGTACGACCTCGACGGTGACATCGCCACGCGTGGCGAGGCGCGGCTCGTCGGACACTCGTGGTGGCGCAAGGCGATCTGGGTCGCGTTGCTCGGCGTGTCGCAGGCGCTGCGCCCGCTGCGACTGAAGGGCGTCCGGGCGCGCGACCGGGCGTGGGTGGTCGCCAACTTCGTCGTGATCATCGCGATCGACATCGCGATCGTCGTCCTTGTCGGGCCCTGGTCCCTCGTGTACCTGGCGCTGTCGACGGTGTTCGCGCTCGGCCTGCACCCGGTGGGTGGACGCTGGATCCAGGAGCACTTCGTCACCCGGCCGGGCCAGGAGACGTACTCGTACTACGGGCCCCTGAACGCCGTCGCGCTCAACGTCGGGTACCACAACGAGCACCACGACTTCGCGGGGATCCCCTGGAACCGGCTCCCGCGCCTCACGCAGCTCGCGCCGGAGCAGTACGACTCGCTCGCGCCCTACCGGTCGTGGTCGGGCCTGCTCGTGCGGTTCGTCCGCGACCCGTCACTCACGCTCTACAGCCGGATGACGCGCGACGCGCGGGCTACTCGCTCGGGCTGAGCGGCGCCCAGTTCGCGTCGCGCTTCTCGGCAAAGGCGGCCGGACCCTCTTCCTGGTCGGGGTGGCCCCACATCGCGACCAGCTGCTGCGCCCCCGCCTTGCAGGCGTCGGTGAGCCCGGCCTCCAGCGCGCCCCACAGCGCCTTCTTCGTGTACCGCATCGCGGTGGGGGAGTTCTTCGCGATCATCTCGGCGAGCTTCTGGGCCTCCTCGCGGAGGTTCTCGGGCGGGTCGACGATCTGGCTGATCATCCCGAGCTCGTAGGCCCGCTGCGCCGTCATGCGCTCGTACTTGCCCACGAACGCCATGCGCATCACGGCCTCGGCCGGCATGCGGCGGATGAGCCCGATGGCCTCGATCGCCACCACCTGCCCGACGGACACGTGCGGGTCGAAGAACTGCGCGTCGGACGCCGCGATCACGATGTCGGAGTCGGCCACCCAGTGGAACGCGCCGCCCGCGCAGATGCCGTTCACCGCGCAGATCACCGGCTTCCACACGTGCTGGTGCCACGCGGTGAAGTGCACGTCGAAGTGCTCCATCGACTCGCGGTAGCGCTCGAAGCCGATGCCGTCGGTCGCGATCTCCATCACGTCGACGCCGGTCTGGAACGCGCGGCCGTTGCCCGTGTGCACGATCACGCGCACCTCGGGGTCACGGTCGAGCTCGAGCCAGGCGTCGGCGAGCTCGTCGCGCATGAGGTTGTTCATCGCGTTGAGCTGCTCGGGTCGGTTGAAGATCAGCCAGCCGATGTGGCCCTGCCGTTCGACGATCAGGGTCTCGTAACCGCCGTAGCTCATTGGATCACCTCTCGGGGGGCGTCGAGCAGTCCGTGGTCGAGCGGGGTCCACGCCGGTGCGCGCTTCTCGGCGAAGGCGGCCGGGCCCTCCTCCTGGTCGGGGTGGCCCCACATGATGGCGAGGTCCTTGGCCCCGGCGGCACAGGCATCGGTGAGGTCGCGCTCGAGCGCCTCCCAGAGGGCCTTCTTCGTCACGGCCATCGCGGTGGGCGAGTTCCGAGCGATCTTCTCCGCGAGCGCCCCAGCCTCGGCCCGCAGATCCTCGGGCCGGTCGACCACCTGGCTGATGATCCCGAGCTGGTAGGCGCGCGCCGCGGGCATGCGCTCGTGCCGGCCGGTGAACGCCATGCGCAGGATCGACTCCATCGGCGAGCGCCGGATGAGCGCGATCGTCTCGAACGCGCTCACCTGCCCGATCGACACGTGCGGGTCGGTGAACGTCGCGGTGCTCGACGCGATCACGATGTCGGAGTCGGCCACGAAGTGGAGCCCGCCGCCCGCGCAGATGCCGTTCACCGCCGCGATCACCGGCTTGCGCACGCCGACCTGCCACGACGTGAAGCGCAGCTCGAAGTCGCGGGTCTGGCGTGAGACGGTGCGCAGGGCATCCTTGTCCTTCGCGACCTGCACCACGTCGAGACCCGTTTGGAACGCGGCGCCGTTGCCGGTGTTGACGATGACCCGAACCTCGGGGTCGGCGTCGAGCTCGAGCCAGGCCTGCTCGAGCTCGCGGAACATCGTCGCGTCGAGTGCGTTGCCGGCGTCGGGCCGGTCGAACACGAGCCACCCCACGTGGCCGTCGCGCCAGACCTCGAGCCGTTCGTAGCTGCCGAGTGTCGTGCTCATGTTGCGGGGACGCTACCGCTGTGCTCCACTCCCCGGCTCATGGAGTTCGGAGTGCACATCTGCGCGTTCGACTGGGATGGCGGGCCCCCGGCGATGGCGGCGACCTTCGCCGCCACGGCCCGCGACGCCGAGGCGGCGGGGGCGCGGTACGTCACCCTCATGGACCACTTCATCCAGGCCGAGGGCTTCATGCCCCCGGAGGATCCCATCCTCGAGGGCTACGCCGGGCTGGCCTACCTCGCCGGCGTCACCGAGCGGGTGGAGCTGGCCCTGCTCGTGACCGGCGTGCTGTTCCGGAGCCCGGCGGTGCTGGCCAAGACGGTCACCACGGTCGACGTGCTGTCGGGGGGTCGGGCCGTGCTCGGGATCGGTGGGGCCTGGTACGCCCGCGAGCACGCCGCGCTCGGGATCGACTTCCCCTCGGCCGGAGAGCGCCTGGGTCGGATGGAGGAGACGATCCGGGCCTGCAAGCAGATCTGGTCCGACGACGACGGTCCGTTCGCCGGCGCGTACCACTCGCTGTCGGAGACGATGGCCGCGCCCGAGCCGCTCCGGCAGCCGCACCCGCCGATCATGGTGGGCGGTGGGGGCGAGAAGACCACGCTGAAGATCGTGGCTCGCCACGCCGACCTGTGGAACATCGCCGCGTTCGGGGTGGAGCCGGTGGGCAAGAAGCTCGACCTGCTGCGCGCGCACTGCGACGCCGAGGGCCGTGACGTCGACACCATCGCCAAGACGATCCTCTGGATGGCCGATCCGCGCGACGAGCCCGACACCTTCAAGCGCGACCTCGAGGGCTACGAGAATCTGGGTGTCGAGACCGTGTTCATGATCCCCTACGGCCCCGACCCGCGCCGCGCCGTCGCCGACCTCGCCGCCCTCATGCCCCGATAGCCGCACGGGGTCTGTGCGTCCGCTACATGCCTTCGAGGTGCCAGACGGCGGGCCAATCGTCGCCGCGGAGGAGCGCGTCGGTGCCACCGTCGCACCAGATGACGGAGCCGCAGAAGAAGGTCGAGTCGGGCCCGAGGAGGAACTCGACCAACGCGGCGAGCTCCTCGGGGCGGCCGCCCCGGCCGAGCGGGATCGGGAACTGCGCGATGAGCGGCGCCATCGTGGGGTCGGCGCGCTGCTCGGCGGTGAGCGCGGTGTCCACGAGGCCCGGCGCGACCGCGTTGAGGCGGATGCCCGCACCGGCCCAGTCGGGGCCGACCGCGTGGCGGCGCACCCAGCGGGCGAGCGCGATCTTCGACGCAGGGTAGGTGACGACCGATCCGTGGCCGTCGGCGATCTCGCGGGCGAGGGGCTCGTCGTCCGCGAGGAACGCGTCGATCAGGTCCTGGGGGACGTCGGGCTGGCAGGTGGTCGAGTTGGAGCTGATGACCACCACCGACGGGTCGGTGCCCGTCGCGAGCAGCGGGCGGAGCCCCTCGAGCAGGACCGACGTGCCGAAGTAGTTGACCGAGGCCACGAGCGAGCCGGCCCGGTCGGGCAGGCCGCCGATGCCCGCGAACGGCGCGAAGCCGTCGAGCGTGCCGCTGCTGGCCGCCTCGACGCCGGCGATCGCCGCGGCACGCCCCTCGGGCGAGCCGAGGTCGGCCACCACGTCGGCGTCGCGCACGTCGACTCCGATGACGGTGTGGCCGTGGTCGCGCAGGCGCGCCGCGGTGGCGGCGCCCATCCCCGACGCGGAGCCGGTGATGCAGATGGTCCCCATGGTCCCCCCTCGCTCGTGCGGATCGGTCAGGCGTCGCCGAAGACGCCGGCCGCCCTCAGCGCGGCGACCTTGTCGGCGTCGTAGCCGAGCACGGTCCCGAGCACGTCCTCGACGTGCTCCCCGGCCTCGGGCGCGCGCTTCAGGTCGACGGCGTCCTCGCCCATGATGTTGAGCGGGAAGCCGAGCGTGTCGGCCACGGTCTGCGCGGCCGGATACCAGTGGAACCGGTGCTGGAACTGCGGGTCGTCCATGATCGTCTTCGGCGTGTTCACCGGCGCGATCGGCGTGTTGTGCTCGTTGCCGAACGCGATCCATTCCGCGCTCGTCCTCGTGTGGAAGATGTCGCGCAGGACGCCCTGGAGCTCCTTGTTGTTGCGCGCGTGGTCGGCGTACTTCTCGCCCGGCCGCTGCTCGAACAGGTCGGCGCGGCCGACGCCTTCGCAGAAGTTCTTCCAGAACTCGCGCTCCGACGCCATGAACAGGACGTGCCCGTCGGACGACTCGTAGATCTGGTACCGCACGCCTTCCTTCATCCCCGCGGTGCCGGGCGCGCGGCGCTCGTAGTTGTCGGTCGCGTTGCCGGTGACCTCCGACTGGGGGCGCTCGTACGCCTTGTAGCTCTCGATGCGGTACCAGTCCATGTAGGCCGCGGCGTCGGACTGCGCGATCTCCATCTGGCAACCCGCGCCGGAGGCCCGGGCCCGCAGGATCCCGCCGAGGATGCCGAGTGCGCCCATGAGCGGCCCCGCGTGGATGCCCATCGACGCGTGCTCCGGGATGTAGCAGAACCCGTCCTCGTCGTACGCGGGGTTGAACGTGCCGGCCCAGGTGTCGTACGCGATGCCGTGCGACGGCATGTCCTTGTACGGACCGGTGGCGCCGTACCCCGAGATCGAGCAGAACACGATCCTCGGGTTGGCCTCCTGCATGCGCGCGAAGGTGAGGCCGCGGCGCGCGAGCGCGCCGGGGCGCATCGCCTCGATCACGGCGTCGGCGTCGCGGATGAGGTCGAGGTAGACCTCGACGGCCTCCGACTTGCGCAGGTCGAGCACCACGGACCGCTTGTTGCGGTTCACGTGCAGCGACAGCAGGGAGCTGCCCTCCACGATCGGCCACGTCATCTGGCGGCCGTAGTCACCGCCGGGCGGCTCGATCTTGATGACGTCCGCGCCGAGGTCGGCGAGGAAGCCACCCATCTCGGCCGGCCCGAGCATCGAGCTCTCGATGACGCGGATTCCGGACAGCAGGCCGTCGGACATGACGTGCGGCTCCTGATCTGACGGGTCGTTATCTGACGGGTCGTTAGATTCGGTGCGGCACGCTACCCGAGACCCGGGAGCACGGCGCCAGCGAGGGCGCCCGCGGCGATCAGCCACACCGGGTTGACCCGGCGCCACAGCAGCACCGCCGCGGCCGCGATCCCCACGGCGACGGTCCACCCGTCCACGAACGCGTCCGACGCCAGGACGCCGGCCACCGCCACCATCAGGGCGAGGGACGCCGCCACCACGCCCTTCAGGAACGCGGCGAACGCGGCGTTGTCGCGGAGCCGCCGCACCACCACGTCGGTCGCGGCCACGAACACGAAGGCGGGGAGGAAGATGCCGACGGTCGCGACGACGGCCCCTGGGAACCCCCGCAGCGTGTACCCGACGAACGTCGCGGTCGTGAACAGCGGGCCGGGGGTGAGCTGGCCCATCGTGATCGCGTCGAGCAGCTGGCGCTCCGTGAGCCAGTGGTGGTTCGACACCAGCTGGGCCTCCAGGAGCGCGTAGAGGACGTAGCCGCTGCCGTAGAGCACCGCGCCGATCTGGAGGAACACGAGGAACAGCGGCGCGAGCATCACCGGCCCCGCGGTGGCGACCACGGGGCCGAGCTGGCCGAGCTGGTGGAGCGCGGGGAACGCGGGGAGCGCGGGGAGGAGCAGCACGCCGAGCCCGCCTCCGGATCTGCCCGCGGTGCCGCGCTCGCCCATCCGCCACACCGCGACCGCGACGATGCCGGCGACCAGCAGGATCACCAGCTCGTGGACCCCCACGATCGCGGCGACCAGGGCCACCAGCCCGATGGCGATGGTGGGCGCGTCGCGCAACGACGACCGCCCGAGCTGGAGGATCGCCTGAACGATCAGCACCACCACCACCGGGGCGATCCCCGCGAGCACGGATTGGAACTTCGGCCGCGTCCCGTACTCGGCATAGAGCCAGGCCAGCCCGAGCATCATGACGAACGCAGGCGCGATGAACGCGAGCCCCGCCGCGAAGAGGCCCTTCGTGCCCGCACGCACGCGACCGACGTGCATCGCCACCTCGGTCGAGTTGGGCCCGGGTACGAGGTTGGCGAGCCCGATCAGCCGGCCGTACTCCTCGTCGTCGATCCAGCCCCGCTGCTCCACCACCTCGTGGCGCATGAGCGCGATGTGCGCGGCCGGGCCGCCGAACGCCGTCGTGCCCAGCCGGAGGAAGAGGGTCGTGACCTCGCGGAGCGGCCCCGGCGGCTTCGGCACGGCTCCGGTTCTAGCCGCTCCCGGACGACGCGGAGCCGACGGCGGTCACCGCGTCGCCCAGCGTGTCGAAGTAGGCGTCGACGCCGACGAGGTCGGTCACCCCGTACCGGTCGAGCTCCGCGCGGACGGTGGGCGCGACGTCGCAGATGACGAACCGAACGCCGCGGTCGTGCAGCTCGTTGAACGCTTGCTTGATCGTCTCGCCGCCGCTGTAGTCGACGTCGAACATCGAACCGGCTTCGAGCACGAGGACGCGCACCTCGGGCGGACCCTCACCCACGAGCTCGAGGATCTCCTCGTTGAACCGGTTCGCGTTGGCGTAGTACAGGTCGGCCGCGAAGCGGTACACCACGACGCCGGGCTCGGTGGTGGCGCCGGGCGCGACCGGTGTGGTCTTCAGGTGCCCGCCGCCGGTGCGCACGATCACCGAGTCGTTCGGCCGGTAGCTGCGGCGGAGGTGATCGAGGATCGACAGCACGATCGCGAGCACGATGGCCTGCTCGACGCCGACCGTGACCACGACGAGCGCGGTGAGGGCGGCGACGGCGAACTCATCGCGTCGGACCCGGAGGATCTTGCGCATCCCCCCGATGTCGACCAGCTCGATCCCGATGATGAACACCACCGACGCCAGCACCGCGTTGGGCATGTACTGGAGCGGCTTGGTGAAGAACAGCAGGACGAGCAGCACGATGACGGAGGTGGTGAGCATGGCGACCTGGCTGCGGCCGCCGGCGCCGTCGACCATCTGCGTCTTCGTCGGGCTCCCGTTCACCACGAACGTGCCCGAGAGCCCGGCGGCCACATTGGCGAGGCCGAGCCCGTCGAGGTCGACGTTCTCGTCGAACTCCTCCTCGTACTTCGCCGCGTAGGCGCGCGACGTCGCTGCGCTCTGGGCCAGGATCACGATGAAGATCGCGAAGGCGGTGGGGAGCAGCGCCGTGAACTGGCTCCAGGTGATCCCGTAGGTGGGGACCCCGAAGTGGGGCAGGCCGCTGGGCACCTTGCCGAGCGTGTCCACCCCGTGGTCGGGACCGAGGTCCATCGCCTTGCTCACGATGATGGAGCCGACGACCGCGATCAGTGCACCGGGGATCCGCGGGTTGATCGCCTTGGCGCCGAGGATCACCACGATCACCGCGACCGACACCCAGATGGTGGCGGAGCTGGCGTCGGCGATGTCACCCAGCGTCTTCACGAACTTCTCGATCGTGCCGCTCGATGCATCGACCCACTTGGTGTACGTCGGGGTGGGGATCCCGAGCATGCCTCCCACCTGGCCCAGCGCAACCTGGATGCCGACGCCGGTGAGGAAGCCGATGAGCACGCTGCGGGAGAGGAAGTCGGCGATGAAGCCCAGCTTCACGATCCGGGCGAGCACGAGGATGACCCCGGTGATGATCGCGAGCCACCCCGCCAGCGCGACGTACTGCGGGCTCGCGACCGGCGCGAGTCCGGCGAGCCCCGCAGCCAGGATCGCCGCGCTCGCGGAGTCGGCGCCCACCACCAGGTGGCGCGACGAGCCCAGCAGCGCGAAGACCGCGATCGGGATGAGGATCGTGTAGAGCCCCGTGATGACCGGCATCCCCGCGATCGAGGTGTAGCCCATCACCTCGGGGATCCCGAGCGCCGCGAGGGTCACGCCGGCCGCGATGTCCATCGGGACACGCTTCCGGTCGACGGGGACGATGCCCTGGAGGACGGGGAGGCGCCGGAGCGGCACGGCCTTCCCGTGGGTGGCGTCGGCGGTGCCGTTGCTCATGGATCCCGATCCTGACGAATCGACGCGTTCCGCGCACCCTCCCGAGAGGATGATTCCGCGGAGGCTGAGCACGGTTTAGCGTGCATCCCATGACGGACGCCAAGGGCGCTGTGGGTGTGGGGACAGACGGCGCGCCGGCGCGGGCCGGATTGGTTCTGGGAACGCTGATCCTCGTCGCTGCGATCGCGAACCTCCCCCTGGCCGTGGCCAATGTCGCGCTCCCTGACATCGGCCTCCACTTCGACGCGTCGCAGACGCAGCTCAACCTGGTGGCGGTCGGCTATTCGCTCGGGCTCGCGGCGTCCGTGCTGTGGCTGGGCGCGGTCGGCGACCGGTACGGCCGCAAGATGATGTTGCTGATCGGGGTCGCGCTGTCGTTGCCGGCCTGCATCCTCGCCTCGTGGGCGTGGTCGATCGAGGTGCTCATCGGGGCGCGGATCCTGGGCGGCCTGGCCGCGGGGATGGCGTACCCGACGACCCTCGCCCTCATCACCGCGCTCTGGGCACCGGGCGCGCCGCGCACGAAGGCGATCGCGCTCTTGTCCGCCACCGGCGGGGCGATCGCGGCCCTGGGCCCGCTGGTCGCGGGCGCGCTGCTCGAGCACTTCTGGTGGGGCTCGGTCTTCCTGGTCACGCTGCCGTTGATCGCCATCGGGTTCCCCCTCGCGCGGCGGCTCGTCCCCGCGCACGTCAACGAGACCGACGAGCCGGTCGACAACCTCGGCGGGATCCTCTCGGTCGTGCTCGTGGGTTGCCTGATCCTCGCGATCAACTTCGCGGTGGTGCCCGACGCGGGCACCCTCGTGATCGGCCTCACGATCATCGGCGTGGCCGCGCTCGTCGCCTTCGTGATCCGGCAGCGCCGGGCCGTGAACCCGCTCTACGACCTGGAGGTCGCCGCGCGGCCCACGTTCTGGGTCGCGGCCGTGGCCGGGATCATCGTGTTCGGATCGCTGATGGGCGCGATGTTCATCGGGCAGCAGTTCCTGCAGAACGTGCTCGGCTACTCGACGATCGACGCCGGCCTCGCCATCATCCCGGCGGCGGTCTTCATGGTGATCCTCGCGCCCCGTTCGGCGAAGATCGTCGAGGCGCGCGGCGCGCGGTTCACGTTGCTCCTCGGGTACGGGTTCGTGTTCCTCGGGTTCGTGGCGATGCTCGTGCTCTGGAAGCAGGGAATCCCGTACTGGAAGGTCGGCCTCGCGTACGCGTTCGTCGGCGCGGGCGTCGGGCTGGCCGGAACCCCCGCGTCGCGCTCGCTCACCGGCTCCGTCCCGGTCACGCGCGCGGGCATGGCGTCGGGCACCGCGGACCTCCAGCGCGACCTCGGCGGCGCGATCATGCAGTCGATCCTCGGCGCGCTCCTCACCGCGGGCTACGCGGCGGCGTTCACGAACCTGATCAGCGCCAGCCCGCAGGCCAGCAACGTGAGCACGCAGGTGGAGGGTCAGCTCACGAAGTCGTTCTCCTCCGCGGCGAACACCGCGCAGCAGTACCCGCAGTACTCGAAGCAGATCATCGCCGCGGCCCAGCAGTCGTTCGTCGACGGGCAGGACTGGGCGTACCTGGCGGGGATCATCGCGGTGGTGCTCGGCGCCGTGCTCGTGTTCTTCGTGTTCCCGACGCACGACCGCGAGAAGGATCTCCTCGCGGAGTACGAGCGTGTCGACACACGCGCGCGCTCAGGCGGGCCCGGGGCCTGACGCCCCGGAGCGCCGCGTCGCGAGCGCGTCGCGAGCGCGTCGCGGAGCTTCCGGCGCTCAGGTCAGCCCGCCGCCCGCCGCCGACGCCGAGCCACTGCCGGTCAGCGGCTGGGTGAGGTCGTAGATCGTCACCCCGTCGACCGTGCGGGACTCGAAGTTGTCCGCGACCCAGGTGGCGATGTCGGTCGACGCGCTGTTGGCACCGCCGGGGCCGCCGAAGCCGCCGCCGCCGATGAAGTAGTGGACCTCGCCGTCGGCCACGAAGGCCTGGAACTGCGCGAGCGACGGCGCGGGGTCGCTGCCGTTGAACCCGCCGATCGCCATGATCGGCTCGCCGCCGGCGAGCTGGTAGCTCGCGGCGTTGTTGGCGCCCACGGCCGCGGCCACCCAGCGGTAGCCGTCGGAGCCGTTCTCGAGCATGAGCTCGAGGTCCGCGCCGACGCTGGAGCCACGGAGCAGACCGCCGATGCCGCCCGTGCCGCCGGGCCCACCACCGGGGAAGCCGCCCGCGCCGCCGGGCGCGGTGGGCGCCTGCCCCGTCCCACCGGTGCCGCCCGGGACCGCGCCTGCGCCGCCGGGGAACCCGCGGGCGGCGCCGGACGGGCCCGCGAGCGGGATCGCGCCGCTGCTCGGCGTGGTCACCGTCGCGAGCGTGGAGGCGGCGGGGCCGAGCAGGCCCACCACGAGCACGCTGCCGAGGACCACGTGCCCCACCCGGGCCTGGGACCACGGCACCAGCAGCGCCACGGCCGTCGCGAGGCCGCCGAAGAGGACGACGTCGTGGATCCACGGGTGCCAGTCGGGGGTGCGGTCGAGCAGCTCCGCGCTCCAGATCGCGGTCACGCCGACGGTGACTGCGAGCGCGGCACGGGCGAACGGGTTGTCGCGGTTGCGCCACAGCAGCGCGCCGCCGATCGCGACCGTCGCGCCGATCGCGGGGGCCAGCGCGACCGTGTAGTACTCGTGGATGATCCCCTGGCCGAGGCTGATGGCGAGCGCGGTCATCACGAGCCAGCCGCCCCAGAGCACGAGCCCGGCGCGGGTGCGGTCGGTGCGCGGCTGCAGCGCGGTCCACAGGAGCCCGGCCGTGAGCAGGATGACGGCTGCGGGCACGAGCCACGACGCCTGACCGCCGTACGACGCGTTGAACAGCCGGGTGAGGCCGGTCGCGCCCCAGCGGCCGGTGGCACCGGCGGGACCACCGCCCACGCTGCCGGTCTCGTCGCCGGTGAGGCGGCCGAAGCCGTTGTACCCGAACAGCACGTTCCAGAAGCTGTTGTTCTGCGAGCCGCCGATGTAGGGCCGCGACGACGCGGGCCACAGCTGCACGACGAGGACCCACCAGATGCCGCCGGCGATCGTCGCGAGGCCGAGCAGGATGCAGTGCCACAGCCGCCGCCCGAGCTTCGGTGGTCCGGCGAGGAGGTACACGAGCCCGAACGCGGGGAGCACGAGGAACGCCTGCAGCTCCTTCGCCAGGAACGCGAGGCCGATCGAGAGGCCCGCGAGCACGATCCACGTGGTGGAGTCGCGCTCGAGCGCGCGGGTGATGCAGTACGCGCCCACCGTCATGAGCAGCGTGAGCGCCGCGTCGGGGTTGTTGAACCGGAACATCAGCGCCGCGACCGGCGTGAGCGCGCACACCGCGCCGGCCACCAGTCCCGCGCCGGCGCCGAACCAGCGCTTCACGGTGGTGTACAGGAGACCGACCGTGGCCACGCCCATGAGGGCCTGGGGCACGAGCATGCTCCACGAGCTCAGGCCGAAGACGCGGGCCGAGAGCTCCATCGGCCACAGCGACAGCGGGGTCTTGTCGACGGTGATGAAGTTCGCCGCGTCGGTGGAGCCGAAGAAGAACGCCTTCCACGACTGCGTGCCCGCCTGCACCGCGGCCGCGTAGTACGTGTTGGCCCAGCCGCTCGCGCCGAGGTCCCACAGGTACAGCCCGGCGGTCACGGCCAGCAGCGCGAACAGCGCGGGCCGGGCCCAGGTGGGGTCCGACTCCGGGCCGCGCCACCAGCGGTGGCGCCGCGGCGGGCGGCGGCGCCCGGTGGGGGAAGCGGGCGCCGCCGCCTCGACGTCGGCGGGGGGGAGCGGGGACAGGGTGGCGGTCATCGGGGTTCCTGGTGTCGGTGGTGGGAGGGGCGACGCCGCGACCGGGGTGCGGGCCGGTGCGCGGTCCGGAAGATCACGGCTGGTTCACGGCGCGACCACCGCGAGTGTCCGTCGGCGCGCCATACGGGCGACCACTGCGAACCGGACCAGCGTCGCGACCGTCCAGGTGATCGCGAGGGCCAGGAGCTCGGCGGCGAGCCCGCCGCCCGCGGCGTCGACGACGACGAGCGCGGCACTCGTGAGGAGCAACGAACCCAGGTACAGCACGGACGACTGCGCCCAGCGCGGTCGCGCGATGCGCAAGGTGACGCGGGCGTTGGCCCAGGTGTTCGCGAGGAACGTCGCGCTCACCGCCACCGCGTTCGCGCCGACGGGACCGAGGGGGCCGCGCAGGATCAGGAAGAGGGCGAGGGACACGAGCGTGCTCGCCATGCCGATGAGCACGAAGCTCACGGTGCGTCGGCCGAAGTCGTCCTCCAAGGGCCGACGGGCCGCGGTGCCGAAGTCGATGCGGCCCTCGCCCGCGGCGAACGTCCGGGCCATGCGCGCGGTGCCGCGGAGGTCGGTCCAGGCCGTGCTCGCGATGTTGACCCGGCTGTCGGGATCGTCGACCCAGTCGACCGGCACCTCGTGCACGCGCAAGCCGTTGCGCTCGGCGAGGAGGAGCAGCTCGGTGTCGAAGAACCAGCCGTCGTCCTGCACCGCGGGGAGGAGCCGGCGGGCGATGTCGGACCGGACCGCCTTGAAGCCGCACTGGGCGTCGTGGATGCGGGTCGCGAGCACCGACCGGAGCAGGAGGTTGTAGGTGCGCGAGATCAGCTCCCGCTTCGGTGCCCGGGCGACCGACGCGGCCGGGGAGAGGCGACAGCCGATCGCCACGTCGGAGTGCCCGGACACCAGCGGGGCGACGAGCGGGAGGAGCGCGTCCAGATCGGTGGAGAGGTCGACGTCCATGTAGGCGACGACGGCGGCGTCGCTGCCCGTCCACGCGGCGCGCAGCGCGCGGCCCCGACCCTTCTGGTCGAGGTGGATGGCGCGGACCTGCGAGAGGTGTCCGACGAGGTCGGCCGCGATCGCCGCGGTGGCGTCGGTGGACGCGTTGTCGGCGATGGTGATCCGCCAGGTGAACGGGAACCGGTCGGAAAGGTAGGCGTGCAGTCGCTCGACGCTGCCCGCGAGGGTGCGCTCCTCGTTGTAGACGGGCACGACGATGTCGACGACCGGCGCAGGCGCGGATGCGTGCACCGGTGGATCGGGGCTGAGGGTCGATTCGCCGACGGGCATGCCGGCATCGTCGTCCCGGGGCCTTGAGAACCGGCTGAGCGCGCGGGCTCGAACCTGAGATCCGGCTGTGAACGCGCCGATCGGCGGCTACGGGACGCGGGTCGGGCGCCCGTAGAGGAAGCCCTGGGCGTGGAACACGCCGAGCGTCTGGAGCATCGCCGCTTCCTCGGGAGTCTCGACCCCTTCGGCGATCAGCAGCGTGCCGGTCTGGTTCGCGAAGTGGGAGAGCCCCGCGGCGAGACCCTGGCGGGCCGGGTCGGTGTCGATGTTGCGCACCAGCGCGACGTCCATCTTCACGATCTCCGGCCTCAGCTCGAGGATGTGACGGAGACTGGCGTAGCCGGCGCCGGCGTCGTCGACCGAGAGCCAGACGCCGGGGATCGCCTCCAGCGCGCGGCGGATCTGGGCGTAGTCCTGGATCACGGTGTGCTCGGTGATCTCGACCACCACCTGGCGGTCCGCGGCCACGAGAAACGACGCGGCCCGGCCGTTGAGGATCGCCGTGGGGGAGAGGTTCACGCTGACCCAGGCCGTGGGTGGGAGTCGGGGGGCCTCGGCGAGCGCAACCCGCAGGCAGGTGGTTTCGAGCTCCGTGCCGAGCCCGACGGCGTGGGCCTGGGCGAAGGTCCCTTCGGTGTCCGGGGAGTCGTCGAACCGGGTCAGGGCCTCGTAGCCGCGCACAGCGGACGTGGCGATGTCGACGACGGGCTGGAACACGCAGTGGAACCGCCGCTCGTCGATGCACGCCCGGATCCGCGCGTGCACGGCCTCGCGCTCGCTGCGGCTCGCGAGCTCGTGTCCGAAGAGGGAGCCGGCGAAGTACGCGAGCTGGCCGACGAGCGTCTCGTGCGCGGCGAGCCGCGCGGCGCCGTCGGGGTCGAAGCTGAAGACCGCGACCATCCCGGTGAGGGCTTCGTCCCAGTGGACGGGGGCGACGACCGCGGCGGTGACGCCGGCGGCCCGGACCGCGTCCCCGAGGCTGCCGGGGCGCGGGTCGACGGGATCGTAGAGGTCGATGGACCACACCGCGCCCCGCCCGAGATGGTCCCGCCAGTTGGAGTTCGCGTCCATCGGGACGATGCCCCCCACCACGAACGGTGCGGGTTGCGAGCCGGCCACGGCGACGGTGCGAACGGTGCCGTCGGTCTGCAGGAGCAGCACCGCGGCGGCGTCGATCCCGTCGAGTCGGCACGCGGCGGTGCAGAACTCCGCCGTGGTGGCTTCCAGGCCGGCCCCGGTGTGGAGGTGGCCCATGACCTCCGCAAGCGCTTCCTGGTCGGACCGCGTCTGGGTGAGGACGGCCTCCAGGTCCCGTTCGCGGGTCGTGTCCCGCTTGACGGCCACGTAGGCGACGAGGGATCCGTCCACGTCGTAGACGGGCGCGACCGCGCTCGCCTCCTCGTAGAGCGTGCCGTCCTTGCGCCGGTTGACGAGCGCGCCGTGCCAGGCGTCCCCGCCGATGAGCGCGGACCACATCGCCTCGTAGTGCTCCGGGGGGTGCAGCCCGCTCTGGAAGATGCGGGGATTGTGGCCGAGCATCTCGTCGAGCGAGTAGCCGCTCGAGCGCGCCGCGGCCGGGTTCGCGTAGATGATCGAGGGGCTGGGATCGGTGATCACGATCGCCTCCGCCGCCTGCTCGATGGCGCTGGCGAGGAGCCGGCTGCGCCGGAGCGACCCGGCCAGTGCTTGTGAGTCCCGGAGCTTGGCGATCCCGTAGCCGAGCTGGGTGGCGAGGTCCTCCAGCACTGCCACCGCGTCCTCGTCGAACGCGTGGCGCTCGGGTGCGTAGACGGTGAAGGCGCCGTCGAGCTGCCCGTTCACGAAGACGGGCAGGGCGATCGACGACCGGAACCCCCGCTCCTTCGCCGCCTCCAACCAGGGCGTGAACTCGGCCGACGCGCCGAAGTCCTGGAGGATGCTGGTGGCCGCGGCGCGCAGCGACCGGCCCGTCGGCCCCTGGCCCAGGGGACCGTCGTCCCACGTGATCTCGATCTCGTCGAGGTAGTCGGCGTGCTCCCGGCTCGTCGCCACGACCTCGACCGTGCGCCGCTCGTCGCGCCTGCGCCGTCCGTACCAAGCCAAGAGGTACCCGGCCTCGTCGACCGCGGCCTGGCACATGTCCGCGAAGAGCTCCTCCTCGCCTGTGCAGCGGGCGAGGATCGAGTGGCCCACGGACTGCGTCTTCAGGGCGCGCCGGCCCACGACCTCCGCCTGGCAGTCGAGGAGGCCGACGACCGCGGCCGTCGTGGCCCCGGTGTCGTCTCGGATCGGCTCCGCGTGCAGTCGCATCCAGCGCACGTCGCCGTCGGCGCTGCGGACCCGCACCTCGAAGTCCGGGATCGCGGCACCCGCGAAGAGCGCGAGGTGGCGCTGCTCGGTCTCGGCGCGGTCGGCATCGGCGATCATGTCGAGGGTGCCCGTCCCCACGAGCTGCTCGGGTCGCCAGCCGAGCGCCGCCTCGACCGAGGGCGACACCCACCGGATCGTGCCCTCGGCGGTGGTCTCGACCACGATGTCGGTGGTGTTCTCGGCGAGCAGGCGATACCGCGCGTCGAGCTCCGCGCGCGCGCGGTGGGCGAGCACCCGGTCGTTCACGTCGCGCAGGGTGACGACGCTGCCGTCGACTGCGCCGGCGTCGTCGCGGATCGGACAGCTGCGCGCCGACACCCAGACGTAGGAGCCGTCCGCCCGCCGGGTCCGCACCTCGTCGACCGCCGACCGGCCGCGGGCGTGCGCTTCTCGCGCCGCGCGGACCCGCTCGATGTCGTCGGGATGGACGAAGTCGTCCATCCGCGTGCCGACGAGGTCGTCGGGCTCCCACCCGAACACCTCGGCCGCCGACGGCGAGGCCCAGGTGACGGCGTCTTGTGGGTCCAACCGCAGGATCACGTCCGAAGCGTTCTCGGCGAGCAGGCGGTAGTGCAGCTCGGATTCCATCAACGCCTGGCGGGCCGCCGTCAGCTCGGTGACGTCGACGATCTGGGAGACGAACATGCGCACCTCGCCGGTCGGCTCGCGGACCGCGCCGACCGAGAGATCGCCCCAGATCACGGAGCCGTCCGGGCGCACGTAGCGCTTCAGGAGCCGGTAGTGGTCGCGCCGTCCCTCGAGGACGTCGGCGACGAGGGTGAGGTCGGATTCCAGGTCGTCGGGGTGCGTCAGCTCCTGCCAGGTGCAGGTGACGAGCTCCTCCCGAGGGCGACCGAGCATCTCGCACAGCGCGGCGTTGACAGCCCGGAAGGTGCCGTCCGGCCCGACCAGGCACATCCCGACCGCGGAGCGCTCCATGGCGAGGTGGAACAGGCCGTCGGGCACATCGGCGGCGGGATCGCGGCGCGGGCTCGGGTCGGCCGTGGGCGGGACCAGCGTGGCCGAACCGGTCCACGAGGCCGTGGGGTCTGTCGCGCCGTGCCAGCACACGCTGAAGGAGTCGCCCACCCGGACCGCGCGCACCTCGACCGCCCGGGAGGACCGTCCCGCCGGGTCGCTCGACGCCGGCGTGGCGAAGTCGGGCAGCACGAGCGGCCGGCCGGTGGGGATCCGGGCGACGAACTCGTCGAGCAACGCGGTGACGTCGGTGCCGACCAGCTCGGAGAGGCTCAGTCCGATCGAGGCTGCACGGGGCCGACCGATGCGCGCGCAGGCCGCCGGGTTCAGGTCACGGACGATGAGGTCGACCAGCCGACCGTGCTCGTCGTGGACGGGGTCGAGGAGGAGGTGCGGATCGAAGCACGTGTCGATGCTCGCGTGCAGTCCGCTGGTGTCGGAGTGGTCACCGGGCCCTGCGCGGACGATCATCGCACCCCCACATCCGTCTTCCCGACGGCCCCAGGGGCCCGACGGACGCCGTCCGGCGTGGGAGCGACCCCACGCCGTCCGGTTTGCGTAGTTGACGCTAACACCGGTGGCGGGACCGGGAAACCGGGCGGGCCGACCCGGTGCGGCCCGGTCCCGCACGTCCTCGACCAGTACCTCCGGGTCGTGACCGGCGGCGGTGGCTCCGACCTCCTCCTGGCCGCGGGCTCGCCACCGATGGTGCGGGTCGACGGGCAGCTGCTCCCGATCCCGGGGCAACGCGTTCATGCAGCGCGGGGCGCCGGCGCTGGCGTTGCGGCGGCTCCCGGTGCGCGTCCCCACGCCGGAGGAGCTGGGCATGCCCGCGGCGATGGTTGACTTTGCCGCCGCGCCCCGAGGGTCCGCAGCGACTCCTCGGCGTCGAGGATGCGCGGCACCGCCTTCTCGCCCCAGATCGTCGCGACCCGCACGTCCACCGGGCGGTCGTCGATGGTGAACGTGATCTGGCCGTCCTGTGCGCGCCGGCGTTCGACGATGTCCATGTCGGCCATGATCTTGATCCGGCTGATCAGGGCGTGGGCCATGGCTTCGGGGAGGGTCGTGACCTCCCGCAGCACGCCGTCGACGCGGAGGCGGACCCGGACGGCGTGCTCCTGCGGTTCGAGTGCACGTCGGACGCGCGCTCGCGCAAGGCCTGTGTGAGGAGCAGGTTCACCGCCTGCACGACCGGGGCGTGCTCGTCGACGACGAGGCGCGGGGTGTGCTCGATTACCCGGATCCCGCCGCGGTATGTGGTGTTCGAGGCCATCGGTGCGCTCCTCGGGGCGGTGGTGGCATGGTCGGCCACCGCACTCGCCGTGGCGACCGTCGTCGCCTGAACCAACCATCGGGCCGAATCACGGGCCGGCGTAGGGGCAAAGGTCACCGGTCGGCCCCGCCGAAGGGTGTGGGCCCGGGCCGCGGCGTCCCCAGGCCTGACGGGCCTACACGCCGGCCGCCGGGTCCCGACCGGCTACCGCGCGACGATCCGATCGCGGCCATGCCGCTTGGCATCGTAGAGCGCTTCGTCGGCACGGGCGACGACGCTCTCGAACGTCTCGTGCCGGCGTCTCGACACCACGCCGGCGCTGACCGTGAGCCGCAGGTCGGCCAGGTCGCCGTCGAAGGTGATGTTCCGGGTGCCCTCGGCGACCCGCTCGGCGAAGACGAGCACTTCACCGGGATCCGCCATCACCTGCATCGCGACGAACTCCTCTCCACCGATGCGCGCGACGACGTCCGCGGTGCGCGCGGCCGAGTCGAGCACCGCTCCGAACCGGCGGAGCACTTCGTCACCGGCGGCGTGGCCGAAGGTGTCGTTGACGGCCTTGAAGTGGTCGAGGTCGAACATGGAGACCGCGACGCCCACCACGTCGTTGCGGTCGTGGAGGGCGAACAGGCGGTTGCTCGTCTCGTCCAGGAAGAGGCGGTTGTGCAGTCCGGTCAGCGTGTCGCGCATCGCGAGGTCGTAGAGCTCCTTGCGGCGGAGCTCCACCGAGCGCATGAGGAGCTCGCGCTCCACCGAGACCTCGAGCGGCGTGCCCACCTCGCTGAGCGCGGCGACGGTGGCTTCGTCGAACGGGACCGGTTCGTCGAGGCGGAGCACGGCCACCGCCTCGGAACGACCCGAGACGGGAGCGAACAGCGGGACGGCCACCACGCGGCCGTCCGGAGAGGCCGCGAGGGGGAGCTCGGTCCGGTCGGGCGGGCGCTCGAGGTCGAGCAGCTGCTCCCACTCGGGCGGGAGGGCGGCGGGTGTGCCCCGGTAGCGGTTCTCGGGAGCGAGGCGCACGAACCGGTTGTCGAGGTCGCGCGCGTAGAACTCGATCGAGGAGACGGGGAAGACCTGTTGGACCAGCTCGAGCAGTGAGGTCACGACCTCACGGAAGTCCTTGGACACGATGATCTGCTGGAGCGCTTCGTGCAGCATCCGGTTGATCTGGGAGAGGCGGCGGATGTCGGTGTCCTGGTGGACCATGAGGTAGAGACCGCAGTCGAGGTCCTTGAGGCGCTCGATGATGGGCCGGACGAGCGGTTCGGGGATGAGCTCGCCGTGTTGCGGCGCGATCATGGTGATCGGGAGTCGCTCGAGCGTCCGCATCCCCGCCGCGAGGATCTCGCGGCTCGGCATGTAGTGCTCGTGGAAGGGGCGGATCTCGTCGTAGTACGACATGTCGGTGGCCACGAGCTTCCAGTTGTCGGTGAACCCGCCGAAGAGGTCGCTCGAGAACAGCGTGCCGGTCTGCTCGTCGAAGGTGGTGAAGGCCCCGGGAAAGTGCAGGTACGGGGTGAAGACGAACCGAAGCCGCCGTCCACCGAGGTCGAGCTGCCACTCGTGCTCGTCGACCAGCCAGGGCGGGAGGCGGATGTCGTAGTGGCGCAGCAGCGCCCACGCGCGCCAGTGCGAGATCACCGCGGCGTCGGGCCGGGTCACCATCGCGTCGAGGCGCGGGAGCCCGGCAGTGATGTCGGGGTCCTGGTGGTGGCACACGAACCAGCGGAGGTGATCGAACGGGACCACCCGGCCCGCCTTCTCCAGCACGGTGTCGAGGATCAGCGGTCCACCCGGATCGATCAGCACCGACTGGTCCCCGTGCTCGATCAGGTACGCGTGGCACTGGAACGGATCGCCGGGCAGGTACCGGCCCACCCACCAGATGCGATCCGCGATCTCCACCGGACCGTCGAGGTCCGCGTGCTCGAGGGCCTCGGGACGGCCCCCCGTCGTTGGTGGCGTGTCGGCGGGGATCTCGGGGATCAGCTCGTTCGCCATCGGGCTCCATGTCGTCGAGCGGACCCGCCGTCGCGGGCGCGAGCAGAAGCGCCCGGCGACCAGGGTCCCGCACGCTAGCCCTGGCCGGAGCGCCCGTCGAGAGGGTGCGCGCGCGCCGGAGGAGCGTCGGACGCGCCCGCCCAGTAGCCCTGCATCAGCTCGCCGGCCCAGACGGGTTGGCACTCGTCGCCCCGGGGACCGAACTCGCGCATGTGCGGCTTGATGTCGACCACCGGCGTGCCGTCGATGGCGTCGAGACCCGTCACGTGGAGCACGGCGCCGTCGACGCCGACGATGCGGCAGGTGGTGACCCCGAGCCGGTTGGGCCGGTCCTTCGCGCGCTGGGCGAAGATGCCCACCTCCGGCCACACGTCGTTGCCGCGCGGGTGCCGCAGCACGCGCGACTCGTCCCACGTGGCCCGGTCGAACACGTACACGACGATGCAGTGGCTGAAGGCCTCGAGCCCGCGCAGCGCGCGCTCGTCGAACGGGGCCAGCAGCTCGATCGAGGACGTCTCGGCGTCCCAGTCGTCGTCTTCGGCGACGGACCGGGTCGACCGCACGACCCCGACGGGGGTGACGGAGAAGGAGGGCTCCACGCCGCGAGGGTAGGTCGTGACCTGGTACAGAGGGCTCCGTGCCGAAGAAGTCCGAGATCATCGCCAAGCCGGTGAAGCCGGCCAAGCCCGTGAAGCCGAAGAAGGCGGCGGCCACGGCCGGGAAGGTCGACAAGCCCGCGAAGCCGAAGAAGGACGAGGCGCTCGCGACCGGGGATCCGACCCTGGACGGCATGATCTCCGGTCCGACGCGCGTCGACCGCCACGACGCCGGGCGCGCCCGGCGCGACCACGCGCCGATGGCGGCGCAGGCCACCTGGGTCCCGCCGCCCGCCCGCGAGGATCCCGTCACGATCCTCGAGCGCACGAACGAGCTGCGGGTGCCCGAGCTGGTGTCCATCCGGTTCGGCCGGATGCTCGCGTCGCCGTTCACCTTCTACCGGGGCGCGCCCGCGGTGATGGCGGCCGACCTCGCGACCACCGCGTCCAGCGGAATCGTGGTGCAGGCGTGCGGCGACGCGCACCTCCTCAACTTCGGGCTGTTCGCAACGCCCGAGCGCAACCTCGCGTTCGACGTCAACGACTTCGACGAGACCCATCCGGGCCCGTGGGAGTGGGACGTGAAGCGGCTCTGCACGAGCATGGTCATCGCGGCCCGCGAAGACCAGTGCTCCGACGTTCTCACGGCCGAAGCCGCGCGTTCGGCGGCCCGGTCCTATCGCGAGCACATGAGCCGGTTCTCGAAGATGGGCCGGCTCGACGTGTGGTACGAGCGCGTCGACACCGACCACATCGACGCGGCGAGCCCGCAGTTCGCGGCGGCGTTCGATCCGTTGATCAAGAAGGCGCACCGCAAGACGAGCCAGGGCGCGCTGCCGAAGCTCACCGAGGTGGTCGACGGCAAGCGCAAGATCGTCGACGAGCCGCCGTTGATCGTGCACGGCCGGGAGGCCACCGACCCGTTCGTGCTCGGCGCGATCCGCCACTACCGCGAGAGCCTCGACCCGGACCGCCAGGTGCTGTTCGACCACTACCAGCTGGTCGACATCGCCCGGAAGGTGGTGGGGGTCGGCAGCGTCGGCACGCGCGCCTTCGTCGTCCTCTTCGTGGGGCGTGACGGCGCCGACCCGCTCTTCCTCCAGATGAAGGAGGCGATGCGGTCGGTGCTCGCCCCCTACGTGCCCGGCTACACGTTCGAGCACCAGGGCGAGCGCGTCGTGCGGGGGCAGCGGCTGATGCAGGCCGCGAGCGACCTGTTCCTCGGCTGGACCGACAACGCCGACGGCCAGAACCGGCACTACTACATGCGCCAGCTGCGCGACATGAAGCTGTCGGCCGACGTCGGCGCCATGACGCCCGAGCAGCTCGTGGAGTACGGGATGGTCTGCGGGTGGACGCTGGCCCGGGCGCACGCGAAGACCGGGGACTCGCCCCAGATCGCCGGGTACATCGGTGACGACGCCGAGTTCGACGAGGCGATGGTGGCCTTCGCCGAAGCGTACGCCGACCAGAACGAGGCCGACTACGCGGTGTTCAAGACCGCCGTGAACACCGGCCGGCTCTTCGCGATCCCCGGGATCTAGTCAATCTGCGTCACTCCGACCCCTGGGACCTAGGTCCCATGTGTCTATTTCGTCACGTTGCCTTCAGTGGCTGACCCCCTCCGGTCGATCCCTTTGGTGAAGCACCAAATGGACCGGGGAGGCCAACCATGCGTGCTACTCGAGAGCCCCACTCCCGCAGCAAGCACCGGACGCGCGTGCTCGCCGCAGCGGTCGTCGCCCTGGGCATCCTCGTCTCGGCGTGCGGGCCCTACGACAACGCGCCCGCCCCCGGGTGCCCGGCCGGCCCGTCCGACGCGACCGTCACGATGGTCTTCAACCGGACCAACGGCGACCGTGCGGCGCACGGCCTCGGGGCGCTCGTGTGGAACCCTCGCCTCGCCTGCCTCGCCACTGAGTGGAGCGGGTACATGGCTGGCACGCACGACTTCCGCCACCGCGACCTGAACGCCGCGATCGCCAGCCCCGGCTACGAGGACTACGCGTCGCTCGGCGAGAACATCCTCGTCGGCCCCGGCAACATCGACGGGAACCAGATGCAGAACGCGTGGCTGACCTCGCCCGGTCACTACGCCAACATCATGGGCAACTACGACAGCGTGGGCATCGGGTACGCCCGTGGCGACGACGGCCGCATCTGGGTGACGGCCAACTTCGCCCGACACTTCTGATCAGCCCCCCGGTCAGAGACGAGAAGGCCCGGCCGACCGGCCGGGCCTTCTTCGCGTCCGGGATCGCGTCACTGGGGAAGCCGGTCGAGGAGCCAGGTCGGACCGACGACGGTTGCGCCAGCACCGCGCACCCGGTCGCCGAGCGCTCGGTCCGCGGTGACGACGGTGGCGCGCGCGCCGTGCGTCACCGCGAGCGCGACGATCGCGTCGTCGCCGGACGCGGGTGCGTGTACCACTTCGACGGCGCCGCTCGTTCCTTCCTCGGCCCCGACGCGCGCCTGACCCTCGAGCACCACGACGACGGAACCGACGAGCGAGCCGGCGTCCGCGGCGGCCCGCACGCATTCGACGAACGCGCGTGCCGCGCCGGCCCGGTCGCGCCACCACCCGTTCGGCCGCGACCCGATCACGTTCGCCGCGTCGACGACGAGGACGGGGGACGGCCGGAGGTTGGTCACCGCACCATTGTGGGGCGAGGTGGGTCGTCGAGACCGGTCTGGGCCCGATTCCGCCGACCAGCGACACCGCCTTGTCCCCGTCACTCACCTCGTCGAGCACGAACCGGTTGCGCTCCGAGGGCGCCGCGGGTGGGACAGTCTGTGTGAGTGACGCAACGACGTTCCGGTCCGTGGGCTGCACCTCGGGTCTTCCCGTTCTTCCTGGCGTTCGTCGTGGCGCTGTTGGCGTACGGGTCCGCCGATGCTGGAGCCCAGACGGGCCGCGTCAGGTGTCGTACGAGGAGCTGCACCCCGGGGCAGTCGACGCCGAGGTGTTCATGAAGAACGACGCGACCCGAGCTCAGCTCGCGACCGTGCGTCGAGCAATTCGGCAGGCGAACGCGGTCGACCGCTTCACCCTGGTGGATCAAGACGCGCTGCAGGAGGCGTTTGCTCGGATCTTTCCGGACGACCCGGGTCTCGTGCGCGAAGCCTCGCGTGCTCGGATCCCCGTGTCGTTCCGGATCGACTTCGCCGAAGGGGCGCGAATCAACCGCTGGATCACGCGCGTGGAGAGGCTGCCTGGGGTTCGACGGGCGACGAACTCGCAAGAGCTGGGCACCGATGACGTCGTCGACCTCGTGGCGGGGTGCGTTTCGAGCGAGTTCACGACGGAGCTGCTCCGGGCCATCGGAGATGACCAGCACCTCGTGAACTCGATCGATCCCGACGCGCTTCAGGTGCGTCTTCGCTTCGTCGTCGACCCGAAGGCCGAGCCTCTGGTGAGCACAACCGGTCTCGAAGGCCTTCCCGGGGTGGACGCCATCCTCGATCGCGCCGGGATGTGTCGACGCTTCGGGATCGCACTCCCGGCGCGTTGACGAGAGCGATCCGTGCGCTTGGCACCGACAGCACGAGGTGGTCCTGGTCGGGACCGACGCGTGGAGTGGTTGGAGCGGGTGACGGGAATCGAACCCGCGTTCTCAGCTTGGGAAGCTCACCGGTCGGGATGCGCTGAC
>JBAZYX010000041.1:0-29416 GCA_041659105.1 Acidimicrobiia bacterium
TGGAGCACGAGGCGTTCATCCTCCTGCGCGCGCAGCGGGAGGGCGTGGCCACCCCCGAGTTCGTCGAGGTGGGCCAGGCCGGGGCCGACGCCGCGGTGCTCGTGACGCGGGAGGTGTCGGGGCGCGCGCTCGCGGAGCTCGCGCCCGAGGACGTGACCGACGACCTCCTGCGCTCCGTGTGGGAGGCGGTCGCGCGGTTCCAGCACGCCGGCCTGGCGCACGGCCGCTTGGCGACGGCGAACGTGTGGGTGCCCGACGACGGCACGATCGCGTTCGTGGGCTGGCGCACGGCGTCCGCGGCCGCGCCGCGCAGCCGGCTCGGGGCCGACGTCGCCACGCTGCTCTTCACCACCGCGGAGATCGTGGGCGACGACCGCGCCATCGCCGCTGCCGTCGCGGGATTGGGCAAGGAGGACCTCGCCGCGAGCGTCCCCTTCCTCCAGCTCGGGGTCGTGCCCCGCGATTTGCGCAAGGGCAGCAAGGGCGTGAAGAAGTCCTTCGACACGCTGCGCACCGCCGTCGCGGCCGCGACCGGGGTCGAGGTGCCCGAGCTCGAGAAGCTGCGCCGGGTGTCGCGGCGCCAGGTGGTGATGTTCGCGGCCGCCTGCTTCGGCATCTGGGCCATGATCAGCATGGTCGGCGATCCCGCCGAGCTGTGGGCCACGATGCAGGACGCAGTGTGGGCCTGGGTGGTCTTCGCGTTCTTCTGCTGGATGGTCGTGGAGCTCGGCTACGCGATCTCGATGCTCGGCGCGATCCCGCCGGCCAACGACGTCCCGTTTGGTCCCCTCACGCTGCTCCAGGTCGCGTCGGCGTTTCTCAACCTGGTGACGTCGGGGATGATCGCCCAGTTCGTGATGAACACGCGCTTCCTCCAGAAGCGCGGGGTCGAAGTGCCGACCGCGGTGTCCGCGAGCGCGGTGCCGCCCATCGCGTACACGCTGGTGCAGATCGTCATCGTCGTGGTCGCGTTGCTGATCGGGCGGGGCAACGGGCTGTCGCTCAGCGACGTGGGCGGCAGCGACGGCAGCGGTGGGGGCAGCGACCTCGGCATCGTCCTGCTGTGCATCGTCGGGTTCGTGGTCGCGATCGGGGTCGTGCTGATCGTCCCGAAGCTCCGCAAGAAGGTCATGCCCACTGTGCGCACGACGGCGCACAACCTGTGGACGGTGTTCACGTCGCCCCGCAAGGTGATCTACATCTTCGGGGGCTCGATCCTCACCCAGCTCATGTACACGCTGATCCTGGCGTCCTGCCTCAAGGCGTACGGCGGCAGCCTGTCGCTGGTCGACATCCTGTTCATCAACACGTTCGTGTCGCTCTTCGGCGGCCTGATCCCCGTCCCGGGTGGCATCGGTGTGTTCGAGGCCGGACTCACCGCCGGGCTCACCGCATTCGGCGTCCCGCCGACGATCGCGACGGCGGCGGTGCTCACCGACCGCATGGTCACTGCGTACATCCCGCCCATCTTCGGCTACTTCTCCATCAACTGGATGACGAAGCGCGACTACTTGTAGGTGCGGGAGGCGGCACCTCGGCGCGCGGCGGCCGCGGCTACGCGACCAGCAGGTCGAGGTGCGCGTGGCGGCGCACGAACATGCTCGGCACGTAGGCCGGGGCACGCGCGGGGTCGAGGGTGAACGCCGTGGTCCCGTCGAGGAGCGCGTCGAGTGCGAGCCGGGCCTCCATGCGCGCGAGCGGCGCGCCGACGCAGTGGTGGATGCCGCGGCCGAAGCCCAGGTGGTCGCGGGGGTGGGCGCGGTCGAGCTGCACCGCGTCGGGGTCGTCGAAGTGAGTGCCGTCGCGGTTGGCCGCCGCCCACAGCAGGAGCATTGCGTCACCGGGCTCGAGCGCGACGCCCCCGAGCTCGGCCGGTCGGCGCACGGTCCGGTAGTGGCCCACGAACGGCGACTCGAGCCGCAGCACCTCTTCGACGAAGGCGGGGACGAGCGCTCGATCGTCCCGTAGCGCGGCCTGGAGGCCGGGCTGCTCGGCGAGGATGCGGATCGCGCTCCCGATCAGGCTCGTGGTGGATTCCCCGCCCGCGCCGAGCAGGATCACGAGCGTGCCCACCCCCTCCTCGGCGGTGAGGAGCCCGTCGGCAACG
Organism: Acidimicrobiia bacterium; assembly: GCA_041659105.1. GTDB lineage: Bacteria > Actinomycetota > Acidimicrobiia > IMCC26256 > PALSA-555 > CAIUKV01. Next base: position 2,108 of record JBAZYX010000041.1, read on the forward strand.
CCGCGGGCGACGGCGCCGATCACCCCGGAGTCGGGATCGGGTGCCGCGGCCCCGAGCTGTTCGGCCAGGAAGGCGCCCGCCTCGCCCGCGCGCACGCTCAGCTCGGCCATCCGGGTGAGGGTGTTGGTCCCCGCGAGGAGCTCGGTGCCGTCGAACGCCCAGTCGAGGAGGGTGGGGAGGTCGGCGCCGTCGAGGCCGAGCACCTCGACGAGCACGGTCATCGGGAGCGGGTTCGCGAGCGCGGCCGTGGCCTCGACCCGGCCGCCGCCGAACCGCTCTGCCACGAGCCCGGTCGCGACGGTGCGCGCGTACCCCTCGACGTCGCGCATCTTGCGCTCCACCAGCGACGGGAACACCGCACGCCGGTGCTGGGTGTGGGTCGGCGGGTCCGCGGTCGCGAGGGTCTGCACGGCGGCGCCCAACGCGGTCATGTCGAACAGCGCGGGCTGCCCGTCGTCGCCCGTGTAGATGAGCGCGCTCAGGTTGGAGGAGAAGTCGTCGACCCGGCCGAGCGCCTCCGTCACCAGGTCCCAGGTGGAGACGAGGAACAGCGGCGTCCCCGGGACGCGGTACACCGGCGCCTCGGCCCGCAGCCACGCGTGGAACGCGTGCGGGTCCTGGATCGTGGCCGGGTGGAGCAGGCCGCCGGGCGGAGGGAGCATGGCGGCACGGTAGGCCCCGCCTGGGCCAGGATGCACGGATGACCACGCCGCCCACCCCTGTCGTCCGCGGCGCCGACGGCGTGCGCCGGTGCTGGTGGGGCACGTCCACGCCCGACTACGCCGCCTATCACGACGACGAGTGGGGCCGGCCGGTGGTCGACGACACCCGCCTGTTCGAGAAGCTGTGCCTCGAGGGCTTCCAGAGCGGGCTCTCGTGGCTGACCATCCTGCGCAAGCGCGAGGGGTTCCGGAGCGCGTTCGCGGGGTTCGACATCCCCACGGTGGCGCGGTACTCCGAGCGCGACGTGGCCCGCTTGCTCGACGACGCGGCGATCGTTCGCCACCGGGGCAAGATCGAGGCGACGATCGCGAACGCGCGCGCGGCGATCGCGGCGCAGGAGACCCACGGTTCCCTGGCGACGCTGTTCTGGTCGTACGAGCCGCGACGCACGCGCGCGCCGCGCGCGCTCGGCGACCTCCCGGCCGTCACGCCCGAGTCCACCGCGCTCGCGAAGGCGTTGAAGGGACTGGGCTTCCGCTTCGTCGGGCCCACCACCGTCTACGCGGCGATGCAGGCGATGGGGGTCGTGAACGACCACCTGGTCGGGTGCGCGGCGCGCGGCCCGTGCACACGCGAGCGCAAGGAGGTCACCGTCCCGTGATTCCTGTCGACGTCGACGACGTCACCCCGGCCTGGCTGTCCGACGCCACCGGGCTGGAGGTCACCGCGGTCGAGGTGCTCGACCGCCACTCGGGCACCACCGGACGCGCGCGCGTCGGGCTGGAGTACGCGCCGGGAGCCGAAGGCCCGCCGACCGTGTTCGTGAAGCTGGCGCCCTTCGACCCGGGCCAGCGCGACTTCGTCACCCAGGCCGGTCTGGGGATCGCCGAGGCGCGCTTCTACGCGGAGGTGGCCCCCGAGGTCCCCGTGCGGGTGCCCGCGTGCCTCGCGTCCGAGTGGGACGACGCCGGCCGCTTCGCGATTGTGCTGGAGGACCTCGGGATCACGGGCTGTCGGTTCCCGCGGCCGCGCGACGAGGACATCGCGGAGACGGCCGGTCGCATCGTCGAGGAGCTGGCCCGGCTCCACGCGCACTTCTGGGCCGATCCGCGGCTCACCGGCGAGCTGGGGTGGGTCGCCGAGGGCGGCCGCGTGCAGTTCGGCCGGTCGAGCGCGTACGTCCCGCTCGCGCTCGAGCGCTTCGGTGACGAGCTCGGTCCCGCGTTCCGACGCCTCGCCGATCTGTACGTCGCGCAGCCCCGGGAGATCGCGGCCGTGCTCGGGTCGGGGACGCCGACGTTGATCCACGGCGACGCCCACCTCGGCAACCTGTTCGTCGACGTCGCCGCGGGCGGGCGCCCGGGGTTCTTCGACTGGGCGATGCTGTGGCGCGCGAGCGGCCTGCGTGACGTCGCCTACGTGCTCGGCAACTCGATCCCCACCGAGGTGCGCCGGGAGGGCCAGCGCGAGTGGATCGGCCGCTACGTGGCCGGGCTCGCCGCGGCAGGCGTGGTGATCGACGAGGCGGACGCGTGGGAGCAGTACCGCGTGCTCGCGGTGTACTCGTGGGCGTCGGCCACCGCGACGGCGGCCATGGGCTCGTTGTGGCAGGCCGAGCGGATCGGTCAGGGCGGCATGCGCCGGGCCACCGCGACGATCGAGGACCTCGACAGCCTCGGCGCGCTGGAAGCCGCGCTCGCCCGCGCCTGATCAACGCCGCCCCACCCCATCGTTTTGGCGTCGCAAGACAACCGCTGCGGTGGGTCGAACGACGCCAAAACGATGGGTGGTGGGTCAGCGGCGCCCGGTGCCGCGGGCGGGGTGCGAGCCGGCGCGGGCCCAGCCCGCGTTCCGCACCGGCGCGCCCTTCCCCGACGACCAGCGCAGCATCACGCTGATGCGCGGGCCGCACGTGGCCACCTTCGGGACCGAGTGCTCCCAGTCGGCCTGGGCGCGTCCGCCCATGACGAGCAGGTCGCCCGACGCGGGGTGCACGTCGACCGACGGACCGCCGCCGTGAGGCCGCACGAGGAACGGCCGTGCCGCGCCGAGCGTGACGATCGCCACGATGGTGCGGTCCAGGTTGCGCATCTCGGTGTCGCGGTGCCAGGCGACGCTGTCGCGCCCGTTGCGGTAGTAGTTCATCCCGAAGCCCCCGAGGCGGGCCTGGTAGCGATCGGTGAGCGTGGCGCGCACCGGCGCGAAGACGGGATGCGGCGGCGGCTCGTCGGACCGGCACCACTTCGACAGGCGCGGCTCGTCGACGATCTCGCCGTACATCTTCCGGCGGCTCTGCCGCCACGGCACGGTGTGGACGAGGTGCTCGCACACGGCGTCGGCGCCGAGCAGCCACTCGCGCGCGACGTCGATCCAGCTGTGCTCGTCGAGCCGGATGCGCTCGAACACCGGCGCGGGGGCCAGCCGGGGCTCGTGCCCGCCGAGGAGGGTGCCCTGGAGCGGTTCCACACCGGCCATCGTAGCGAACACCTGTTCGTCCATGCCCGGGCCGGCTCAGCGCCGCCGGCGGGGCGGACCGCTGCGCGGCGGCGGCTCGGGCGGCTTCGACCCCGGCGGCTCGGTGAGCACCTTGGCGAGCAGCGAGGCGCTGCGCCCCGCACTGTCGCCGGGTGCGGTGGTCACGATCACGTGGACGGTCCGGCCCCCCGCGGCCAGCTTCTCGAGCCGGGGGATCCAGGGCTCGAGGTCGCTGCGCCGGTACTCGTAGCGGAACCGGGCGAGCGGGTCGTCGACGCCGCGCTCCCACGCCGCGAGGTCGCGGCCGTGGAAGCGGACGACCGCGAGGTCGGTGGTCACGGCCGCGACCGGGGGGACCGACGTGTCGGTGCCCTGGGGCGCGTCGACGCAGACGTACGTGAGCCGGTGCTCCTCGAGGAACGCGAGCGTCTCCTCGCGGTGCTTCGTGTCGACCCACTCGCGGCGGCGCAGCTCGACGGCGAGCGGGAGGTCGCCGCAGCGGTCGCGCAGCCAGACGAGGTAGTCGAGCGACCTCGGCGACGGCGTGAAGTACGAGGGGAACTGGAAGACCACCGTGCCGAGCTTGTCGAACTCGTAGAGCGGCTTGATCTGCGCGACGAAGCGGTCGAGGGTCGCGTCGAGGACCGTGGGCGAGAGCTCGTCGGGGAAGAGCTGGGGTTTGCCCCGCACGGCCGCGGGCAGCTTGTCGCGCACGTCGGCCCAGAGCGACTCCATCGGCGCGGGCTGCTGCGTGAGCAGCCGGTGCGCCCGCACATCGACCCGGAAGCCGTCGGGAGTGCGGTCGACGAGGAGGCCGAGCGTGCGCTCCGTGAGCGGGCCCGCGGCCGAGCTGGTGAGCTCGAGCACCCGGTAGCGCGAGGTGAGCCGTTCGAGGTCGCGGTCGTCGCACGCCACGGTGATCTGGACCGACGGGAACTTGCGCCGCTTCGGCCCACCCTCGCCGCGGTCGCGCCGGGGTCCGCCGGGCTGCCCGCCCGACCGCCCGCCGGGCTGCCCGCCCGACCGACCGCCGGGCTTGCCGCCCGACCGACCGCCGGGTTTGCCCCCGGGTCGTCCGCCCGGCTTGCCCCCGGGTCGTCCGCCCGGCTTTCCCGGTGACGAACCGCCGCCGCGCGGTGGCTGATCGCTCACCCGTCGACCGCCGCCACGATCTCGGCCCGCGCCTCGGCGGTGAGGTCGGTCCGGGTCGCGGCCGCGTTCGCGCGGACCTGCTCGGGCGACGACGCGCCGGCGATCACCGACGCGGTGACGGGGTTGCTCGCGAGGTAGGAGAGCGCGACGTCGTGCATCGTGCGGTCGTGCCCGCGGCACCACTCGTCGAGCCGGTCGAGCTTCGCGTGGTTGGCGTCGGTGAGGTACGCGGCGAAGTAGGGCAGGTTGAGTCGGCTGCCCTCGGGCGGCTCCTCGCCCCGACGGACCTTGCCGGTGAGCACGCCCGACGCGAGCGGGAAGTAGGGGAGCACGCCGAGGCCGAAGCGCTCGCACGCGCCGAGCACCTCGGTCTCGATCCCGCGGGCGAGGAGGCTCCACTCGTTCTGGAGCGACACGAACGACGTCAGGTCCTTCGTCGCGGCGATCCAGTGCGCGTCCGCGATCTGCCAGCCGGCGAAGTTGGAGCAGCCGATGTACCGGACCTTGCCCTGCTCCACGAGCTCGGTGAGCGCGCCGAGGGTCTCCTCGATGGGCGTGCCGGGGTCGGCGTAGTGCATCTGGTACAGGTCGATGTAGTCGGTGCCCAGCGCGGTGAGGCTGGCCTCGGCCTCGGCCATCACGGTCGCGCGCGACCCGTTGCGGGCGTCGGGGCCCGTGGGCGCGCCGAACTTGGTGGCGATCACCACCTGGTCGCGCTCGGCGCGCAGGGCGGCGCCGAGGAACTCCTCCGACTTGCCGCCGCCGTACATCCGGGCGGTGTCGAACAGGGTGATGCCGGCGTCGAGCGCGGCGCCCACGATCTCGGCGGTGCGGGCTTCATCGGTCCGCATGCCGAAGTTGTTGCAGCCGAGCCCGGCCACGGAGACGACGAGGTCGGACGCTCCGACGGTGCGGGTGTCCATCAGGCCACCTGCCACTGGAGCTCGATGTGCTGGCCGAACGCGAGCAGGCCGCTCGCGATCACGTCGGTGCGGATGAACGCCTGGGTCATCGTGTCGGTGTACGACCCGGGGTCACCCGGACGGAAGACGCCCGACACCGAGACCCGGCCCGCGAGCTCGGGCGTGTGCTCGGCGACGTGCTCGATGCGGTCGAGGGTGGTGTCGAGGTCCTCGGCGGTCGGGTAGCGGATGCCGAAGTGGCACGACCGCTGCGGGTGGGCCTCGAGGTTGGCGACGTAGTCCCCGCCCGGGCCGGCGAGCACGCCGCCGTCGAGCGCGTCGCGCAGTGCCTGCTCGAGCGCCCACTGCTCGGGTGTGACCTCGGAGGCGTACATCGCGTTGTTCACGAGGTCGGTCTGGCCCGGGGCGATCTTGGCGCTGAGGAACGGGCCGCCGGAGTCGTGGATGTCGCAGCCGAGGATCTCGAACAGCGCCCGGGCGAGGGGGCGCTCGCCGGGTGCGTACACGAGCTCTACGTGGTTGAGCGCCTTGGTGACGGTCGCGGTGGTGGTCACGGGTCCCCCCAGAGGATGCGTCGACCCGGTTCCGGATCGTCGATGCCCCACGCTAGGGAGCGGTACGGTCCGGGCGCCAACGAACGAGGGGGATGCCGGTGCCCGAGGTGCCTGTCGAAGGTCGGACCGAGCCGACGCCGATCGAGGTGTGGGCCGAGTTCTGCGACCTGCTGAAGCAGGCCGGGACGCTGCTCGAGCGCGAGGACCTGCACCCGAGCGACTTCGATCGGGGTGAGGGGCTGCGCTACCTGGCCCGGCTCGCGGGGGTGGGCCTCGTCTCGTTCCTCGAGAACCAGGGCCCGCTGCGGCCCGAGTTCCGCGCGCTCCCCGCGCACGCGGGCTTCGGGCTCGACAACCCGGACAACGTCTACATGTCGGCCGGGATCGACGCCCGCTACGACTACCGCGTCCACGGCACCCGGGGCACGATCGCGTACCTGTCGTTCGCGGCGCAGAATCAGAACTACGCCCGGCGGGACCGACTCACCGGCGGGGCCGGGCACCTCAACGACGAGGAGCTGGCCGTCGACCCCGACGGACGGTTCGAGGTGATCGCGAGCCAGGAGCCGCAGCCGGGCAGCTGGCTCCAGCTCGCGCCCGACACGTCGATGATCCTCGTGCGCCAGACCTTCATGGATCCCGCGACCGAGGTCGCAGCCGACCTCGCGATCGAGTGCCTCGCGCCCGCGCCGCCGCCGCCCCGGCTCGACCCTGCGGCCGTGCGCAACCAGCTCCTGGGCGCGGCGATGTACACGATCGGCGCGTCGACCTGGTTCGCCGACTGGGTCGCGCCGTGGCTGGAGCACCCGAACTCGTTCCACGCACCCGACCCGGAGCACCACCGGCTCGTGGGCGGCGACCCCAACATCGTCTTCCGGCTCGGTGCGTGGTCGCTCGGCCCGGGCGAGCGGCTCGTGATCGAGACCACCCCGCCGGAGTGCGACTACTGGAACTTCCAGCTCGCGAACATCTGGACCGAGTGCCTCGACAAGCGGTACCAGCCGATCTCGGTCAACCAGCACTCGGCCGTGCTCGAGCCCGACGGCGCGGTGCGGATCGTGGTCGCGCACGACGATCCCGGCGTCCCGAACTGGGTGTCCACCGCGGGGCACGCGCACGGGATCATGGGCGTCCGCTGGGTCCGTGCCCGGTCGCACCCGATGCCGACCTGCCGGGTGGAGCGCTCCGAGAGCTGACTAAGTGGGTTAGTCTGATCCCATGGTCGAAGTGGGAGTCCACGAGGCGAAGACGCACCTGAGCCGCCTGCTGACCCGAGTGGCGGCGGGCGAGGACGTCGTCATCACGCGGTCGGGGCTGCCCGTCGCCCGGCTCGTGCCGGTCGAGCGGACCGGTCGGCGGAAGCTCGGCACGGACCGCGGGCGGATCGTGATCGCCGACGATTTCGACACGCCGCTGCCTGAGGACCTGCTCGCCGAGTTCGAGACGTGAGGGCACTCCTCGACACGAGCGTCTTCATCCGGATGGCCGACAGCCCCGATGTCCTGGCGCGCGCTGCACTCGAGCTGATCGAGGACGAAGCGGTCGAGCTGTTGTTGTCGTCTGCGTCCGCCTGGGAGATCGCGATCAAGTCGTCGATCGGCAAGCTCGTGCTGCCGGAGTCGCCGGAGCGCTTCGTGCCCGAGCGGATGGGTTCGATGTTCGTCGACCCGCTGCCCATCGCGCACGTCCACGCCCTCGCGGTCGCGTCGCTCCCACCGCACCACCGCGACCCGTTCGACCGGCTCCTCGTCGCCCAGGCGCGCGTCGAGCGGATTCCGATCATCTCGTCGGATCCGGTGTTCGCCCGCTACGAGGTCGAGCTGGTCCGGGCCTGACGTCAGCGGGCTGCACCCGAGCCGTCGCCCTTTCGTGGCAGCTTGCCGAAGTCGAAGCTGGTCACGTCGTCGAGGCCGACGCGGAACGTGCGTCCTCCCGAACCGTCCACCGAGCGGGCCCGGCCGTGGGCGCACACGGCCTTGATCTCGTAGTACGTGGGGAACTGCTCCGCGATCACGCAGACGCGGTCGTCGGAGGCGAGGAGGGCACGTACGTCGTCGTCGGTCCGGAGCGTCACCTCGAGCTCGCCGCCGTCGAGCCGCACGGCGGCGACCGTGCCCACCGGCGCGGTGCCGTCGAGCGCGGCCACCACCACCCGGCGCTGCGTGCCGAGGAATGCGGTGATCTCGTCGGTCGTCATCGAGATGTCGGGCCGGTCACCCATCGCCGGGCTCCTCGGCGGCCCAGCCGGGCACGAACGTGGCGTGCTCGGGCGCGAACCGCAGCACCACCCGCTTGCCCGACAGCATCCGGGCCCGGGCGCCCTCGGCGATCCCGTCGGCGACCCGGACGTCCGCGGGTGGGTTGCTCCCCCCGGTCGACGGCTCGTGCTGCCCGCCCGCCGTGGCGCACGAGCCTCGGAGCACCAGCGCGCGCTCGCCGTCGAGTGGGGCGACCACGCACGCGGCCGCGGGGTTGCGGGTGAAGTCCTTCACCTTCTGGCTGGTCCCGTACGTGGAGAACTCGAGCGCGCCGCCCGGGTAGAGCCCGACCATCGGCCAGCCGGTGGGGGACCCGTCGGCTCGGGTGCCGACGAGGAACACCCGCGAGCTCGCGCGGAGGAACGCGTCCTCCTCGGGGCCGATCGCCGTCACACGAGGGACCGGGTGAAGCGCGCCCGCGTCTCGGCGAGCGTCGCGACCTCGCGACCCATCTCGCGGGCGATCGTCGCCATCTGCGCGACCCGTTCCGCGTTCGTCGGGAGGAAGCCGCCCTCGGGCGCGGGGCTGTCGCCCACCCCCACGCGCACGTGGCCACCGGTCGCGATCGCGTGCCGCCACAGCGCCATCGAGGTCGCGTCGTCGACCCCGTACGGCAGCACGAGCCACTCGCCGTCGAAGTCGGGCTCGACGAGTCCGGCCCACACGTCGAGGTAGCGCGGCTCGGGTGGGAACCCGAAGCCCATCCGCTGGCTCATGAAGAACTTCAGCAGCACGGGGTGCACGTACTCCCCGCCCCGGAACAGCGACATCACGGTCCGCAGCCCGCCCGGCTCCATCACATCGTGCGACACCCACAGGTCGTGCTCCCGCGCGAGCGCGAGCTGGTAGAAGAGGTCGCCGAGCGGCATGTGCAGGTGCCAGTCGGACTGCGCCGCGGCACGCGCGTACTCGAGCGGTGGCGTGAGGTCGGCCGAGCCCGCGATCACGGGCGCGAGCTCGAGGCCGCACGCCGGGTCCTCCATCAGCGCCTTCACGTGCTTGTACCGGTCGACGGTCTCGCCGTTCGGGTACGTCGGGTACACGGGCGCGTCGACGGTGGCGTGGATCGTGTGGAAGAGCTCGACGTACGCATCGGGGTCGTCCATGATCGGCTCGCCCGTGACCGGGTTGCGGCAGTGCACGTGGATGATCGACGCGCCCGCCTCGACGCACTCGGCGATGTCGGCGGCGATCTCGTCGGGCGTGATCGGGACGTTGGGGTTCTGGTCCCGGGTCACGTTCTCGTTGAGCCCCACCGCGATGATCAGCTCGGGCAACGACGTCGACACGCCCCGAACCCTATCTACTCGTCCCTTTCGGCGTCACTGGTGCCGCTGCCAGCGGCACCAGTGACGCCGAAACGGAGGGTGGGGCAGACTGCGGGCGATGACCCCTGTGACGACCCCGCCGACGCTCCTCGTGCCCCCGCTGCTCCGCCACCTCCACAGCGACGAGTTCGCGCCGCCGCCCTGGACCGCCGCCGACCGCCGGGCCGTGGCGCGGGTGACCGCCGCGGGAGCGGGGGCCGCACCCCGGGTCGGGCTCACCACCGCGGCCTGGCTTGACAGCCGGCTCGGCACCGCGGCCACGCTCCGGGCGATCGACGCCGAGGCCGGCGGTGGCTTCTACGCGGTGCCTCCGGAGGCCGAGCACGACCGAGCCGCGGCCGACGCCGCGTTCGCGGGCGACGAGGTCGTGATCGACGTGCAGACACACCTCGTGCGGCCGAGCCTCGCGGCCGGGTCGGCCGGGGACGCGCTGTTCGGCTTCCTGAAGTCGGTCGACCCGGTGCGCTGGGGCGGTGGCGTCGATCCCGCGTTGTTGGGCGGCTCGATGTGGGCGGCGAACGTCTTCGGCGGCAGCGAGACCGCGGTCGCGCTGCTCACGTCCCCGCCGGGGCGGGCCCACGAGAACGTGCTCACCAACGACGACATCGCGTCGGTGCGCGACATCGTCGATCGCTACGCCGACACCGGCCGCGTCCTCACCCACACCATCGTCCACCCCAACCTCGGTGCGGCCGAGCGCGACGCGATGGGCGAGTGGAGTGAGACCCTGAAGCCCGCGGGCTGGAAGGTGTACACGCTGTGGGAGCCGCCCGAGGCCCGGGCCGGGGTCGGCTGGTTCCTCGACGACGACGAGACCGGGGGCCCGTTCCTCGAGCAGGTGCGCGCGTCGGGCCGGACCATCGTGTGCGCGCACAAGGGACTCGGCGGTCCGATCGCGAGCCTCGCGCCCGCGGGCGCGTCGCCGCGCGACGTCGGCCCGGCCGCGAAGGCGTTCCCCGACATCACCTTCGTCGTGTACCACTCGGGCTACGAGATGGCGGGCGCGCGCGACGACGACACCGATCCGGCGGGTGGCGTGGGCCGGCTCGAGGCGAGCCTGCGCGGCGCGGGCGTGGCGCCGGCGTCCAACGTCTACGGCGAGCTCGGGTCCACCTGGTACCTCGTGTCCCGCCGCCCCGAGGAGGCCGCGCACGTCGTCGGCACGTTGCTCCGCTGCGTCGGCGAGGACCGCATCCTGTGGGGCACCGACTCCATCTGGTACGGCGCCCCCCAGTCCCTCATCGACGCGTTCCGCGCGTTCACGATCCCCGAGTGGATGCAGGAGCGCTTCGGTTACCCCGCGCTCACGGCCGCGGCGAAGCGGAAGATCCTGAGCACCAACGCCGCCACGCTCTACGACATCGACCTCGACCGCGTGCGGCGGACCGACGTGCCGGCGTGGCTCCCCGACGCGCGTGCCGAGCTGGCCACCCGCCTCGCCTGAGGCCGCGCGCGCTGGGGTCGCCGTCGGGTCAGACCGGGGTGCGCTGGGTGAGTGCGAGCGCGTTGTCGCGCATGACGAGGCGCCGCGACGCCTCGTCGAGCTCCTTGACCTCGGTGACGTAGTCGAGCGGCCGGGGCATGCCCTCGATGTGGGGCCAGTCGGAGCCGAAGATCACGTGGTCGGCGCCCATCAGGTCGACGACCTCGTACACGTCGTCCTCCCAGAACGGGTTCATCCACACGTTGCGCTTGAACGACTCGACCGGGTCTTCGCCGAAGTAGCCGGGCATCTTGTGCGACGTCGAGCGCAGCTTCTTGAACAGGTCGGGCAGGAACTCCGACCCGTTCTCCACCGACGCGACCCGGAGGTTCGGGAACCGCTCGAAGAGCTTGTCGAACGCGAGCGTGACGAGGAAGTCGTACGCGGCGCGCTCGATCGCGAAGCTGCGCACCGACGGCCGCCAGCCGCCGCCCTGGAACCCGGCGGAGAAGGTGTCGTCGCTCGCGTAGCCCTGCGACGAGTAGCCGCTGTCGCCCGCGTGCACGACCATGGTGATGCCCGCCTCGTTGACCCGGGCCCAGAACGGGTCGAACACCGGGTCGGTCGGGGGCTTGACGCCGTTCGCGGTCCAGATGGCCGCCGGCCGCATGACCAGCACGCGCGCGTCTCGGTCGAGCGCCCACTCGAGCTCGCGGATGGCCCAGTCGACATCGCACAGCGAGATGTACGGCGCGGCGTAGATGCGGTCGCGGTAGTTGCAGCCCCAGTCCTCGTCGATCCACCGGTTGAACGCGGTGAACGTGAGGGTGACGGCCTCGGGGTCGTGCTTGAGGATCTCCTCGTAGAGCACGCCGAGGGTCGGGAACATCCAGATCCGCTCGAGCCCGTGCTCGTCCATGGTCGCGAGACGCGCGTCGCGGTCGCGGTACTCCGGCCGGATCGGCTCGCGGTCGCGCAGGAACTCGAGCGGGCTCTTGCCCTCCGGGTTGCCGCGGAAGTAGTCGTGCATCGCCCCGGCGGGGGACACGGGGTCGAAGGTGGGGTTCACCACCGCGTGGCTCACCCGGCCGCCCACCACGTGGTACCGGCGGCCGTTGATCTCTGCCCACTGGACGGTGCGGGGGCCGACCTTGGGGTCGAGGTGGCGCGTGAAGGCGTCGATGGCCTCGTAGTAGTGGTTGTCGGCGTCGAAGGCGTCGTATCCGAGTTCGAACATGGGTCAAGGGTACGCGGGGATCAGGTGCTCCGCACGAAGTCGGCGACCACCCGGGCGAGCTCGGGGCCGCGGTCCTCCTGGAGGAAGTGACCGCCGCCCTCGATGGTGGTGTGGTGCTGGCCGTCGCAGCCGGGGATGCGGGCCTTCAGCGCCCGGTCGGACCCGGCGGTGATGGGATCCCGGTCCGAGAACGCGCACAGGAAGGGCCGGTCGAAGCGGCCGAGGACCTCCCAGGCGGCGCGGTTCGCGCCCGACTCGGGGTCGTCGGGCGTAGTGGGCACCAGCATCGGGAACTGACGGGCACCTGCCTTCATGGCCTCGTCCGGGAACGGCGCGTCGTACGCCGCGACCACCGCGGGGGCGAGATCGGTGGTGCAGCCTCGGTTCACGATGGCACCGGTGGGGAACGTCTCGACCTGCTGGGAGAAGCGCTGCCAGTCGAGGAAGGCCTCGCCGACCCGCCCGTCCCCCGTGGGTAGGAACGTGTTGGCCGCGACGACGCGGGCGAACCGCTCGGGGGCGGCCGCGACCACCCGCAGCCCGATGAGTCCACCCCAGTCCTGGCACACCAGGGTCACCCCGTCGAGGGCCGCGCCGTCGAAGAACGCGCGCATCCAGTCCACGTGGCGCGCGTAGGTGTAGTCCTCGCGCCGGCTGGGCTTGTCGGAGCGGCCGAAGCCGACGAGGTCGGGCGCCACGCAGCGCAGCCCGGCGTCGACCAGCACGGGGATCATGTGGCGGTACAGGAAGCACCACGACGGCTCGCCGTGCATGAGCAGCACCGTCGGCGCCGCCGGGTCGCCCTCGTCGAGGTAGTGGACCCGCAGCCGGTCCCCGTCGCTCGAGGGCACCTCGACGTAGTGGGGGGCGAAGGGGAAGTCGGGGAGCCCCACGAACTGCTCGTCGGGGGTGCGCAACACGTCCACGGGTGACTCCTCGTGTCCGGATCGGTGGGCATGACTAGCCTGACCCGCCACCACGATGGGTGCCAGTTCCTCGCCACCGCCCGAGCGTCCGGTCGGCGCCGAGCCGCCTGCGGCCGAGTCGCCCGAGACCCGCACCCGCTTCTCGGTGGGTCGCGTCCTGCTGCTCGTGCTCACGGCGTTCTCGCTCTACCTGCTCGCCCCGAGCATCGGCGAGGTGTTCTCGGCCTGGGACCGTCTGGGCGACTTCAACCCGATCGCGCTCCCCGTGGTGGTGGCGCTGGAGGCAGCGAGCTTCGCGTGCGTGTGGCTCCTCACCGCGATCGCGCTGCGGCGCGAGCACTGGGACGCCATCATCTTGTCGCAGCTCGCGGGCAACGCCTTCAACAAGGTGACGCCCGGGGGCGGCACCACGGGCACCGCGCTCCAGGCCCGCATGCTCGCCGACGCCGGGTTCGACTACACGACGGCGCTCACCGCGGTCACCGTGCAGTCGCTGCTCGTCACCGCGGCGCTCGTCGCCCTCCCCGTGTTCGTGATCCCCGGCGTGCTCACCGGCACCGCGTTGCCGCCAAGCCTGCTGCAGGCCGCCTGGATCGGCCTCGCGGTGTTCGTGGTGATGGTCGCCGCGGGCACCCTGCTGCTCGCCACCCGCCGCCCCGTGCGTGCGCTCGGCAACGGTCTCGAGCGGGTGGTCAACGTCTTCCGGTTCCGGCGTCCGAAGATCGAGGGCCTCGGCGACCGGCTCCTCGTCGAGCGGAACGAGATCCGCGAGACGATGGGAACCCGCTGGATCGAGGCCGTCGGTGCCGCGGTCGGCCGGTGGGCGTTCGAGTACCTGGTGCTGCTGCTCGCGCTCTACGCGATCGACGCCAAGCCCGACCCGTGGCCGGTGCTCCTGGCGTTCGTGGCGGCGTCCGTGCTGACCATGATCCCGATCACCCCCGGTGGCCTGGGCTTCGTGGAGGCAGGCCTCGCGGCCACGCTCGCCGCGGCGGGGATCGGCGCGCAGAAGGCGCTCGCGGCGACGCTGCTGTTCCGGCTGGTCTCGTTCTGGCTGCCGTTGCCGATCGGTGCCGTCGCGGGCTGGTGGTTTCGCCGGCGCTACCCGCGCCAGGTCCGCACCTGACGCGGTCCGCCCGCCGAGTGCCTACGCACGCCCGAGCAGGAACGCGGCGTTGTCGGCGAACAGCGCGGGCCAGTCGGCGGGTGCGAGGCCGTAGGTGTGGCCGCGGCCGTAGTCGCCGAGCGGGTCGGCCGTGCCCTCCGAGTGGGGGTAGTCGCTGCAGCACATGAGGAGCTCCGCGCCGCCGAGCTGCGTGCGCAGGTTGGCGGGCAGCTCGTACGCGAACGACGAAACGCGCACCTGGCGGAGGAAGTACTCGCTCGGCCGGAGCGACAACGCCGCGGGCGGCACACCGTTGAGGCGCGTGGTGAAGTCGACGCCCCCGTCGAGCATCATCAGGTAGAGGGGCACCCACACCGCCGACAGCTCGACGATGCCGAGACGCAGCCCCGGATGGCGCTCGAGCACCCCGTTGACGATCAGGTCGGTGACGGCGAGCGCGGCGGCCGAGTACAGGAACACCGACTCGAGCGTGGGCACGAAGGCGTCGTCCTGGTCGACGTACCACGCGTCGTCGAACGGTCGGGGCTGGTCGGCCACGTGGAAGACCGGCGCGATGCCGGTGTGCTCGAACTGCGACCAGGCGCGGTCGAGGTCGGGGTGGGAGAGCGGGCAGCCGTCGACGAGCGCGGGTGCGACCATCGCGGTGCGCACCCCGCCTGCCGCGAGCCCGGTCAGCTCGGTCTCCAGCCAGTCGAGGTCGCGCAGGCTCACGTGGGCAACCGGGTGGAGTCGGCCGCGTCCGTCGGTCACCACCGACCTGCACCAGCGGTTCCACGCGCGCATGTTGGCGAGCTGCGCCGGCAGGTCGACACCGAGGCGGCGCTCCCACAGCAGGCCGTAGTTCGGGAAGCAGACGGCTTCCTCGACGCGCATGGCGTCGAGGGTTGTGACGCGCGCCACCGGGTCCCAGTGGTCGCGCCCGAGCGCGTCGTCGTAGCGCTGTGTCGGGGCCTCGCCGCGCAGTGCGGCCTGGCGGAGCGTGCCGATCGCGCCGGTCTCGCCCGGGGTCTGCACCAGCGCGAGGCCGAGGGTCTCGTCGCGCCAGCGGAGCCAGGTGTTGCCGGCCGCGTCGTCGTCCATGCGGATCGCGTCCTCGCGATGGGCCGGGTCGATGAGGTCCCGCCAGAGCCCGCGCGGCTCCACGAGGTGCTGGTCGGAGTCGATGACGGACGGGGTCGGAGCCACGACGCCCATTGTGGTGGATCCGCGCCGGGCGTGCCCGGGGTTGCTTGGCGGACCGGGCCGGGGGCGGTCACAATCACGGCGTGACTGCCGTGATGGATCCGCACACGATCGACCTCTACGACCCGGACGGTTCCGTCGCGGCCGCACCCCACGAGGTGTTCGCGCCGTCCCTGCGGCGCGAGCACCCGGTCTTCCGCCAGGCGATGCCTGGCGGCACCGGGCTCGCAGGTCGGCCGATGCGGTCCAACCTCAACGATGCGCCGAAGGACCTCCCGGTCCGCCTGGCACGCTGACCGCATGACCGACGCCGCGTCCCCCGACGATCGGACCCCGTGTCCCGTGCCGGGGTCCGGCCCCGAACCGCCGGCGCGCGTGCACGTCCCGGTGACCGACGCCGCCCGCGCGCCCCGTCCCGCCACGCTCGCGATCACCGCGGGGCGTCCGTCCGCCACCGCGGACGCGCCGCTCAACGAGCCCGTCGCGTTCGCGTCCGCCTATCACGCGGGCGGCCCGATCGCGTACGCCCGCGACGGGAACCCGTCGTGGACCGCGCTCGAGGCCGCGATCGGCGTGCTCGAAGGCGGCTCCGCGCTGACGTTCGCTTCGGGGATGGCCGCGGTCGCCGCGGTGTTGGACACCCTGCCGGTCGGTGCCCGCGTGGTCGCGCCGGTCGACGGGTACAGCGGGACCCGGGTGCTGGTGCGCGACGCCGGGCCGCCGGGGCGCTGGGAGCCCGTCCTCGTCGACGTCACCGACACCGAGGCCGTCCTCGCCGCGGCCGACGGCGCCGCACTCGTCTGGCTCGAGTCGCCCACCAACCCGCTCAACGGTGTGGTGGACCTCCCCGCGGTGATCGCGGGGGCGCACGAGCGGGGTGTTGCGGTTGCGGTCGACAACACCTACGCGACGCCGTTGCTCCAGCGACCCCTGGAGCTCGGTGCCGACGTCGTGGTGCACAGCGTCACCAAGCTCCTCGCCGGCCACTCCGACGTCGTGCTCGGTGCGACGGTCACGCGCGACGACGCCCGCTGCGAGGCCATGCGCCGGCACCGCACGTTCTACGGCGCCATCCCGGGCCCGATGGAGGCGTACCTCGCGTTGCGGGGCATCCGCACCCTGGCGCTGCGGGTCGAGCGTGCCCAGGCCAACGCGTCCGAGCTTGCCGCGCGGCTCGCCGCCCATCCCGACGTGACCCGCGTGCGCTACCCGGGCCTCGCCGACGACCCCGGTGGGGCACGGGCTGCGGCGCAGATGGACGGGCCGGGCACGATGCTCGCGTTCGAGGTGCGGGGCGGGTCGGCCGCGGCGGAGGCGGTGGCGAAGGCCACCCGGTTGATCGTGCACGCCACCAGCCTCGGCGGGATCGAGTCGACGATGGAGCGGCGCGCGCGTTGGGCGGAGGATGCGGGCATCCCCGCGTCCCTCCTGCGCATGAGCGTCGGCTGCGAGGACGTCGACGACCTGTGGGTCGACCTCGACCGTGCGCTGCGGGTAGGCGTGGCGGCCGGAGCCGGCGGACCGTAGATTCACCCGTTCACGGGTCTGACGACAGGGGGAACCATGAGCACCGCAGAGCGCAAGCTCGGGGGCGTGGGCACCAAGGTGCTCTTCGAGAACGAGTACTGCCGCGTCTGGGAGATGGACCTCGCCCCGGGCGAGGCCGGCGACATCCACCGCCACGACAACGACTACATCCTCGTCATCCTCGATGGCGACAAGATCGCGGCGATCCCCGAGCCCGACAGCGGCGGCGACCACACCGAGTACTTCGAGGCCGACGTGATCGCGCCGATGGTGGTGGAGATGCAGAAGGGCGGGATCGAGACCGCCAAGAACGTCGGTGAGAAGCGGTACTACGAGCTGCTCATCGAGATCCTGAAGTAAGGCGGTCCGTCTCGTGGGGGAGTCGGCGGTGCCGTCGACGCGCGCGCTCGAAGGGTTGCGGGTCCTCGACCTCGCGATCCTCTTCTCCGCGCCGCAGATCTCGGCCATGCTCGGCGACCTCGGGGCCGACGTGGTCAAGCTCGAGCCGCCGCCGCGCGACGGGAAGCCCGGTGGCGACCCGATGCGGGGCATGGGCGCGATCCGCAACGGGCAGTCGCTGATGTGGGCGCTCGTGTCGCGCAACAAGCGCACCGTCACGTGCGACCCCGCGACCTCCGAGGGGCGTGCGCTGCTGCACCGCCTCGTGGCCGCGGCCGACGTCGTGGTGGAGAACCTCCCCGCGGCCACGCTCGAGAAGTGGGGGGCGACCCCCGACGAGCTCCTGGCGGTGAACCCCGACGCGATCGTCGTCAGCGTCAGCTGCTACGGCTCCACCGGACCGTACGCGGGGCGCGACGGCAACGGCTCGCTGGCCGAGGCGTTCGGTGGGCTCACGAACCTCACCGGCGAGGCCGACGGCCCGCCCATGCTCCCGTCGATCGCGCTCGGCGACACCCTCACGGCGATCGCGGGCGTGGTGGGCACACTCGCCGCGTGCTACCACCGCGACGCGCGCGGCGGCCGGGGCCAGAAGGTCGACGTGAGCATGTTCGAGCCGGTCCTCCAGCTCCTCACCGGCGCGGTGATCGCGTACGAGGACGGCGCCGAACCTCCGCACCGCACGGGCAGCCGCGTCCCCAACGGCGTGCCCCGCAACGTCTACCGCACCCGCGACGGCGCGTGGCTGGTGGTCTCCGGCACCACCGACAACCAGGTGGGCCGGCTGCTCCCGCTGCTGGGGCTCGACACCGACGACGAGCGGGCGCGGTTCGGGCGTGCGGCGGTCCGGGCTCGGAACGCCGACGAGCTCGACGGCCTGGTGGCGGATTGGATCGCCGCGCACGACCGCGCCGACGTGGTGGAGCAGCTGCTCGGTGCGCGCATCCCCGTCGCGCCGGTCAACACCGTGGCCGACATCGTGAACGACCCGCACGTTCAGGCCCGTGGCGATCTCGTCACGGTCGACGACCCGACGCTCGGGCCCGTGCGGATGGTCGCGCCCCTGGCGCGCCTGTCCGCGACGCCGGCCGAGGTCCGCTGGACCGGCCCGTCCCTGGGTGCCCACACCGACGAGGTGTACCGCGACTGGCTCGACCTCTCCGGCGACGACCTCGACGCGCTGCGTCGACAAGGAGTGATCTGAATTGGCAGCGGTGACGATCCCGCAGCTCCTCGACACCTTCGCCGGGTACGGCCCCCGGCCCCTGTTCGTCACCTCCGACGACCGACTCACGTACGCCGAGGCCGAGGCGCGCTCGGCCGAGCTCGCGCGGCGCTTCCTCGGGGTCGGCATCGGCAAGAACACGCGGGTCGCGATCGTCCTCGGCAACGGGGCCGACTGGGTGGTCTCGTTCTTCGCGCTGGCGCGGATCGGGGCCCACTCCATCCTGCTCAACCCGTTCGCGAAGCCGCCCGAGCTGGCGTACGCGCTGCGCCACTCCGACGCCGCGGCCGTGATCACGGGCGTCGAGACCGGCGGGGCCGACGCCGCCGACCTGCTCGAACGGGCGGTGCCCGGCCTCGCGGGCCACGACGGCGCCACCCCGCTGTTCGCCGCGAGTCACCCGTACCTGCGCCGGCTCTGGTGGTTCGGTGCCGGTCGTCCGGAGTGGGCCTCCGAGGCGGCCGCGGTCGAGCCCGTACCGAGTGCGGTGCTCCAAGCCGTCGCGGTCGAGGTGTCCGCCGCGGACCCGCTGCTCACGTCGTACACGTCGGGGACGACCGCCGAGCCCAAGGCGGTGGTGCACTCCCAGGCCGCGATCCTGCGCCAGGCCGACAAGCTCGCGACCCGGCGCAAGTTCACCGACGACAGCGTGGTGTACACGCCGATGCCGCTGTTCTGGGTGGGGGGCATCTGCTTCGCGCTGCTGTCCGCCGCGACGCGGGGCATGCCGACCGTCACCGACGCCCGCTTCGACGCCGGCCGCGCCCTCGACCTGATGGAGCAGGAGCACGTCACCCACGTGTACTGCTGGCCCCAGGCCGCCGAGGGCATGGTCACGCACCCGTCGTGGCCCACCCGCGACTTCTCCGGGCTCCGGGGTGGCCCGGCGCTGCTGCGCGGTCCCGCGTTCGCGGGCGTGGCCGTCGACCAGCGCGAGCAGAGCCTCGGCATGACCGAGACCTGCGGCCCGCACACGTTCTCCTACGATGCGGACGCGATCCTCCCCGAGCCCATGCGGGGGTCGTTCGGGTCGCCGGTCGACAACATGGAGCACCGCGTCGTCGACCGCGACACGCTCGAGCCGCTGCCCGACGGTGAGATCGGCGAGCTCCTCGTTCGGGGCGAATGCCTGATGCTCGGCTTCCACAAGCGCGAGCGCCAGGACACCTTCACCGCCGACGGCTGGTACCGCACCGGTGACCTGTGCTCGTGGCACCACGACCGGCTCTTCTTCCACGGTCGGGGCGGCGACATGATCAAGACGGCCGGCTTCAACGTCGCGCCGGCCGAGGTGGAGCGCGCGGTCTACGCGATTCCCGACGTGATGAACGTGGTCGTCATGGGCCTTCCCGACCCCGTGCGTGAGCAGGTGATCGGCGCGCTCGTTGCGCTGCGTCCCGGTTCGGACGCGACTTCCGAGTCGCTCACCGCACTGTGCAAGGAGCAGCTCAGCTCGTACAAGGTGCCCACGGTGTGGAGACTCGTCGACGACACCACGTATCCGATGGGCGCCACGGGCAAGGTCGACCGCAACCGGGCGCGCGACCTGATCGAGGAAGCGCGCGCGTAGCGACTACGCGGCGTTGGTGCGCGCCATCTCCCGGCGCTGGGGGAAGTGGTCCGCGACCGCGAAGTGCAGGGTCGGGCGCTCGTCCCAGATCGCGACGTCGCCCTCCGCCCACTCGTACCGCACCTGGAAGCCCGGGTGCTCGCAATGCCGGAACAGGAGGTCGAGGAGCGCGTCGCTCTCGGCGGGGTGCAGGCCGACGATGCGGCGCGTGAACCCTCGGTTCACGTAGAGGTGTCGCCGGCCGGTCGCCGGGTGCGTCCGCACGACCGGGTGCTCGGCGCCGGGGCACAGCTCGGCCGCCTTGCGGACGAGGTCCTCGCCCGACTTGGTGAGGAACGCGGTGCCGCGGCCCATGTCGTGGAACGCGACCAGCCCGTCGAGCATCGCCTGCATCGTGGGGGACAGCGCGTCGTACGCGGCGTAGGTGCTGGCCCAGATCGTGTCGCCACCACGCTCGGGCATCTCGATCGCGCGCAGCATGCCGTAGGTGGGCGGCGCGGGGTCCCAGCTCACGTCGGTGTGCCACTCGTCCTGGAACGGCGGGTGCTCCTGGTCGTCCACGATGTGGCCGACGGTGCTCTCGGTGATCCCACTCGCGCGTGCAATCGGGTGGACGTAGTCGTCCCCGAAGCGCCGGATCAACGCGAGCTGGTCGGCGTCGGTCAGCTCCTGCGCGGGGAGGAACACCACGAGGTGCTCCGAGAGCGCGTCGTGCAGCGCGGCGAACGTGGCGTCGTCGACGGCGCGGAGGTCGACCCCGGTGATCCGGGCCCCGATCGCGGTGTTGAGCGGCTGGACCTGCATGCCCGCAGCCTGCCACGTCCCCGGGGGACCCGGAAGTAGGGTGCGCGGCGCGCCGAGACGGGGGTTGGTGATGACGGCGGAACGTGGGTATCCGGGCTTCGGCGGACGGGTCGGCCGCACCTTTGCGGGGTCGGAGGGATGGTGGCCGGCGCGGGCCGCGCCCCCGGCCGACGCGCCCAACATCGTGGTCGTGCTCGTCGACGACCTCGGCTACAGCGACCTCGGGTGCTACGGCAGCGAGATCCACACCCCCAACGTCGACGCCCTCGCCGCGCGCGGCGTGCGGTTCACGAACTTCCACTCCGCGCCGATGTGCTCGCCCACGCGCGCCGCGCTCCTCACGGGCTGCAACCCGCATGCGGCCGGGTTCGGCACGGTCGCCCACGTCGACGCCGGCTTCCCCGGCTACGCGATGGAGCTCGGTCCCGACGTCGCCACGATCGCCGAGGTCCTGCGCGACCAGGGCTACTCCACGCTGATGGTGGGCAAGTGGCACCTCGCGAAGGACTCTGACTGCTCGGCGTCGGGTCCGCAGCACTCCTGGCCGTGCCAACGCGGCTTCGACCGCTTCTACGGGATCCTCGACGCGTTCACGAACCTGCACCACCCGCATCGCATCGTCGAGGACAACCACCTCGTCGATGTCGACCGCTACCCCGACGGCTACTTCTTCACCGACGACCTCACCGACCACGCGATCTCGATGATCCGCGAGCGCAAGGCGTCGAACCCCGAGAAGCCGTTCTTCCTCTACTTCGCGCACGGCGCCGTGCACGCGCCGCTCCACGCCAAGCCGGAGGACGTCGAGAGGTACCGCGGCCGCTACGACGAGGGCTGGGACGCGCTGCGCGAGGCGCGCTGGCGCCGCCAGCAGGAGCTCGGCCTGATCCCCGCGGGGCTCCCGCTCCCGGCCCGCAATGCCGAGGCGAACCACGACGTGCAGGCGTGGGACGACCTGTCCGACCGCGAGCGCGCCGTGTTCTCCCGCCACATGGAGGTCTTCGCGGGGATGGTCGACAACGTCGACCAGAACCTCGGCCGGCTCCTCGATGAGCTCGAGGCGATGGACGAGCTCGACAACACGATCGTGATCTTCACGTCCGACAACGGCGCCTCGCGCGAAGGTGAGCGCGTCGGCACCACCGCGTACTACGTGCACCTCCTCGCGGGCGACGACCTCGACGCCGACTACGCCCGCCTGGAGCTCATCGGTGGTCCGCAGACCACCCCGCACTACCCGCGCGGCTGGGCCATGGCGGGCAACACGCCGTTCCGTCTCTACAAGATCAACACGCACGCGGGTGGTCACTCGGTGCCGTTCGTCTTCTCGTGGCCCGCGCACCTCGAGCACCTCGCGAACCAGATGCGCGACCAGTACGCGCACGTCACCGACGTGATGCCGACCCTGCTCGACCTCCTCGGCCTGGAGCGCCCCGCCGAGCGCAGCGGGCACGACCTTCGCCCGCTTGCGGGTGCGAGCATCCAGCCGATCCTCCGCGACCCCGACGCGCCGACGGCCCATATCGAGCAGCTCTACGAGATGAACGGGCACCGGGGCTTCTACCGCGACGGCTGGGAAGTGGTCACCCTCCACCAGCCGATGACGCCGTTCACCGACGACGAGTGGGAGCTGTACCACCTCGCCGAGGACCCCAACGAGCTCCACGACCTGCGCGCGCAGGAGCCCGAGCGGCTGCGCGAGCTCGCCGCGGCGTGGGAGGACGCGGCCTGGGCCGAGCAGGTGTACCCCCTCGACGAGGGGTCGTTCATCAAGTACCTCCAACGCCCCGAGCGCAGCGACGTGTACCGCACGCCGGTGACGATCCGGCCCGGGACTCCCACGCTCGAGCGGTGGCGATCGGTCCAGCTGATCTGGTACCGGGGCGTCACCGTCGAGGTGTCCCTCGACTCGGCCGCCGGCGACCGGGGCTACCTCGTGGCCCACGGCGACCAGGGCGCGGGCTACGGCCTCTACGTCCTCGACGACGAGCTGTGGTTCGTGCACAACGACGGGCGCGGCCAGATGCGCGAGTGCTCGGGCGGCCGGCTCGCGCCGGGGCCCCGCCGGGTCGAGCTCGTGATGACCGCGCCGGGCAAGACCGTGTGGGACGTGGCCCTGCGGGTCGACGGGCAGGTCACGGGCGAGCTCGGCGGTGTGCCGATGCTGTTCGGCATGGCGCCGTTCGAGGGGATCGACGTCGGGATCGACCGGCGGTCGCCGGTGTCGTGGAGCATCTACGAGCGCTTCGGCCCGTTCCCGTTCACGGGCACGCTGCACTCGGTGCGCTACGTGCCCGGCGACCTCGCGCCCGACGCGCCCGACACGATGATCGATCTGCTGCGCCAGATGGGGTCGCAGTTCGAATGAGCGCGCCGGCGTTCCCCGAGGGGCGTGAGCCGGCGGCGGCGGTGCTCGCGGAGCTCGACGCGCGCCTCGCGCGCGACCCCGACGTCCTCGGCGCGCGCCTGTTCGGCCTCGTGTACCCGACCGGTCGGCCCGAGGTCGAGGACCTACTCGCGGCGGTGAACCGCCGCTACTTGTTCCACAACGCGTTGAACCCGTTCAAGTTCCCCGAGATCGCCGCGCTCGAAGCCGAGGTCGTCGGGATGACCGGCGCCCTCCTGCACCTGCCCGAGGGTGGGGGCGGCTCGATGACCTCGGGCGGCACCGAGTCGATCCTCATGTCGATGCTGGTCAACCGCGAGCGGGCGCGGTCGCGGGGCGTGGACCGTCCGCAGATCCTCGCGCCCGTCTCGGCCCACCCGGCGTACGCGAAGGCCGCGCACTACTTCGGCCTGGAGGTCGTGCCGGTGCCGCTCGACGCGTCGTACCGCGCCGACGTCGACGCCGCGCGTGCGCTGATCGGGCCGGACACGGCGGTCGTCGTCGCGTCGGCGTTCAGCTACCCGTACGGGATCATGGACCCGGTGACGGACCTCGCCGCGCTCGCCGCCGAGCACGGTGCGGCGTGCCACGTCGATGCCTGCATCGGCGCGTTCGTGCTGCCGTTCCTCGAACGGCTCGGCGTCGACGTCGGGCCCTGGGACTTCCGGGTCAGTGGTGTCACCGAGATCTCGGCCGACATCCACAAGTACGGCTACGCACCGAAGGGCGCGTCGGTCGTGCTGCACCGCGACCCCGACTGGTTCGGGCACCAGGTGTTCCTCTACGACCGGTGGCCGTCCGGGCTCTACGGCTCGCCGGGGGTGGCCGGCGCACGGGCCGCCGCCCCGATCGCCACGGCCTGGGCGGTCCTGCGCCACCTCGGCCTCGACGGCTACCTCGACATCGCCGGCGGCCTGCTCGCCACCACCCGGGCGTTCCGGGCCGCGCTGGACGCGATCCCCGAGCTCGCGATCGTGGGCGATCCCATCGGTCCCGTGCTCGCGTTCACATCGTCCCCCGTCGATCCGGCCGCGGTCGGCGACGCGATGGACGACCGGGGCTGGCACCTCAACCGCATCGTCGACCCGCCCGGGCTGCACCTGATGCTGTCGCCGGCTCACGGGGATGTGCTCGACGCCCTGGTCGCCGATCTGCGCGCGTCGGTGGCCGATCCGGGGACCGCGCGCGGCGGCGCCGTCCGCTACTCCTGATCGGGGAGGTCAGGCGGCGTCGGTGTCGCGGGTGCGCGTCGAGGGCGTGGTGCCGAACTGGCGCTCCTCGAGCTGCGCGAGCTGGTCGTCGTACCAGCCGTAGCTCGGCTGCCCGGTCGCCCTCGCCTCGGCCTGGGCCGCCGCGACGAGACGGGGGAGCAGCAGCTGGAGCGCGTACGCGTCGTCTTCCTCGACCAGCACCTGCACGGTGCCGATCCACTCCGAGTGGTGGCGCCCCTGGTACTCGCCCGGTGCGTCGACGTGGCCGGTGGGGCGGTGCTGGCACCAGTCGCACCGGTCGCCGAAGCCGATGACGATGCCGCAGCGGCGGCAGCGCGTGGCCTTGAACGTGCGAACCGAGATGTGGTCGGTGATGCTCATGCTCGACGTCCGGGTTGTCAGGATCGCCCAGTCTGACGCCGGTTCGGGTCCGCGCGCCAGCGGGCCCCGCGCGGGTGTTGCCTTGTGTGGTTGGTGTGGCCAAAGTTTGTTCTGAGGGTTGCCCCGGGGGCCAGAATGCACGCGATGCCTCCCCTCGGCGTGTTGCTGGTCGCCTTCCTCGCGGGGAGCATCCCCTGCTCGAACATCGCCGCCCGGGTCACGCGGGGCGTCGACCTGCGGGCGGTGGGGACGGGCACGGTGTCGGGCACGTCGCTGTACCGGGTCGCGGGGTTCCCCCCGCTCGCGCTCGCCGGGATCGCCGACGTCGCCAAGGGTGCGCTGGGGCCCGCGCTCGCGGGGTCGGGTCGTCCCGGCCTCGCCGCGCTGGCCGGCGGCGCCGCCGTGATCGGGCACAACTGGTCGCCGTTCCTGCGGGGCGCGGGCGGGCGGGGGATCGCGCCCGCCCTCGGCGCGCTGCTGGTGCAGGCCTGGCCGGGCGCCGTGCTGCTGCTCCTCGGGCTCGTCGTCGGGAAGGCGTTCGGCCAGACGGGCCTCGGTGGCTTCGTCGCGGAGGCCGCCCTGGCACCGGCGCTGCTCGTGGTCTGCGGTGGGTCCGCCGCGCGGGCGGGCCTGGCCGTCGTGGTGCCGATGCTCGTGAAGCGCGTGATGGGCAACGGGCGACCCCGCGAGCCGGGGATGCACGCGTACGTGACCCGGTTGCTCTACGACCGGGAACCTGCGTGACCTCCGCAGGAGCCACGGTCCGGTGAGCGTCGGCGACCTCGTCCGCCGCCGCGGGTTCCGCGACCTGCTGGTCGGCCAGGGGGTGTCCTCCCTCGGCGACTGGATGGGGACGATCGCGTTCATGGCGCTCGCCCTCGAGCTCACCGGATCGCCCACGGCCGTGGGCGGGATCCTGACCCTGCGCCTGCTCCCCGCGATCGTCGGCGGGCCGCTCGCGGCCCGTGCGGTGCGGGCCTGGGACCGCCGCACCACCATGCTCGTGATGGACGTCGTGCGCGCCGTCCTGATCGCGCTCGTGCCCCTGATCCGTGCGGTGTGGTGGGTCTACGTGCTCGCGTTCCTCGTCGAGGTGGCGAGCATCGTGTTCCTCCCCGCCCGCGACGCGTCGATCCCCGACCTCGTCGACGAGCCGGACCTCGCGGTGGCGAACGGGCTGGTCCTGGGGTCGTCGTACGCCACGATCCCGCTCGGCGCGGCCGCGTTCGCGCTCGTCGCCGCGGTGCCGCACGCCTCGCCCCTCGACCGCCCCTTCGCGCTGGTGTTCTGGATCGACGCGCTCACGTTCCTCGTGTCCTACCTGTGCATCCGGCGCCTCACGATGCTCCCGTCCCGCGCGATCGACGCGCCGGGCGAGGAGCCGGTCCGCTTCCGGGCCGCGCTGCGCATCCCGCTCGTGCGGGCCGTGCTCCCGGCGACCGCGAGCGTCGCGCTCGGCCTCGGCGCCCTGTTCTCGCTCGGCATCGTGTTCGTGAGCGACGTGCTCGACGCGAGCGACACGCAGTTCGGCGTCCTCATCGCGCTGTTCGGGGTGGGTGCGGTCGTCGGCCTCGGGGTGCTCCAGCTCCGGCGCGGCCGCGACCCGGTGCACGAGACGCGCCTCGGCGTCGCCGTGATCGGTGCGGTGGTCGCAGGCTTCAGCCTCGCGGGGTCGCTCGCACTCGCGTTCCTCGGCGCGGTGGGATTCGGCGCGGCGGCCGCGTTCACGCTCGCGTCGGGGATGGGCGCGCTCCAGTCGAAGCTCGACGGCGATCGCCGCGTCGTCGCGTTCGCGGTCTTCCACGTGGTCATCCGGATCGGACTGGGCGTCGCGGCGATCGCGGCGGGCCTGGCCGGCGACCTGCTCGGCACCGTCCACTGGCCGCTGGTCGGCGACCTCGAGCCGGCCCGGCTCGTGCTGCTGTGCTCCGGTCTCCTCATCCTCGGCAGCTCGGTGCTCGTGCGCGAGCATGCGCCCCCCGCCCCCGGACCGGAGCCCGCCGCATGAGCGTCGCGATCGTCACCGACAGCGCGGCCGCGCTGCCCGACGACCTGGTGGATCGGTGGCGGATCCGGGTGGTGCCGATGTGGCTCACCGTCTCCGGGCGGCCCGAGCTCGAGGGCGCCCGCCCCCTCGACGAGCTGCTCCGCGAACCCGGCGTGCTCACCGCCGCGCCGACGCCCGGCGAGTTCGAGACCGTGGTCGGCGACTGCCTGGAGACCGCCGACGAGGTCGTGGTGGTCACGATGGCCGCGTCGATGAGCGCGACGAACGAAGCCGCGTTCGTGGGGAGCGTCGAGTTCGGCGCCGCCGTCCGGGTGGTCGACTCGCGCAGCGCGGCGGGCGGCCAGGGCCTGGTCGTGCTGGCCGCCGCCCAGGCCGCCGCGGCGGGGGCCGACAGCGCCGCGGTGGCGGCCCGGGCGGACGCCGTCGCCGCCCGGGTCCGGCTCGTGGCCACCCTCCCCAGCCTCGACCACCTCGTGCGCGGGGGTCGGGTCCCGGGCATCGCGGGATGGGCCGGGAAGCGGCTCGGCATCAATCCGCTGTTCGAGTTCCGC
>JBAZYX010000042.1:0-28687 GCA_041659105.1 Acidimicrobiia bacterium
TCGAAGGACGACGGCCTGCGCTGCGCGATCCTCACGGGCGCCGAGGGGAACTTCTCGTCCGGCATGGACCTGCGGGCCATGGCCGGCGACGTCGACCCCGACGGCGCCATCGACGAGCAGGCCCGGCTGCGCGACGACCCCGGCTTCATCTGGCGCGGCCTGCTCAAGGAGCACCGCCCCACCAAGCCGGTGATCGCCGCGGTGGAAGGTGTCGCGATCGCGGGCGGAACCGAGATCCTCCAGGGCACCGACATCCGGGTCGCGGGCGAGAGCACCCGGTTCGGCGTGTCGGAGGCCCGCTGGTCGCTGTACCCGATGGGGGGCTCGGCCGTGCGCCTCCAGCGCCAGATCCCGTACACCGTCGCCGCCGACATCCTCCTCACCGGCAAGCACATCCTGGCGCCCGAGGCGAAGGAGATCGGGCTCATCGGCCACGTGGTGCCCGACGGTCAGGCGCTCGAAGAGGCGCGGGAGATCGCGCAGACGATCGCGGCCAACGGACCCCTCGCGGTCGAGGCGATCCTCAAGACGCTGCACGACACCCAGCACATGTCGGAAGCGGAGGCGTTCGCCTACGAGTCGGCGTACACCGGCGCGGTCATGGCGTCCGCCGACGCCGTCGAGGGCCCGCGCGCGTTCGCCGAGAAGCGCGCGCCGAGCTTCCAGCGGAAGTAGCGGCCGGGTCGCTACCAGACCCGGTTCTCGGGCGGCGGGTTCATCGACGCGGGTGGCGTCCACCCGCTCTCGCGCAGCTGCGCGTAGAGGTTGCTCTCGCTGAAGAAGTCGGCCTCGCGCGAGAAGCGGCCGTCGCCCGCGTAGTCGAGCACCGACACGCTCTCGACGTCCCAGTACGCGCCGTCGGGACGGCGTCCGGGCAGGCGGTTCGTGAACCCGAGCACGGCCTTGTCGCCGTCGATCATCTGCCAGAGGTGGGGGAAGTCCCAGTCGTCGAGGCCCGCCATCGAATCGCGCAGGAAGCGGACGACGTTGTCGCGCCCCTCGTGGCGTCCCCACACCGGGTCGATGAACACGATGTCGTCGGTGAACACCTCGGCCAGGTCGCTCCAGGGCCGCTCGCCGGTGCACGCGGCCCGGCGCAATCCGAGGTAGCGCTCGATCGCGGCCTCGATCTCGGCCCGTGACCCCATGTCCCCTCCGTCGGTCGGTGGCTCGGAGACGCCCAGCCTCGCACACCCGCCGTCGCGCCGTCAGCCGTGGACGAAGCGCATCGGGCGCGACTGCGCGAGCAGCTCGCCGCCGCGCGACCAGATCTCGACGTCCTCGTCGACCAGCCCGCCCACGGACGCCTCCCACCCCACCACACCCGGCCCAAGTCGCGCTCGTAGACGCCGTCCCCGGTCCGACGGAGCTCACATTCCTGGTCGAGCAGTGCGGGCTCGGGCTCAGGTGACCACGCCGGCGCTGCCACCGTCGAAGCGGAGGTGCGTGCCGTTGAGGTGCCAGGCCGGCTCCGAGACCACGAACGCGACGAACCGGCCGACGTCCTCCGGTTGGGGCACCCGACCGGTCGGGTTGCCCATCCGCCGGAGGATCTCCTGCTCGACGTCGGGCCACTCGGCGGAGGAACCGGACCGCTCCAGCCGTTCGGTGGCGCCCTGCACGACCTCGGCGGTGGCGATCACACCAGGGCTGACGCAGTTCACCGTGATCCCGGAGCCCGCGAGGTGCTTCGCGAGGCTCACCGCCATCGACGGCAGCGCGCCCTTGGCCGCGTAGTACTCGGGGATGCCGTCCCCGGGTCGCGTCGCGCCGATCGTCGACACGAAGAGCACCCGCCCCCACCCCGCGGCGCGCATGTCGGGGAGGAACGCCTGCGTGACCCGGACCGCGCTCACGACGTTGTGGTCGTAGCTGTAGTGCCACGACTCGGTGTCCGAACCATCCCAGGTGCTGCCCTCGGGCACGCCGTAGTTGTTGATCACGATGTCAACGCGCGGCGTCACCGCCCGCACCGCGGCGACCAGCGCGTCGGTGCCGGCCTCGGTCCGGATGTCGCCCGCGACCGCGATGGCGCGCCCGCCACTCCCGTTGATCGCCGCGACGGTTGCGTCGGCCTGCCCGGGCTCGTGACCGTGCACCAGGACGGTTGCGCCCTCCTCGGCGAGCGCGTGCACCACCCCCACGCCGGTGCCGCGATGGGCGCCCGTGACGAGCGCGACCTTGCCGTCCAGTCCCAGGTCCACGGCGACTCTCTACCACCTGCACCGACCCCCAACGATCATCGCAGCGGAACCGTTGGGTCGTGAGGAGCACCAGATCTAACCGGGCACCTTCCTGATGACCAGGACAGAGGCTTCCTCGAAGCCGTACTGCTCGGAGAACCGCCGGCTTCGGGTCGAGAGCGGTGCCACGCCCAGGCACACTTCGTCCACGCCCTGCTCGGCACACCACGCAAACGCGTCGTCCAGGAGAGCGCGGCCCAGGCCCCGACTCCGGCGAGCCTCATCGATGATGAGATCGTGGATGTGCGCCGCGCACGGGTGCTCGTCGCCCATCCGCGCAGTGTGACAAGCACCGATCACGTCGCCGTGCTCGTCGACCACGACGGTGACGTGGTGTTCGGATGGGTTCCGAAGTGCGTGCGCGATCGACTCCGTGGGATCAGCTGCCCATCGGAGCGGGCGGCGCTGGCCGAGCGCGACGTCGTGGGCGGCGAGCTCTCGGGAGAGCTGGACCAGGCGTTCGAGGTCCGAGGTCTGCGCAGGCCGTAGCGACGGCATGGACGCACCCTATGTGGGTTCGTCGACCCGCACATCCCCGCCGCGGAACCGGACACCAGGCGGTTCCGCGGGACCGATCACCGGATGGCGTCGTTCACGTCGCCGCCCGGTGAAGGCGTGGGGACCTCCGTCACCGGGATCTCGGGCGGCGGGCCCCAGGCCACGGCCGCCTTCGAGAACGCGGAGGCGAAGGTGATCGTGAACGTGAGCTCGTCGAACCCCTCGGCGCCGAACTCTTCGACGAGCGCCGCTTTCAGTCCCGGGTCGAGCCGCCCACCCGCGAGCAGCGCGTCCGTCAGGTGGACCACCAGCTTGTAGCGCTCGGGCAGCGCGGACCCGGCGAAGCCGTCGTCGATCTGGGCGACCAGGTCCTCGTCGAGGCGAAGCTTCGCACCTGCGAAGCGGAGGTTCCGTCATATGCCACAGTCGACGACGCGCGCGTTGCG
The DNA here is from genome assembly GCA_041659105.1 of Acidimicrobiia bacterium. Taxonomy (GTDB): domain Bacteria; phylum Actinomycetota; class Acidimicrobiia; order IMCC26256; family PALSA-555; genus CAIUKV01. Next base: position 3,188 of record JBAZYX010000042.1, read on the forward strand.
CAGTCGCCCGACCTCCTTCGCGGCCTCGTCGACCACGCCATCGGTCCAGAGGGAGCCGTAGAAGCGGTTGAACGCGGCGAAGAGCTCGGGCTGGTGGTCGAACAGGCTCAACCCACCCGGGGGCGGCTGGATGCGCATCAGGACTCCTGGGCGTTCGCGACACGAACCACCGCGTCGAAGAAGGCGATCCCGGTCGTGAGCGCGGCGAGCGCCGGCTCGTCGAAGTGCTCGTGCAGCCGGGTGGCGTGCTCGTCGGTCACCGTCCCGGCGTCGATGGCGTAGTGCTCGCAGAAGTCGAGCACGGCGCGCTCGGCGGCGGAGAAGGCCCGGTCGGTGGGCCAGCGCCGCAGGCCGGCGACCATGTCGGCCGGGGCGAACCGCGGCTCCAGGTCGCGCCCCACGAGCTGGCCCAGCCGGAGGCGGCAGCAGTCGAGCAGGACGGCGTCGTTGGTGGCCCAGACCTCCGCTTCCAGCGCCGCGAAGCTCGGGGCCAGGCGGCGGGGAACGCGGACTTCGGCGGTCATGGGGACCAGAATGTATCCCGGCCCCGGGCCCCGGCTTGACCGGTGCACCCAGGGGCGGGAGCATCAGGCCGAGCACCGGCTCGACGAGGGGGAACCAATGCTGGACGTGGTGATCAAGGGCGGCGACGTCGTCGACGGAACGGGGGCCACACGCCGCCGTGCCGACGTGGGCATCAAGGGCGATCGCATCGTCAAGATCGGCCCGATCGACGAGCCCGCGGCGCGCACCATCGACGCCACCGGGAAGCTCGTGGCTCCGGGCTTCATCGACGTCCACACGCACTTCGACGCGCAGGTCTTCTGGGACGGCGCGCTCACCCCGTCGCCCCTCCACGGGGTGACCACCGCACTGGCCGGCAACTGCGGGTTCACGGTCGCGCCCCTCTCCGACGACCCCGCCGACGCCGAGTACCTGCTGCGCATGCTCGCCCGGGTCGAGGGCATGCCCGTCGAGACGCTGCGCTCCGGCGTCCCCTGGAACTGGACCAGCACCGCCAGCTACTTCGACCGCATCGACGCGGGAGGGGTGGGCATCAACCTCGGATTCATGATCGGCCACTCCGCGATCCGCCGCGTCGTGATGGGCGCCGACGCCACGAAGCGGGAGTCCACGCCCGAGGAGCTGGAGCGCATGAAGGCGCTGCTGCGGGCCGGCCTCGACGCCGGCGGCCTCGGGTTCTCCACGAGCTACGCGCGCACGCACAACGACGCCGACGGCAACATGGTCCCGTCGCGCAACGCGGCCACCAGCGAGCTGATCGAGCTCGCGCGCGTCGCGGGCGAGTTCGAGGGCACGGGGCTCGAGATCATCCCGCAGGTCGGCCCGTTCGACCAGTGGGCGCTCGACCTCATGACCGACATGTCCGTCGCGGCCCAGCGCCCGATCAACTGGAACGTGATGGTCGTGACCCAGGCGAACTTCGAGGAGTGTCAGGCAAAGCTCGCCGCCGGCGACCTCGCCCGAGCGAAGGGCGGCAAGGTCGTCGCGCTCACGATGCCGATCAGCTTCGGCGCCCGGCTCTCGTTCGCGAGCGGCTTCGTCCTCGACGCGATGCCAGGTTGGGAAGGCCCGATGCACGCGTCGCGCGACGAGAAGCTGAAGCTCTTCCGCGACCGGGAGGCCCGCGACGCGCTGAACGCGTCCGCGCAGTCGCCCGACAACCCGCTCCGGATGATCGCCGACTGGAGCACCAAGATCGTCTTCGACGTCGTCGCGCCGGAGAACGAGCCGTACCGCGGTCAGACCGTGGGCGCGATCGCCGAGGCCGAGGGCCGCGACCCGTGGGACGTGCTCTGCGACATCGCGGTCGCCGACGAGCTCAACACGAGCTTCGGCACCCCGACCCCGGTGGAGACCGTCGAGGACTGGAAGGCCCGGCTCGAGGTGTGGCGCGACTCGCGTGCGGTGATCGGCGCGTCCGACGCCGGCGCGCACTTCGACCTCCTCGCGTCGTTCAACTATGCGACCGGGCTGCTCGAGCGCGCGGTGCGCAGGCACCAGATGCTCTCGTTCGAGGAGGCGATCCACCTCATGACGGAGGTGCAGGCCGAGCTCTACGGCATCCGGGAGCGCGGTCTCCTGCGCGAGGGCTGGTACGCCGACGTCATCGTCATCGACCCGAACACCATCGGCACCGACGAGGTGGCCATGCGGTTCGACCTCCCCGGCGACCAGGGACGCCTCTACGCGGGGAGCACCGGGGTCGACCACGTGCTGGTGAACGGCGAGGCGATCGTGGCCGACGGCGCGCTCACGCAGGGCCGCTCCGGCACGTTGCTGCGCTCGGGCCGCGACACCGCGACCCCGTCACTCGCCTGAGCGGCGGTCCAGGCTCAGCCGTTCGGTCACGTCGCGCCACGACACGCTGAGGGCGTCGGAGAAGCGAACCGCGCGGACGTCGAGCTGGCGGATCTCGGGGCCGAGCACCTCGTTCTGGTACCGCAGGCCGTCGAGCACCATGGCCTCCCCGGTGTCGAAGGCGTGTGCGTACCTCTCCATGATCCACGCCGACGGCTTGCAGTGGGTGAGGTCGAGGATGCACGAGCCGATGAGGTCCTCGCGCGACATCGTGGTGAAGTCGCACGCCGCGTCGTTCGCGTCGACGATGACGAAGTCGACCACGGCGCCGTTGCTGCTCCGGATCGGCTCGAGCAGCAGGTGGGGATCGAGCATCGAGGCCAACGCCGCGCGCATGCGCGCGGGCTCAGACCATTTGTCGGGCCACGGGCCCCGGGTGGAGTGCGCGTGCGCGCCGGGCGCGCCCTGTCCCTTGGCCGCGAGGAGCGCGTCGTCGGCCCGGCTGATCGCGGTGTACAGGTCCTCGCCGTTCGACCACGCCGCCAACCCGACGCTCCACTGCGCGGGGTATGCACCACGCATCCGGTCGATGACCACCTCGGCCGTGTCCTCGTCGGGGGCGACGAGGAGCACGACGAACTCGTCGCCGCCCCAGCGCACGAGCAGGTCGCCGGAGCGCAGCGCCCCCGTCCACGCCGCGGCGAGGTCGGCCAGGAGCTGGTCGCCGGCACCGTGACCGTTCACGTCGTTGTAGTGCTTGAACCCGTCGAGGTCGACGTAGCCGACGATCACGGCCCGCCCCGCCCGCCGGGCCAGTGACTCCAGCAGGTACGCCTGGTCCTCGAAGCCGTGCCGGTTCAGCACGCCTGTCAAGGGGTCGTGTTCCGCTTCGGCGCGCAGGCCGCGGGCGACGCGCGCGACCGCGTACCCCTGGCCCCCGACCACCCCGCACAGAGCGACGAACGGCAGCGGGCTCGACAGCTTCGGGTTGAGCAGCAGCGCGACGCCGAACGACATCATCTCGACCGCGAGCACGAGCCACATGCGCCGCCCGGGAACGAAGAACGCGGTGAGCACACCGAGCATCACGAGGACGAGGCCGGCGGCGATCTGGCCCTGTGCGTCGGCGGCCTGGGTGGCCGCGCCCGCGATCAGCGCTGCGGTGAGCGCGAGCGCGACCGCGAAGGCGTCCGCGCCGATGCGCGGCCCCACGAACCACGTCAGCGCGCCGAGCACCAGAACGGCCGCGGCTCCGCTCAGACCGGTGGCGGGCGTGGCGTCGGATCCGTGGGCCGTGGTCGCGAAGAGGACCCCGAACACGACCGCGCAGAGCTGGAGGCCCACCAGGATCCCGAACTCCGAGCGCTCGTCGGGATGGAGGGGTTGGCGTCGCCGATTCACGTTCCCGCGCAGTCCTCGCACTCCGCCGCACTCTCCGTGCAGCCCCGTCCCCGGTTGGAGCATAAGGGTCGAGTGGCAGCGCGTGCGGCACCGCGAGTTTGATTCCGGGCATGGACTTCGACGAGAGCCCGGAAGAGGTCGCGTTCCGCGCCGAGGCGCGGGCGTTCCTGGAGGAGTACGCCCCGCCGTTCGTCGCGCCGGGCGGCGAGAGCGTGTCCGTCTACATCACCGATCCCGAGGTCGAGCGCCGCCACATCGAGCGCTGCTGCGCCTGGCAGGCGGTCAAGTTCGACCAAGGCTGGGCCGGGATCACCTGGCCCCACGAGTACGGCGGTCGCGGGGGCACACCGGTCGAGGACAGCATCTTCCGGGCCGAGGAGCTCCAGCTCCTCAGTGCCTCCGGCGTGTTCGCGGTCGGCATCGGCATGGCCGGTCCCACGATCATCGCCCACGGCAACGACGCCCAGAAGGAGCGGTACCTCAAGCCGATGCTGCGGGGCGAGGAGATCTGGTGCCAGCTGTTCTCCGAGCCGAACGCGGGCAGCGACCTCGGCGGGCTCAGCACCAGCGCGGTCCGCGACGGCGACGAGTGGGTGGTGAACGGCCAGAAGGTCTGGAACTCCGGGGCCCACTACTCCGATTGGGGCATCCTGCTGACCCGCACCAGCCTCGACGCGCCGAAGCACCGCGGCATCACCTACTTCCTGGTCGACATGCACACCCCGGGCATCGAGGTGCGGCCGCTGCGCCAGATCACGGGTGCGTCGCACTTCAACGAGGTGTTCTTCACCGACGTCCGCATCCCCCACGAGAACGTCGTCGGCGAGGTGAACGCCGGGTGGGGTCCGATGATGACCACGTTGGCGAACGAGCGAGCGCTGATCGGCGGCTCGACCCGCACCGGGTTCGAGGACGTCCTGGCGCTGGCCCGCGCCACCGGCGCCGACCGCGACCCCGTCCTCCGCCAGGCGCTCGCCGCCAGCTTCACCCGCCGTGAGGTCCTCAAGTACCTGGGCTACCGGGTCCGGACGGCCGCGTCGAAGGGCGTCCAGCCCGGGCCCGAGAGCTCGGTGATGAAGCTCTTCGTGTCGCAGCACCTCTCGGCCGAGAACGACATGACCATGGCCATGCTCGGCCCGTACGCGACCCTCGCCGGCGACTCGGCCCCCGAGGGCGGGCGCTGGGGGCTGGACTTCCTCGGCCAGTGGAACCCGAAGATCGGCGGCGGCACCGACCAGATCCAGCGCAACACGATCGGCGAGAAGGTCCTCGCCCTCCCGCCGGAGCCCCGGGTGGACAAGGGCATCCCCTTCCGCGACATCCCCAAGTGAACGTCCGGCACCGCGTCCGTTGACCACGCCCCTCGCGATCCCGTTCCGAGCCACCCCGGCGCGGCTCGGCTTCGAGCTCCTGCACGCGCCGGGCTCCCTGTGGGCGGGGCGCGAACCCTTCTTCGCCGCCGACGCGGCGATCAGCCCGTTCGGGCGGCGCGCCGACTGATCAGCTGTTGTGCTGGTCGGCGAGGCCGAGCTGCTCGAAGATCACGAGACGTTCGGCCTCGTAGGTCTCGGCGTCCACGATCCCGGCGGCGCGCTGCTCGCTCAGGATGCGGAACTGCTCCATCAGAGCATCGGCGTCGGGAGCCTCTTCGCCCTCGACCTCGTCGCCGCGCTCCTCGCGCTTCTGCCGCTTCTCGGCGGCGCGCTCCTGACGCTTCTTCTCTCGCTGTCGTTTCTCGTAGCTCTCGCGCCCCACGCCTGCTCAGACCCCCACGCGCCGGGCGTCGAGCTGACGTGCGTCGGGCCAGTTGACCTTCGTCGCCCAGCCGAGCTGCTCGAACCAGCGGATGAGCCGGGCCGAGCTGTCGAGCTGGTGACGGTCGAGGCCGTGCCGGGCCGACCTCGGGAACGCATGGTGGTTGTTGTGCCAGGCCTCGCCCATCGTGAACGGGGCGAGGATGGCGACGTTCGTGCTCGCGTCCTTGGTGGCGAACGGACGCTTGCCGAAGCGGTGGCAGATCGAGTTGATCGACCACGTGAAGTTGTGGGTGATGCCCACGCGGAGCACGCCGGCCCAGAGCAGCGCGGCCACGGCACCGGCGAGGGTGCCGCTCCACACGAAGCCGATGGCGAACGGCAGGAGCAGCGTCAGCGCACAGAACGGCAGGAACAGCTTGTCGATCAGCACGAGGTCGCGGTCGGCGAGGAGGTCGGACGCGTAGCGCTCACGGGACGTGGCCTCGTTGGTGAAGCACCAACCGAGGTGCGCATGCCAGAGACCCTTGATCCCGCTGAGCGGCTCCTCGTCCTTCCACAGGGGCGAGTGCGGGTCGCCCGGACGGTCGGAGAAGCGGTGGTGACGACGGTGGTCGGAGACCCAGCCGATGATCGAGCCCTGGAACGACATCGAGCCGAGCGATGCGAGCACGATCTTCAGCGGCCGGCGCGCTTCGAAGCTCTTGTGGGCGAACAGCCGGTGGTAGCCGATCGTGACGCCGTGGCCGACGAACGCGGCGAACACGACGAGCAGCGCGATCTCGCGCCACGGGACCGGTCCGCCGATGCCGGCGACGATGAGCCCGGCGGCCGCGACGAACGGGGCGGCGGCAAAGACCCCGGTGAGGATCTTGCGGTACTTGGCCGGGCGCTGGGGGACCAGGTTCCCGGACGGGGGCAGCGACGAACCGGGACCGAGGTCTTCGTCCGCCGGTACGAGCAGATTGGTGCTCATGGAGCTCCTCGCGTGGCAAGGGAGAGCCACCGCCGAAGCGAGCAGCGACATTCCTACTTCTTCGGGCGCAGATGCGACAGCCCGATCACGCAAGGGTACCGGTCCGAGGGCCGAAGGCGGACGCGCGAGCGAAGTCCGTGGTTACCCGTGGGTAGCACCGCACCCGGGCCTGTGGGACAATTCGCCCGGTGGCCAACAGCACACAGGTGGTCGGGGCGGGCGTCCCCACGGGCGACCCGGAGCGATACCGCCTGATCGCGGAGAACGCGTCCGACGTGGTCTTCCTCATCGACGCCGACGAGGTCTACCGGTGGGCCTCGCCGTCGGTGACCGAGCTCTTCGGGTGGCAACCCGGAGAGGTCGTGGGCCGGACCCTGCGCGACTTCGTGCACCCCGACGACGTGCAGGCCGTCCTCGAGGCGCGCCGTTCGTCCGTCCACGCCCTCTCGGTCCTCGACTCGCTCCGCTACCACTGCGCGGACGGCACCTACCGCTGGGTCTCCGGTCGCACCCGCACGCTCCGTGACGCCGACGGCCACGTGCTCAGCCGGGTCGTCGCGTTGCGCGACGAGCACGAGTCGATCCTGGCCCAGCAGGCCCTGGCCGCTTCCGAGCACCGCTACCGCCTCCTCGCCGAGAACGCGTCCGACGTCGTGTACCAGTCCGGCCCCGACGGCGTGATCCAGTGGATCTCCCCCTCGGTGGACCAGCTGCTCGGGTGGACCCACGACGAGCTGGTCGGCCGGCGGGCCATCGAGCTCATCCCGGCCGAGGACCTCGCCGGCGCCCAGCAGTACCGCGACCGCGTCTTCGCCGGCGAGGTCATCGACGGCGCCGAGGTCCGGTTCCGCAACCGGTCCGGGGACGTGCGCTGGATGTCCGTGCGGGCCAAGCCGATCCGCGACGCCGCCGGGGACATCAGCTCGTCGATCGTCGCCCTGCGCGACTGCCAGGCGGAGGTGGTCGCTCGGCGCGCGGCGACGGCGCTGTCGGCGGGGAACGCCACGCTGACCCGCGCGGTCGACGAGCTCGAGCTGCTCCAGGAGATGTGCCGGATCGCCGTGCAGGAAGGCGGGTACCTCTTCGCGTGGTACGGACGCCCGGTGGAGGACGCGGACCGCACCGTCGCGAAGGTGGCGACGAGCCGCGAGCACCAGGACTACCTCGACGCGGTCGAGATCTCCTGGGGCGACGGCCCACTCGGACAGGGTCCGACCGGGACCGTGCTGAGGACGGGCCGGACGATCGTGTTGGAGGACATCGCTACACGCGCGGAGTTCGCGCCGTGGCACGGGGCCGCGGCCGCGCACGGGTTCCGGTCCGCGATCAGCCTCCCCGTGTACGTCCACGGCGGGCTCGACGGCGCGTTCATGGTCTACGCCGGCGAGCCCGACGCGTTCGACGCCACGGCGGTGAACCTGCTCGAGGACCTCGCGCACCAGCTCGGCTCCGGTCTGGGTCGACTGCGCGACGGCGAGCGGCTCACGCAGGCCCGGGCGATCCAGACCTTGCTCAACACCGCGATCGACCAGGCAGCCGAGGCCGTCATCGTCAACGAGCCGGGCGGCGCGATCCTCTACGCGAACCCGGCTGCGGTCCGGTCCAGCGGCTACGCGATCGACGAGCTCCTCGGCGCGAACCCGCGCATCATCGAGAGCGGCCTGCACGATGGCGCGTTCTACGAAGCGATCCGCGCGAACCTGGCGCGCGGGATCCCGTGGCACGGCGTCCTCGTCAACCGGCGCAAGACCGGCGAGCTCTACGAGGAGGACGCCACGATCGCGCCGGTGCGCGACGCCGACGGGCGGATCATCGCCCACGTCGCGGTCAAGCACGACCTGACGATCGAGCGGCGGCTCGAGGCCGACCTCACCCGCGAGAAGGACGACCGGGAAGCGGTCGTGGCCCTGATGCGCCAGCTCCGTCCCGCCGAGACGCTCATGGCCACCACGGCAGCCTTCTGCGACGCCGCGCTGCGGCTCGACCACGTCGACGGCGCCCTGATCCTGCTCCGCGGCCCGCGGCACGAGCTCGTGCCCACGGCCGCCGCCGGCATCGAGCTCGCGGGCGCGCGGCTCGGCGTGCCCCTCGCGCTGGCCGACGACCCGGCGCTGGACGCCCTGGCCCAGGTCGGGCCCGTCGGCCTGGACCTGGCCGATCCCGGCGCCCGCGCCCTCGTCGGCGACGCCCTCGTCAACGAGCTGACGCGGCTCGAAGTGACCGCGCTGGGTGTCGCGCCCCTGCGCGGCGACGAGCACGGCCGGGGTGCGCTCGTGGTGGCGACCCGGTCCGGCGACGGTGCGGCCTGGGTGCACGCCCACCACGACCTGTTCGAGGAGCTGGGCACGCTGGCCGGAACGCTCATCGCCGCGCAGGCCGAGGAGCACCAGCGCACGGAGCGCCTCCGGAACGAGATCCGCAACACCATCCGGGAGGGGCGCTTCCATCCCGTGTACCAGCCGGTCGTCGACCTCGCGACCGGTGCCGTGGTCGGCTTCGAGGCCCTGACCCGCTTCGACGACGGCGCCCCGCCCGACGAGTGGTTCACCCTGGCTGCCGCAGTCGGCCTCGTCGACGAGCTGGAAGCCGCCTGCGCGGCGGCCGCGATCCAACGCGCCGCCGCGCTTCCCGCCGACGCCTGGCTCGGCGTGAACTTCTCGCCCGGGATGATCGTCAACGGCCAGAGCGCGCACCTGCTCGCAACTGCCGACCGCGCGATGGTGATCGAGATCACCGAGCACGCCGAGATCGCGAGCTACGAAGCCGTGACGGACGCCTTGCGCGCCTGCCCGAACTGCCGCGTCTCCGTCGACGACGCCGGCGCCGGCTGGGCCAGCCTGCGCCACATCCTGGAGCTGAAGCCCGACATGGTGAAGCTCGACATCACGCTCGTGCGCGACATCGACCGCGACCGGGCGAAGCAGGCGCTCACCGCGGGGCTCTGCTACTTCGCCGAGCAGTCGGGGACGATCCTCGTCGCCGAGGGCGTCGAGACCGACGCCGAGGCCCACCAGCTCCTCTCCCTGGGCGTGCACCTCGGTCAGGGCTTCCTCTTCGGCCGGCCCGAGGCGATCCCCGCGCACTGAGCCTCGAGCCCGTGGAGCAGGCCGCGACTGTTGCCCCGAGGGCGATCCGCCCCGGTTCCATCGGGCCGACGTCGCCCTCGGGGGTTGCCCCGTTTGACCGGGGCTCGGATCGCGGCAAGCCTTGTGTCCGGCTCCCCCTCGGGAGCGGATCCGCGGAGGCACCATGCGGAAGGTTCGCCTCGACGACAACGGTCATCCCCGCTGCCGGAAGTGCGGCAACCCGTACTTCATCGCGCGTGCGAGCGAGTTCGCCAAGCCGACCAAGCACCTCAAGTGCTCCCTGTGCGGAGCCCGGCAGGTCCACCGCCGGACGACGACCCTCAGCGCCTGAGCGGGCCGGGCGTGCGCCCGGTACGCGAGGCGAGGCAGCCGGTCAATCGCGGGCGGCGCGCGCCGCCCCCGCTTCGGCGCCGCCCATCGGCGGTCGCGCCGTGGTGTGCATCATGCCCCCGTCGGTCACGATCTCCTGCCCGGTGACGTAGCCCGACAACGCCGACGCGAGGAACACCGCCACGCCCCCCGCCTCGCGCGTCGACCCGAGGGACCCGAGCGGCGTCGAGCCCTCGACGACGCGGATCCACTCCCCCACGGCCGGGTCCGACTCGAGCGCCTGCTGCACGGTCTCGGTGCGGTGCGTGCCGGGGACGATGCAGTTCACCCGGATTCCGTAGCGCGCCAGCTCGAGCGCGGCGGAGCGCGTGAGATGGCCGACCGCGGCGTTCGCCGCGCCGTAGCCCGCCGCGTTCGGCGCGGCCACCACGCCGGACAGCGACGACACGTTCACGATCCGCCCGCCCCTTCCCTGGCGGATCAGGGCCCGCGCCTCTGCCTGCACACACAGCAGCGTGGTGCTCAGGTTCTGCTCGACGACGTCGTCCCACTCGTCCGTCGTGATGTCGAGGAGCGGCTTCGGGCCCTTCGTGCTACCGACCGTGTTGACCGCGACGTCGAGGCGGCCGAACTCGCGGACAACGGTCGCGACCATCGCGTCGACGGCGTCGCGTGAGCGCATGTCCGCCCGGAGCGCGAGGCTCCGGCGCCCGAGCGCCCGGATCTCGTCCGCGGTGCCACTCGCGTCGGCGAGGTCGGCCACGACCACGTGCGCGCCGGCCCGGGCGAGCTCCAGTGCACAGCCCCGGCCGATGCTGCGGGCGCCGCCGGTGACGAGCGCGACCGCGTCGCGCAGCGCGAGGAGGTCGTCGGGGGCCGTCCACGACCCGAGCCAGGGCGCGTCGGCGGCCGCCCCGGCGAGCTGCAGAGCGGGCCCGTCGGTGGCCGGCGGTGGGCCGAGCGCGCCGTCGGTGCCTGCGGCGTTCACGAGGGTCGACAGCATCCGGTACTGACCGGAGACCAGCACCACCTCGACCAGCTCCCCCGCGTCGAGGTGCTCCGACAGCGCCGTCCAGGTCGCGGGCAGGATCGTGGCGGCGGCGTGGAGCTCATCGGCCGCGCGGAGGAGGGCTCGCTGACGCGGCGTCCACCCCGGCGCGTCGGGTCCGTCGGCGATCGCGTCGATCTGTGCGTCGGTGAGACCCCCGGCCCGGCCCCAGTTCCGGTGCTCGCGCCATTCGAACAGCGACCGGCAGATCCACGCGGTGCGCAGGGCCACCAGCTCGGCGTCGGCCCGGGGCAGCCGCCCGGTGAGCGCGAGCGCGGCCGACCAGCCGAGGAACGGCGCCAGGAGCTGGTGCTGGTGCGCGATCAGGGAGAGCGTGGGCAGCGGGTCGCCCGCAGGCGCACCGCCGCCGTCACCGTCACCGTCACCGATGGTGCGCTGCACGTTGGCCAGGGCGGCCTCGAGGACGGACCTGACCTCCTCGTTCCAATCCGAGGCGTCGAGCCCGGCGAGGCGCACGGCGCGGTCGCTCACGCCGGCACTGCCGCGCTGATCCCGTAGAGGTCCGCGCAGTTGCCCCGGACGATGCGGTCCAGCGAGTCCTCGTCGACGATCCCGGCGAAGCGCTCGCGCATCGCCTCGGAGTCCGGCCACGTCGAGTCCGAGTGGGGATGGTCGTTGGCCCACATCAGGCGGTCGAGGTTGAGGAGGTCGAGCATGCGCAGGGCCACCTCGTCGTCCTGGAACGTGAGGTAGATGTTCTCCCGGAAGTAGTCCGACGGCGGCCGCGAGAGGTCGGTGTGGCGGATCGAGGGGTCGGACGAGGAGCCCGGCCCCATGTCGGTCTTGCCCACCCACGCGTGGTGACGGTCGTAGAGCGCGTCCATGCGGAACATGAAGTGCGGGGCCCAGCCGGCGTCGGCCTCCACGCACACGACGCGGAGGTCGGGGTGCCGCTCGAACACGCCCCCGAAGATGAGGGTGCCCATCAGGTCCTGGTTGCTGTGGAAGACCCCGAGGAACCCGTTCATCCCCGGGCCGCGCCAACGCTTGCCCTCCCCCGAGGTGAGGATGTGGAACGACGCAGGGAGCCCGAGGTCGACGATCGCCTCCCAGAGGGGGTCGTACATCGGGTGGTGCCAGTCCTCCTGGCCGGGGAACCCGGGCAGCATCACGCCGCGCAGGCCGAGCGCCTTGATCGACTCGAGGTCGGCGATCGCCTCCTCGGGCGTGCGCACCGCGGTCTGGCCCACGCCCAGCAGCCGCTCGGGATCCGTGGCGCACCACTGCGCGATCCAGCGGTTGTACGCATCGAAGCAGGCCTTCTTGTAGTCGGCGTCGGGGTGCGAGCACAGAACCATCCCCACCGAGGGGAAGATCACCTCGGCCGCGAAGCCGTCGGCGGTCATCTCCTCGAGCCGGGCGACCGGGTCGTAGCCGCCGGGGTGCAGCTCATCCCAGCTCCAGCCACCGGGCTTGGGGATCTTGGTGCGGCCCGCGGCGGCGATGCGGCCGAACGGGACGGAGCCCTCCCCCGGACCTCCGGGATCGACGACGATCGTGGCCCCCTGGCCGGGGAGGTGCGTGAGGCGGGGCGCGCGGTCGGCGAAGCGCGGGTCGATCGACGCGTAGGCGTCCTCCGGCTCGGTGACGTGCGAGTCAGCCGACAGGTACTGCCCGAACGTGGCCATCGGTTCCTCCCTGGACGTGGACGGTGCGGGTCGGGTTCACGGATCGGGTCGCGCCGGCAGCCCGAGGATCGCGGCCGCCTGCTCCGGGGTCGCCGCGGGCCGGCCGCAGCGCTCCCCCAGCTCGCGTGCCGCGCGCAGGAGCTCGCGGTTCGAGGGCGTGCCGGTGCCCGACCAGTCCTCGAGCCCGAGCTTGAGGTGTCCCCCCGCGCGCACCGCGAGCTCGGCGATCGGCGTGGCGAGCAGGTCCCCGCCGAGCACCGAGACGGACCACGCCAGCGCGGGTTCCGCCGCGAGCATGTCGAGGTAGGCGCCCAGCGCGTTCGCCGTCGGCGGGAGGCCGAACGACACGCCCTCCCCACGCGAGAAGTAGCCGTTCGGACCGCCGAAGTAGAGCTTGATCATGGACCCGGCCGACAGCCGACCGGCACGCGCGAACGCCAGCGTGTGGTTGAGCCAGGTCGGCTCGTAGATCGACACGCTCGTCCCGAGCCCGAGCTCGACGCAGCGCCCGAACCCGGTGTGGATGTCCTCGACGGTGTTGACGTAGGGACCGAGCCCCGGGGCGGGCAGACCGTCGTCGCCGGCCCAGGTGACGTTCACACAGCCGGGGTCGATCATCCCGATGCGCAGCCCGGCGCAGGCTGCGAGCGGCGCGTAGTGCCCGATGCGCTCGGCCATGGTCGGCGCGAACGGAAGCTGCGTCGGGCACCAGAGCGCGTCCGGTCGCTCGGCCAGGACCGGCGCCCAAGCCGCCGTGTACTCGTCCACGGCGGCGTCGAGCGGGAGGTCGATGCGGTCGGTGTGGGCGTGCACGAGCGCCGCACCCTCCGCGAAGCAGGCGAGGGCTTCCTCGGTGATCTCGTGGGGCAAGCGGGGCACGTGGGGGTTGCGCTCGCGCGGCGTCATCCCGTTGATCGCGAGCTCGATCACCAACGGTTCGCCGCCGTGCATCCGTCCCCCTTCCGGCGGACCGGCGTACGAGCACCGGCCCGTCCGCGCCCGTCCCGCGCCCGCCGCCCGGCGTCGCGCGGAGCGTAGCCCGCGGCTACAGGGACCGCACGGGGAACCCGGCGCCCGCACGCCGATCGCATCCCGGTCTCGCCGCCCGCGTAACGTCACCGCCTGCCGCAGTGCAGCACCCCGTTCCCCCAGGAGAGCCGCCATGAGCAACGCAGACGCCGCCGCCCTCGATCTCGAGGCGCTGCGGGAGCGCTACCGGATCGAGCGCGAGAAGCGGCTCCGGCCCGACGGCAACGCCCAGTACGCGGACCTCACCGGCAGGTACGCGGACTTCGACCGCGACCCGTACGTCGAGCCGGGCTTCACGCGCGACCCGATCGTCGAGGAGACCGACGTCGTCATCGTGGGCGCCGGGTTCGGGGGCATGCTCGCCGCGGCCAACCTGCGCAAGGCCGGGATCGAGCGCTTCCGGATCCTCGACAAGGCCGGCGACTTCGGGGGCACGTGGTACTGGAACCGGTACCCCGGCTGCATGTGCGACGTCGAGTCCTACGTGTACCTGCCGATGCTCGAAGAGACCGGCTACATGCCGACCGAGAAGTACGCGAGCGCGCCCGAGATCTTCTCCTACTGCCAGCTGCTGGGCCGCACCTTCGACCTCTACTCCGCCGCCCTGTTCCAGACGGAGATCCGCGACGCCGCGTGGGACGACGCGGCGCGGCGCTGGGTGGTCACGACCACCCGGGACGACCGCCTGAGCGCGAAGTTCGTCGTGATCGCCGGCGGGGTGCTCAACCACGCGAAGCTGCCGGGGATCCCCGGGATCGAGACCTTTGCGGGCCACCAGTTCCACACCAGCCGCTGGGACTACGGCTACACCGGCGGTGGCCCGTTCGAGCGGATGGCGAACCTGGCCGACAAGCGCGTCGGGATCATCGGCACCGGCGCCACCGCGGTGCAGGTCGTGCCGCGCCTCGCGGAGTCGGCGAAGGAGGTGTACGTCTTCCAGCGCACCCCCGCAGCCGTGGGCGTGCGCAACCAGATGCCCACCGACCCGGAGTGGTTCGCGTCGCTCGAGCCGGGGTGGCAGGCGGAGCGGATCCGCAACTTCACCCAGATGGTCACCGGCGCCCAGCCCGAGATCGATCTCGTGCAGGACTCCTGGACTTCCTTGCTCTACTTCGACACGAAGAAGTCCCCCGGGTCCGAGGACGAGGCGGCCGAGCTCGAGCGCATCGACTTCGAGAACATGAACGCGATGCGCGCCCGCATCGACGCGATCGTGGAGGACCCGCAGACCGCGCAGAAGCTCAAGCCCTGGTACGGCCAGAACTGCAAGCGGCCCTGCTTCCACGACGAGTACCTTCCGGCGTTCAACGAGCCGAACGTCCATCTGGTCGACACCGAGGGCAAGGGCGTGGAGCTGATCAACGAGCACGGTCCGGTGGTCGACGGTGTCGAATACCCCGTCGACGTCCTCGTCTACGCGTCCGGGTTCGAGGTCACCACCGACTACGCACACCGCCTCGGCTTCGACCCGCACGGACGCGCCGGCGTGCCGATGAGCGACGCGTGGGCCGACGGCGCGCACACCCTGCACGGCGTCGTTACGCGCGGCTTCCCCAACCTCCTGATGATCAGCACCGTGCAGGGCGGCTTCGGCGTCAACTTCGTGCACTACCTCACGGAGACGTCCGCGCACGTCGCGCACATCATCGACCGCTGCGTGCGCGAGGGCATCGCCGAGATCGAGCCGACCGAAGAAGCGCAGGAGGCCTGGTTCATGCGCCTGATGACCATGATCGACGGCCTGGCGCGCTACAACGCCACCTGCACGCCTGGCTACCTCAACAACGAACAGGCCGAGGGCGACATGAAGGCCGCGCGGAACACGCCGTTCATGGGCAGCGTGATCGACTACGCCGACTGCCTGAAGCAGTGGCGCGAAGACGGCACCTTCGAAGGCGTCGAGGTCACCCGCGCCGGCTGAGCCCGGTCAGCGCCCCGTCCAGCGCGGGGCACGCTTCTCCACGAACGCGAGCGCACCTTCACGCGCGTCCTCGCTCTCGAACACGCGCCGCAGATCGGCGCGGGTCGGCCACGCGGCGTCTCCGCCCTCCGTCGCGCCCCGGCGCACCAGCTGCTTCACCACCGTCACCGCGAGCGGGCCGTTCTCGGCGACCCGGCTCGCGAGCGCCACGGCCTCGTCGAGCACCCGCGCGGCGGGAACGACCCGGTTGACGAGGCCGATCTCGAGCGCGCGGGCCGCGTCGAAGGTGTCGCCCACCAGCGTGATCTCGAGGGCGATCGCCATCGGGACGCGTGTGGCCAACAGCGTCCCGCCACCGCCCGGGAGCAGGCCCCGCTTCACCTCGGCGAGCCCGAACACGGCGTGATCAGCCGCGACGATCAGGTCGCACGACATCAGCAGCTCGAACCCGCCGGCCACGGCTGCGCCGTTCACGGCTGCCACGATCGGCTTGGGGTAGTCCCACGGCACGATCGTGAAACGGGCGTCGCTGTCGCCGCCCTCGGCGGGGATCGCGTCCTGGTCGCTCGGACGCGACGAGAAGTCCTTCAGGTCCATCCCCGAGCAGAAGGCCCGGTCCCCCGCGCCGGTGACCACGACCGCGCGCACGCCGTCGTCGGACGCGATCTCCGTGAACGCGTCGTTCAGTGCACCGATCAGCGCGCCGTCCAGCGCGTTGCGCCGCTCCGGCCGGTTCAGCGTGAGGATCTCGACCGCGCCGTCGCGCCGTCGTTCGAGAACCGGGGCCGGGGTTTCGCTGCTCATGGGGCTCCTTGCCGCAGTCGGGGCGTGGCGTCGAGAGTCTGCCGCAAGAGCATCCTGGCCGTCGGAGCGAGTGATTCCGACATCACGCCACTCAGGTGGGCGTTGTCCTGCCACACGAGCCGGCCGTGGCGCATCGGCGCGCACCGGCCGCCAGGGCAGATCGCGTCGGCGAAGCTCCAGGTGGTGGCACCGGTGCGCTGGGCCACCCGCCGGTTGAGCGCGTTCGCCCGCTGGTCCGGGTTGCCGTCGCGGGGCGCCGCATCGAGGTCGACGGCGAACGGCCGCGCGAGGCAACGCGGGGTGTCGACGATCACCGCGAGCCGCGAGCAGTCCTGGATGTCGAACGTGTACCCGAACGTGTACGGCTTCGGGATCGACTCGACCAGGACGACCAGGATGCCGACGTCCACCAGCCGCTGCACGATGCCCGTCAGATCCTGCTCGTACAGGCGCGCCCGCTCCGCCACGCTCGAAGGAACACGACCGGTCTTCGGGTCGATGGGCATCGATCCATCACGGAAGATCCAGCTGTCGGTCGCGTTGCCGAGCACCACGACGTCGGGTGGATCCGCCTCCATTGCACGCACCGAGGCCTCGTAGAACCGAGCACAGGCATCCGGCCGATTCTCCGTGACCTTCCCCGTCGGCCACACGAACGGCTGGACCCCGATGGGGCACCCGCCCCGGGTCACGATCTCGACCCGCGCGTCGCCGGCATCGGCGACGCCGATCAGTGCGTTGCTCAGGTGCGCCGCATTCGAGTCGCCGAGCAGCACGACGCGAGACGGAGCGTCCGCGTCGCCGAAGGTGCAAGCGTCGGCCGGGCGTGCGCCACGGGGTACGAGCGAGTTGCACTGCCGCTCCCCCGCTTGTCCGGGATACGCGTCCGCAGCCACGAGGTGCGTGGCCGCTCGCTCGCTTGCCCAGACCGTCACGGGCCGCGCCAGCCCCGCCGCGACCAGCGGCGCGACGATGCAGACGATCGCGAGCACCACCGTGGAGCGCGCCGTTGAGGCCGAGGTGGCCCGCAGCGGCTGCTCGAGCGCCCGATACGAGAGCCAGGCCGGCAGCAGCGACGCCGCTGCCGCCACGGTCAGGAGGACGGCGCCGTGCTGGGGCCAGAACGCCCCGACGAAGACGATGATCGGCCAGTGCCACAGGTACCAGCTGTACGACACGTCCCCGAGCCAGGTCATCGACCGGAGACCGGGGGGTGTCGGCGGGACGTCTGGACCCGGATCCCCGCGTGTGCCGGCGTGGATCACCAGCGCAGTGCCCACCACGGGCAGAAGTGCCGCGTAGCCGGGGAACACGGTTGTGCCCGAGTATGCGAACGCGGCGACTCCGACCATCGCGAGGCCCGCGATCACGAGCACCGGCCGCAGCCGGGTGCGGACGAGGAACCGTGCGGGGAGCAACACGAGCGCGAGGCCCGCAGCAAACTCCCACGCGCGCGTGATCGGCGAGAAGAACGCGAAGCGCAGCCCGTTGACGTGCAGCACCGTGCCATTGGCCGAGCTCAGCGTCACGCACGCCACCAACGACGCGACCAAGAGCACGCAGACCACCAATCGCAGGAGCCGTAGCGAACCCCACCGTCGGCGCCCGATCATCCACGCCGCGAGCAGGAGTACGGGAATCACGAAGTAGAACTGCTCTTCGACCGACAACGACCACGTGTGCAGCAGCGGGTTGAGCTCGGCGGCCGCGCCGAAGTAGCCGACGGCCGTCGCCCGGTACAAGTAGAGGTTGGCGCTGAACAGCGCGGCGGCGGCGCCTGTCGGTGAGGCCTTCGACGCGCCCCCGATCGGCGCCAGCAGCGGCGAGAGCAGGATCACGGCGACGAGCAGCACCGCCAATGCGGGGAGGATCCGGCGAGCGCGGTGCAGGTAGAACTCGCCCATCAGATGGCCGGGCGTCGACCACAGCCGATCCAGCAGGCGCCGCCCGATGACGAAGCCCGAGATCACGAAGAACATGTCCACGCCGATGAAGCCGCCCGAGACCGGCAGCTGGGCGTGGTAGAGCACGACGAGCAACACGGCCAGACCCCGGAGTGCCTGCACGTCGGGGCGGAATCCCCTCAGAGTGGCGACACCCGTGCGGCCACCCACGCGCGGATGCGTCGCTGCGGTGGTCAACTGGGAGCATCCGTGCCGGAAGCGGGCTGTCGCCGCATGAACCGCACGGCCTCCCCGTTTGCTGGTGGAAATCGAATCGTAGTGTTGGCGGCACCGGCACGGTCGAACTCGCCCGGGGATGCCACGCACGGAGCCGGCCCTCACCCATGGTCCGCAACACCGTCACCCGGATCGAGCCCGACCGCCTCTTCGACTGAACCATCGGCGCGGTCGATCGTCCGCGCCGCGCGTTCATGGCCGATCGTGCCGCTCGCCTTGCTCGAGCAGTCCGGGAGCAACCTCGAGCGCCGCGCGGGAGCGACCTACACCCGCGCCGATCAGCCGCCGACGAAGGTCGGATTGTCGAGGGTCGCGGGGACCGGGTTGCTCGGGAAGCACACGAGCGGCTTCCCGGGCTGCCCGTACACCGGCTCGAACTTGCCGTCCTTGGCGTTGATGTAGGCGAAGCAGCCGATGTCGCCGGGCTGGGCCGGACCGTGCTCGTGCTGCCAGTTGACCGGGGCGATCATGCCGTCGGAGCTCCAGTCGGTGATCTTGTTGACCGCGTCGATCACGGAAGCCTGGGTGAAGTTCTTCCCGGCCTTCTGGATGCCCTCGGCGAGGAGCCCCGCCCCCACCCAGCCGACGAGCAGGTTCTCGGTCGGGTCGAGGCCCTTGGCCTTCATCGCCTTGAGGAACGCCGTCATGCCCGGGTTCCCCTTGGCCAGCTCGAAGGGCACGAACTGGATGGGCAGCGTGAAGCCGTTCAGGTCCGAACCGAGCTGCTTGATCGTCTCGGCGTCGTACCCCTGGGGCGCGTAGAACTTCGTGCCGGTCACGCCGGCGGCCTGGAGCGCCTTGCTCAGGTTGATCTCACCCTGGAGATCCATGCACGTCGCGACGAAGTCGACCTGATTCTCCTTCATCGCCTGCACGGCTCCGGAGATGTCGTTCGCCGAGAACCCGAAGGACAGGCTCGTGTCGAACACCACCGGCTTCGGCCCCCACTTCTCGGCCGCGGTCCGGATGGTGCCCGCGCAGTCGGACGAGCTCGGCGACGACCCATAGGCAAAGATCGCGAGCTTCTTCGCGCCGACCTTCTGCGCCGCGTAGATGGGCGAGACCGACGGGCAGTCCGGGCAGTTGTACGACCCGTACGCGCCGAAGAGGTTGGGTCCGCGCGACCACTCGAGCTGGATGTTGTACCCGAACACGGGTGTGCCGGCCTTGACGAACGTGTCGGCCCCGGCGAAGTTCTGGGTGGCGACGATCGCCGCGAACACCTTGTCCTCTTCGATGAGCGACCGCGCCGCGGTGATGTTCTTCGAGGCGCGCGTCTGGTCGTCGTAGGACTTGACGATCTTGAGCTTCTTCCCGAAGAGGCCGCCCTGCTTGTTGATGGCATCGAAGCGGGCCTGCGCGCCGGTCACGACGTCCTCGTACGGCACACCGGTCGGGTTGGTCTTCCCGACGATCGCGCCGACCTGGATCTCCTTGGCCGTGACGCCGGGCTCCTTGCTCGCCGCGGCGCCGGCCGGCGCGACCCACACCGCCGTCGCGCCCACGACCGTGGTCGCGAGCAACAGGGCGACCACCCGACTCATCCTGTGAACACGCACACCGACTCCCCCCAGGTCATCTGACCCTGACCCTCGGCGCGAAGAGTCCCACACCGGCCAGGCGGGCGTCACTCTCACAGCGCGGGGCCGGAGTGTCAACTCACCGGCCGCACGGTGCAGCGTGCAGAATCCCCGCCGTGCTCCGCGCGCTCACCTCGCTCGTGCTCCTCGGCCTCGGCACCAACCTCGAGCCCGGCACCCTCATCGTGTTCGTGACGCTCCTGGGCACCGAGCAGCCCCGCGCCAACGCCGCCGCCTTCGTGTCCGGCTGGCTCGTGTCGCTCGCCGCGGTGTTCGGCCTCTCCTTCGCCCTCCTGCACGGCCAACCCCCGATCAGTGGATCGACGGAGGAGCTCCTCGTCCAGCTCGGAGAGGTCGCCGTCGGGCTGCTCCTCTCCGGGACCGCGGTCCATGAGTGGCGCCGCCGCAACGACCCGCCGGAGTCACGCCGGCCGCGCACGCACCGCTGGCTCCAGCACATCGGCCCCCGCACCGCCTTCTTCGCGGCGATGTGGGAGCAGCCCTGGACGGTCACCATGGCCGCGGCCATGGTCGTCGTGCGGGCCCACCTCTCGGCGCCCGAAGCAGTCACCGCGTTCGTGGTGTTCGCCGTCGCGTCGACCGTGTCGGTCGGGACCGTGTGGATCCTGTTCCGGCGCGACCCGCACCGGGCCGAGCAGGTGCTGCGCTCGGTCGAGACCCGGGTCCGCACCAAGGGGCCCAAGGTCTTCGCCGGGTTCGCGGCCGTCGCCTCCGTGGCCTTCCTCGCCGACGGCCTCTCCGGCCTGCTCACCCACTGACCGCGAGCACCGTCGCGCAAGCCCGAGCGAGACGGCGGGTTCCCTCGGCGAGGCCGAGATCGTCGATCTCGTCGCTCAGCACCTCCACGCCCAGCGGCACCGCAGGGTGCTCCGCCCGCACGCGCCGCACGATCTCGGCGAGCGGGAGGGCGCCGTCGCCCGGGAGCTTCCGGCCCCGCATCGGGACGTAGGGCTGGGCGTCCTGCTCGGGTGAGCGGTCGGAGACCTGGAGCCCGCCGATGAGTGCCACCGTGGCCGGGTCGAGATCGGCGAGCCCTCCGCCGCCGCGAGCGAGGTGCCAGGTGTCGAGCACGATCGACCCGTTGGCGGCGCCGGCCCCGCGCACGACCGCCGCGGCAGTGGCCAGGTCGGGGATGCCGGTCCCCGGGACGAACTCGATCCCCAGTCGCAGGCCGTCGTCCGCCGCACGCGCGCAGACGGCGGCGAACGCCCCGGCGAGCGCGTCCACGGGCGTCGGTTCACCCCCGATGTGGACGAGGTTGATCATCGGCGCTCCGAGCGCGTGGGCGATCGACGCGCAGTCCTCGAATCGCGCCTCGTGCGCGTCGCGGAAGTCGCCCGTCGCGCGGCCGCACGGTGGCGTCCCCGGCAACGCACTGCACAGCCCGTCGATCGCGCTGACCGTCACCCCGGCGTCTTCGATCCGCGCCCGGAGGTCAGCGCCGAAGCCGCCGTCGCGCGCGAAGCGGAACGGTGTGCTGGTGATGTGCGCGAACCCTGCGGCTCCAGCCGCGGCGGCCATTGCCGGCAGGGACGCCGTGCGGAAGGTCGCGCCCCAGAGCTCGAGCGGGATCGGGCTCGACGCGGACGCAGGACCGGGCACGACCGGAGGTCTAGCGGCTGCGCCCGTCACCACGACAACACCGTTCGGGACGTCCGCCCCAGCGTGGGAGAGTGGGCGGGTGCACGCGGCGGCGACTCTCGCTCCCCCGCTGGTCGCGGCGGAGTTCGGTGCCGGCGCGGTGGCGCTGCTCGTCACGGGCGCGGCCGTCGCGGTCGTGGCCGCGGTGCTGTTCGCGATGCGGTGGGTCACCAGCCTCCCCGATCTCCCCCCGCCCGGCCCGGAGACATCGGAGCCCGGGCCCGAGCCGCCGGCGCTCGCCAACCTCCTGCTCAACCGGTGCAGGGTCACCACCGCGGCCGCCGCCGCCACGCTCCTCGACCTCGCCGCCCGCCGGTGGCTGGCGCTGTTCCAGGCCGGCCCCGGCGAGTACGTCGTCCGGGTGCAACCCTCGCGGGACGAGCCGCTGACCCCGTACGAGCGACAGGTGCTCGACCTCGTGCGCGAGAAGGCGGTTGGCGGCTCGGCCCCGATGGCCGCGATCCAGCTCGACGCCGACGCGGCCGGGCGCTGGCGTTCGGACTTCGCCGACAAGGTGCTCGACGACGCGAAGCAGCGCGGTCTCGTGCAACGACGCTGGAATCGCACCGACGCGCGCGACATGGGCGTGCTCGCGGCCGTTGCGCTGTTCCTGATCGCCGCCGGGCTGTACTTCGCGAAGGTCCAGTCGGCGTCGCCGTCGAAGGACAGCGGGTTCGCGCGCGACGATTGGTTCCTCGTCGCCGGCGGGCTCTGGCTCGCGCTCATGGCGGGACTCGCCGCGTTGCGGTCCGTTCGGTACGCCCCGGCGGGCGAGGCCGCGGCCGCGCGCTGGCTCGGGTTCAAGCAGTTCCTGCGCGCGCAGGAGGGGTTCGGCGACGCGACGCCGGCCGCGGTCGCGATCTGGAACCGACTGCTTGCGTATGGCGCGGGAGTCGGCGCCGCACGGGGCGCACTCGACGGCATCCCGCTCGAGGTCGAGGATCCCGACGTCGCGTGGAGCCGGTACGACGGGCAGTGGCGCCAGGTCCGGGTGGAGTACCCGCAGCGGTTCGGCTACGGCGAGCGGCCCGTGGTCGTGCTCGGCGGTGGCGTGCTCCGCCTCGTGCTCTGGGGCGGCGTCGGGTTCGCAGTGCTGCCGATCGTGGCGGACTTCCTGTGGTCGGTGGCGAGCGACGCCCTCGACGGGTCCGACTCGTCGAACCCGGGCGCATGGCTGGGAATCGCGTTCGCGGTGGTGTTCGGTGCTCTCGGCGCCTGCGTGCTCGCCCGCATCACCGACGGCCTGGTCCGCGCCTACCGGGGGCTCATGGACCTGCAGGCGACCTCCGAGGTGACGGGCGCGGTGGTGAAGCACCATCGCACGGGCGACGAGGACTCCGGCGTCCGGCACTGGTTCGCGGTGGACCCCGGCGGCGTCGAGGAGGTGCGGGCCTACTGGGTCGCGGGCGGCGCGCTGCCGCGACGCGGGTCGACCGTCACCGTCGTGGTCACTCCCCACCTGCACCATCTCGTGTCGGTCACGCCGATCGTCGAGCGCTGAGGCGCCGTCGTTCCGCCCGGGGAAGAGGGCCGGTCACGGCGGCCGGTACCCTCGCTCGTCGTGGCGGGCAAATCGGTGCGACTGCGACTCCGCCCGTACTCGCGCTGGGCCACGGACAAGATCGAGACGGCGCGCAAGAAGCCGTGGCCGGCATGCGATCCCGCCGCCGAGCGCCGACGACTCGTCGCCGTGACGGTGAACTTCAACACCGTCGACGTCACGCGCCAGATGCTCTACTCCATCTTCTCCAGCGGCGTCATCGCCGACCTCGACGAGGTGGTCGTCGTCGACAACGCGTCCAAGGACGGATCCGTCGACTACCTGAGGGTCCTGCACGACCGGGGCCTCGTGACGCTCGTCGAGAACCGGTGGCCGCCGTACCACGGCCCGGGGATCAACCGCGCGATGTCCTACCTCGCGTCCCGCGACGACGCATGCGCGACCGAGTACGTGTGGATCCTCGACTCCGACGTCGTCGTGCTCCGGCGCGACGCACTGACCGCCGCGGCCGCCTTCGCTCGCGAGAAGGGGTTGGCGTTCGTCGGGGAGAAGCGCCTCGACGACTGCCTGAGCCTCTACTCCCTGCTGATCGACCCCCGTCGGTTCTGGGCCCGCTCGCTGCCGGTGTTCCGGGAGCACGGCCTCCCTTCGAACCGGCTGCAGCAGGCGGTGACGGCGGCCGGCGGCACCCGCAGGCCCTTCCCCTTCTCCCGTCAGCACTACCTGCTCCACCTCGGCTCCGGCACGATGCAGGCGATCCAGAGCAAGGGGCTGACCCGGAACCCCTACATCCACTGGATGGACGCGGAGAAGGACCGGGACGCGCCGACCCGGTACAGCTTCGCGGACGACGAGCGCGCGACGCAGCTGTACGCGGAGTTCCTCGCCTCGTTCGACGCGGACGCCCGTGCCCTGTCGCCGGCGGAGTTCGCCACGTTGCTCGACCGGCTGCGCCGGCAATGGCGTGACACCGGCCCGCAGTGACCCGATAGTCCGCACTCCGCGCGCCCCAGGACGGCAGGGTCAGCCGCGCCCCGTCGCCACAACCGGGTAGTGGAGCCACCCGGCGAACTGGTTCGACCGCAAGCGCACCGGATCTCCGGCCGGCGCGAAGCTCCCGACGCGCCGGAACAGCTCGCCGTAGACGAGGCGCAGGTCGAGCCGCGCGAGCTGCGCGCCGATGCAGAAGTGCGGCCCGCCCCCGCCGAACGCAACGTGGTCGAGCGGGTCGCGGTCGGGATCGAAGTGGTCGGGGTCGGGGAAGTGGCGCTCGTCGCGGTTGGCGGACGCGTACGACAGGATGACCTTGTCCCCCGCGCGGATCGCGCTGCCCCGCACCTCGTGGTCCTCGGTGGCGGTGCGCCGGAACGCCATCACCGGCCCACGCCAGCGCAGGAGCTCCTCCACGACGTTCGGCGGGCAGTCACCACCCAGCCAGCGGTCGAAGATGCCGGGCTCGTCGATCCACGCGTGCACGAGCTCGGTCATCGCGTGGGCCGTGGTGCTCAGGCCCCCCACGAGCACGGCCGGGAAGAACGCGACGAGCTCGAGGTCGCTCAGGCGGTGCCGCGCTCCGTCCTCCTCCACCTCCGCGTCCACGAGGTCGACCACCACGCCGGTGTGGCGCTCCGGGTGCGCCCGGACCTCGGCGATGAGGCCCGACGCGTAGTCGAACATCGCCTTCTGCACTTCGGGCCGCGGGGCCAGGCCCGGGTTGATCTCGGGGTCCTGGAAGTCGGCGAGCACCCGGGTGGTGTCGATCAGCGACGGCCAGTCCGACTCCGGCACGCCGAACAGGGTCGCGACCATCTGGAACGAGAGCTCCTCGGCGATCCCCACGAAGTCGTGTGCCTCGCCGTCCACGAGCCCGTCGACGAGCCGCGCGCACGTGCGTTCGATCAGGGGCACCATTCGCCGGACGTGCCCCGGGGTGAACGCCGCGCTCACGAGCTTGCGGTAGCGCGTGTGCTCGGGAGGATCCTGGTTCACGAAGATCCGTCGCCGGACGACGAGCTCGTCCTCGGACGCCGCCTCCTCGATCGAGGACCCCTTCAGCGCGTTGGAGTAGCGCTGCCAGTCGCGGTTGGCCGCCACGACGTCGTCGAAGCGGGTCAGGAGCCAGTAGCCCGGACCGTCGGACTCCTCGTGCCAGGAGACGGGGTCGTGGTCCCGCAGCCAGCGCAGATGGTCCCGCGGGACGCCGTCCCGATAGAGCCCGGGATCGACGAGATCGAGTTGCTCCATCGCCGTGCCTCCT
>JBAZYX010000043.1:0-28443 GCA_041659105.1 Acidimicrobiia bacterium
CGTTTCGCTGCACGGCGCGCACCAGGCCGACAACGCCGCGATCGCGGTCGCGGCGGTCGAGGCATTCGCCGACGCGGCGCTCCCGGAGGACCTCGTGGTCGACGTGCTCGGCCGCATCCGCTCGCCCGGCCGGCTCGAGGTGGTGGGCCACGCGCCGCTGATCGTGCTCGACGGCGCGCACAACGTCGCCGGCGCGCAGGCGTTCGCGCGCGCGATGGCCGACGAGTTCCCCGGCGCGGACCGCACGCTGGTCGTGGGGCTCCTGCGCGAGAAGGACCCCTCCGAGATGCTCGAAGCGCTCGGTGCGCGTGACGCGGCGCGGCTGGTGTGCTGCGCGCCCCCGAGTGCACGCGCGCGCGACCCGCGCGAGCTCGCCGAGGCCGCGCGCGCGATGGGCATCCCGGCGGAGCGCATCGAGGTCGTGCACGACGTCGCCGACGCGGTCGACCACGCGGTGGCCGGGACCGATGCCGAAGGCCAGATCGTGATCACCGGGTCGCTCTACGTGGTGGGCGCCGCCCGAGTGGCGCTCGGGGTGGCGCGACGCCCGGAGTGAGCCGCGGGGCAGCCTCCGATTATCGTCCCGGAACCATGACTGCCAACCGCACCCTCGTCCTCTGCAAGCCCGACGCCGTCGAGCGCCAGCTCGTCGGCGAGATCGTCGGGCGCCTCGAGCGCCGCGGCCTGCGGATCGTCGCCATGGACCTGCGCACCGCCACCGAGGAGCTCGCGGGCCAGCACTACGCCGAGCACCGCGAGAAGCCGTTCTTCGGCGACCTGGTCGCGTTCATCACCCGGAGCCCGCTCGTAGCCATGGTGGTGGAGGGCCCCGACGACACGTGGCAGATGGTCCGCACGATGATGGGGGCCACCAACCCCCGCGACGCCGCTCCGGGCACGATCCGGGGCGATCTGGCGCTGGAGACCCAGGAGAACCTGGTCCACGGGTCCGACGGCCCCGAGTCCGCCGCCCGCGAGATCGCCCTCTTCTTCCCCAACCTGTAACCCGGACCCGGCGCCGTTCCCTTTTGGCGTCATCCGTGCCGCTCTCGGCGGCACTGGTGACGCCAAAACGAGCGCGGGGGTGGTGGTCTCCGCGCGAAATGCACCACTTGGCGCGTGCGGCCTGAGAGACTTCGCGGCAGGCCGCTTGGTGCGGCCGGGGCGGAGGACCTAGCCTTGTCACCTCATGGCTACCCCTCGACGACGGAGTACGCGCCGGTGAGCGGCCAACCCTGGTTCACGTCGGTCGTGGGCCGAGACATGGCCGTCGACCTCGGAACCGCGAACACGGTGGTCTACGTGCGCGGACAGGGCATCGTCCTCGACGAGCCCTCCATCGTCGCGATCAACACCCGGACCCAGCAGCTCCTCGCCGTCGGCCAGGAAGCCAAGCGCATGCTCGGCCGCACGCCGGCCCACATCCAGGCGATCCGCCCCCTCAAGGACGGCGTGATCGCCGACTTCGACATGTGCGAGAAGATGCTGCGGTACTTCATCCAGCGCGTGCACCAGCGCCGCTGGGCGAAGCCCCGCATGGTGATCTGCATCCCGTCGGGCGTCACCGGCGTCGAGCGCCGCGCCGTGCAGGAGGCCGCCGAGTTCGCCGGCGCCCGCAAGCCGGCGCTGGTGATCGAGGAGCCGATGGCCGCGGCGATCGGCGCGGGGCTGCCCGTGCACGAGCCCGCGGGCAACATGATCGTCGACATCGGTGGCGGCACCACCGAGGTCGCGGTGATCTCGCTCGGCGGCATCGTCGCGAGCGAGTCGAGCCGGATCGCGGGCGACGAGTTCGACGCCGCGATCCTCGCGTTCATGAAGCGCGAGTACTCGCTCGCGCTCGGTGAGCGCACGGCCGAAGAAGTGAAGACGAAGCTGGCCACGGCGTACCCGCTCGAAGAAGAGCTGTACGCCGAGATCCGCGGCCGCGACCTCGTCACCGGTCTCCCGAAGACCGTGGTGGTGTCCACCGCCGAGATCCGCGAGGCCGTCGAGGAACCGGTGGCGGCCATCGTGGACGCGGTGAAGGTCACCCTCGACAAGACGCCCCCCGAGCTCGCCGCCGACATCATGGAGCGCGGGATCGTGCTCGCCGGTGGTGGCGCGCTGTTGCTCGGTCTCGACCGCGTGATCCAGGCCGAGACGGGCATGCCCGTTCGGGTGGCCAAGAACCCCCTCTACTCGGTGGTGCTCGGCTCCGGCTATTGCCTCGAGCAGTTCGACGTGCTCCGGCAGGTGCTGATCAGCAGCCCGAGCGACTGACCGGGCGCGGGAGGCGCTCATGGCGGTCTACCGGCGGGAATCGCGGCGCCGACCCATCATCGCGCTCATCGTCATCACCTCCCTGGCCCTCATCTCGCTCGACCGGGGCGGCAACGGCGTGATCGCGACGGTCCGGCACACCGCCCGCGACGCCATCGCCCCCGTGCAGGGTGTGGTGTCGGACGCGTTCAACCCGGTGAGCAACGTGTTCGACGGGGTGACGAAGGTCCACGGGCTCGAGGACGAGAACGCGAAGCTCCGCTCGCGGGTCTCGACGCTCGAGGGGAAGCTCAGCCGTGAGCGCGGCGTCGGCGAGGAGTACAGCCAGATCACGCGCCTCCTCGACATCCCCGACGTCGAGGACGTCACCGGCGTGGTCGCCCGCGTCATCGGCGGCCCGGCCGGCAACTTCGAGCGCACGCTCACGCTCAACAAGGGCACGAGCAAGGGCATCGTCATCGGGATGCCGATCGTCGCGGGCGACGGCCTGGTGGGGAAGGTCACCGACGCCTCGCGTACGCGCGCCACCGTCACCCTGATCGACAGCCCCGGCCTCGGGGTCGGCGTGCGCACCGAGAAGAGCCGGGAGCAGGCGGTCACCCAGGGCCGGTCGGGCGAGAAGCTGCTGCGCCTGTCGTTCATCGGCAACCCGCGCGCCGAGATCGCGGAGGGCGAGCTCGTGTTCACCGCCGGAGTGGAGGGCGCGGCGTACCCGCCCGACGTCCCCGTCGCGCGCGTGGTGAAGATCGACCGTCAGCGCGGCGTGCTCGATCCCGACATCTTCGTCGAGCCGCTGGTGGACCTCGACAAGCTCATCTTCGTGAAGGCGCTCCGCTGGCCGCCGCGGGACACCAGCCCCGCCGGCGACTCCGGCACGTCCGGCAATTGACCGTCTCGCGACGCGCGCGCCATGCGGTGGATCCGGTACTTCCTGCTGATCATCTCCCTGGTGGTGCTGCAGACCGCGCTGTTCACGAGCCTGCGCGTCTTCGACACCGGGCCTGATCTCCTCCTCGTCGCCACGATCGCGGTCGCGTACGAGCGCGGTGCCGAGACCGGCGCCGTGTTCGGCTTCGTCGGCGGCCTCGCCATCGACTGCTTCCTGTCGTCTCCGCTCGGCGTGTCGGCGCTCACGTTCGCGCTGGTGGGCTACGGGGTCGGCGTGTTCCAGAGCGGCCTGATCCGCTCGTCGCGCTGGATGGCGCCGGTCCTCGGCGGCATCGGCGGACTGGTCGGCGGGATGATCTGGGTGCTGATCGCGGCGCTCGCGGGCCAGGAGGACCTGTTCGTCGTGGGCACGCTGCGGACCCTGGTGATCGCGGCCGTGTACGACGCGCTGGTGGCGTTCCTGATCTTCCCGTTCGCCCGCTGGGCCTCCGGCGACCACGACTTCGCCCACCGGTAGCCGGTCCGCCGCGGTGCGGGACGCGAAACCCCAGGTCAGGGCGGTGCGCGCCCGGACCGACGGCCCGACCGGCCAGGATGGTGCGGTCATGCGGCGGCGGAGAGCGGCGATCCGAACCATGAGCGAGCTCCTGACGGCGCGCAGCCCGGCGCACCGCGAGCGGGGCCCGAGCGGCCCGTCGCCGGAGGCGCAGGAGCGGAGGTCATGACCGAGGCCAACAGCCGGTTCCGGCTGACGGTGGTCGGCTTCGTTGTGTTCGCGCTGTTCAGCGCGCTGTTCGCGCGCCTGTGGTTCCTCCAGGTGGGGAGCTCCACGAGCTACGCCGCGCAGACCGAGCAGAACCGCATCCGCACCATCCGTGAGCCGGCCATCCGTGGGTCGATCATCGACGCCACCGGCAAGGTCATGGTGCAGAACACGCTGGTCGACACGATCACCGTCAAGCGCGGCCTCACCGACGAAGAGCGTGCGATCACGGTGAAGAACCTCGCCCGCGTCCTCGCGGTCACGTCCGAGTCGATCGACGCGGAGCTCGACAGCCCGAAGTACTCGGTCTACGAGCCGGTGCCGATCGCGCAGAAGGCCACCTTCGAGACGCTGGTGTACGTGCGCGAGCATCCCGAGCTGTTCCCCGGGGTGTCGGCCGAGCGCCAGAGCATCCGCGAGTACCCGGAGCGCCTGCCGTTCGACGACAGCCCTCCGGTCGGCGCGCACCTGCTCGGCTACGTCGGGTCGATCAACAAGTCCGAGTACAAGATCCAGAAGCGGGCCGGGTACACGCCCAACGACCTGATCGGGAAGCAGGGGATCGAGCAGCTCTTCGAGTCGGAGCTCAAGGGCAAGCCGCGCGAGCGCAAGCTCGAGGTCGACAGCCGCGGCCGGCTCGTGGGTGAGGCCGAGGTGATCGCGCCCGAGCCCGGCCACGACGTCCAGCTGACGGTCAACAGCGACGTGCAGCGGGTCGCGGAGGAGTCCCTGCGCGACGGCATGATCGGGGCCCGAAACTTCCGCGATCGCGCCTCGGGCAAGACGTTCCGGGCCACCGGCGGCTCGGTCGTGGTGCTCAACGCGCAGAACGGCGACATCGTCGCGATGGCGAGCGCACCCACGTACAACATCGGCGAGTTCACCACCGGCATCCCGGCCGACAAGTACCAGGAGTACGTCAACCCCGAGAGCAACCAGCCGCTCATCAACCGGGCCGTGAACGGGCTCTACGCGCCCGGCTCGACCTTCAAGACGTTCAGCCTCTACTCGGCCCTGCGCGACACGCCGTCGACGGAGGACGGCACCGTCTTCGACGAGAACTTCCGCTTCTTCGACCGCGGCTTCATCAAGTTCGGGGCCACCGGGCAAGAGGTCGAGTTCCAGAACGCGGGCCGCACGCCGAACGGGTCGGTCGACGCCGTGCGCGCCATGACCGTCTCGAGCGACGTGTTCTTCTACAACATCGGCCTCCTGTACTGGCGCACCTGGGGCCGGGGCGACGAGGGCAACCTGGACCCGGCCGCCCCCGTGTACGGGATGCAGCGGACCGCCAAGCTGTTCGGCTTCAGCAAGCAGACCGGCATCGGGTTCCCCGACGAGGCGCGCGGGCGCGTCCCCGACCTCGTGTTCAAGCAGGCCGTCAACAAGGACAACCCCGACGAGTCGAGCCGGCTGTGGCTCCCGGGTGACGGCATGAACCTCGCCGTCGGCCAGGGCGACGTGCTCGTGACCCCGCTCCAGCTCGCGGTGGCGTATGGCGCATTCGCCAATGGCGGCACGATCTTCCAGCCCCGCCTGGCCAAGGCCGTGTACAAGGGCGGCTCCACGCTGGGCGACCCCGAGCTGGTTCGGGACCTGCCCACCCAGCCTTCCCGCAAGATCTCGATCGACCAGTCGATCATCGACAAGATCATCCCCGGGCTCGAGGGCGCGGTCTGCTCCGAGGAGGGCACCGCCTACGGAGCGTTCAAGGACTATCCGTGCGGCGCGATCATGGGCAAGACGGGGACGGCCGAGGTGCCGAACAAGCAGGACACCGCGCTGTTCGTCGGTGTCACGCCGTCCCGGGTCGACCCGGCCCACCCGGGACCGCAGTACGTGGTGGTCGTGGTGGTCGAAGAAGGTGGCTTCGGCGGGTCGGTCGCCGCGCCCATCGCCCGCCGCGTGATCGACGCACTGAAGGGCGACCCCAACCCGCCGGCCGTGCGCGTCTTCCCCCCGTCCACCGACTGATGGTCCCCTGCCGATGACCGCTCCGCACCGTCCCGTTCCCGCCGAGGTCGCGCCATGGCGATGACCGCACCGCCGCGCGCGCTCAACCGCGGCCGGAGCGCACGCTGGGGAACGGGGGCGCAGTCGCGCCTCGGCGTCGACTGGCGCGAGCTCGACTGGATCATGCTCGGCGCGGTGATCCTGATCACCGTGCTGGGCCTGGTGATGGTGTACTCGGCGACCCGCAACCTCGTCGACGACCCGACGTACTTCGTGAAGCGCCAGGCCACGTCGCTCGTGCTCGGCGTCGTCGCCTTCCTGGTGATCCTGCGGATCGACTACCGCAAGTTCCGCGACTTCTCGCTGCTCGCGTACATCATGGTCATCGCGCTCCTCTTCCTGGTGGTGTCGCCACTCGGGTCGAGCGCGAAGGGCGCGCAGGCGTGGTTCGCGCTGCCCGGTGGCTTCCAGTTCCAACCTTCGGAGGTCGCGAAGTTCCTGCTCATCGTGGCGTTGTGCGGCTATGTGAACGAGCACCGCGGCGACATCGGCCCGTGGCGGATCACGATGATCCTGGCGCTGGCGCTGCTGCCCATCGGGCTCGTACAGATGCAGCCCGACCTCGGGACCAACATGGTCTTCGCCGCGATCGTCATCGGGCTCCTCGCAGTGGCCGGCGCCAAGGGCCGGTACCTGCTCGTCATCCTCCTGCTCGCCGCGACCGGGGTCTTCGCGGTCGTGAACCTCGGGCTGCTGAAGCAGTACCAGATCGACCGGCTCACCTCGGTCATCAACCCCGACACGAAGACGCAGACGGCCGCATACAACGTGGACCAGTCGAAGAAGACGATCGGTGCGGGCGGCCTCACCGGCGCGGGCCTGTTCCAGGGCAAGCAGACGAGCCTCGGCTACGTGCCCGAGCAGCACACCGACTTCATCTACACCGCGGTGGGGGAGGAGCTGGGCTTCGTGGGCGCCGCGGCTCTGCTCGCGCTCTTCGCGATCGTGATGTGGCGCACCTGGCGAACAGCCCGGCTCGCCCGCGACTACTACGGCACCCTCGTGTGCTCGGCGGTCTTCGCGATGTTCGCCTTCCAGATCTTCGAGAACGTCGGGATGACCATGGGGATCATGCCGGTGACCGGCATCCCGTTGCCCCTGATGAGCTACGGGGGCTCCAGCCTCATCGCGACCTATGCCTGCCTCGGCCTCGTCGCCAACGTCTACGCCCGCCGGTTCACCTGATCTATGGCCTCGCTCGCTGCGAGGCGCCGATCCGGGCAAGCGGGGCGGGTCGCGGAGCGTCCGCCTTCGGCGGGTGAAGGCGCCTCGCGGGCGCTCGCTCGGCTGCTCCCGTCGCTTCGCTCCGTCCGCGGGGGTTTCGGTGATAGCCGGGTAACCTTGACTCCTGATGTCCAACCTGTGGCCGAGGATCGAACCTCTCCTGGCCCGGGTGGAGAAGCCCGCCCGCTACATCGGGATGGAGCGAGGCAGTCTTCGTCCGGAGCACCATCCGGGCAAGGTCGCCTGGCTGCTGCTGTATCCCGACGCATACGAGGTCGGCCTCCCCAACCAGGGTCTGCAGATCCTCTACGAGATCCTCAACGAACGCGACGACGCCGTGGCCGAGCGGGCGTACGCGCCCTGGTTCGACCTCGAGGGTGAGCTGCGGGCCGACGGTCTGCCCTTGTTCTCG
Organism: Acidimicrobiia bacterium; assembly: GCA_041659105.1. Lineage (GTDB taxonomy): Bacteria > Actinomycetota > Acidimicrobiia > IMCC26256 > PALSA-555 > CAIUKV01. Next base: position 7,563 of record JBAZYX010000043.1, read on the forward strand.
GTCGACACGCACCGGGCCGCGGGCGACTTCGACCTGCTCGCCTTCAACCTCTCGGCCGAGCTCGTCTACACCAACCTCCTGAACTGCGTGGACCTCGCCGGTGTGCCCGTGCGGTCCGCCGCCCGAGGTCCCGAGGATCCGCTGGTCGTGGCCGGCGGGCACTGCGCGTTCAACCCGGAGCCCCTGGCCGACTACGTCGACGCGTTCGTGATGGGCGACGGCGAAGAGGTCATCGCCGAGATCACCGAGGTGGTCGGGGCCTGGAAGCGGGCGGGGCGCACCTACCGCGAGCAGGTGCTGCACGACCTCGCGACGATCCCGGGCGTGTACGTGCCGTCGATGTACGACGTCGAGTACGACGGGCCCGCGGTCGTGGCCGTCACCCCGAAGCACTCCGACGTGCCCGCGGTCGTCGACAAGCGCACCGTGGCCGACCTCGGTGAGTGGCCCTACCCGAAGAACCAGCTCGTGCCCCTCATCGAAGTGGTCCACGACCGGCTCAACGTCGAGATCTTCCGTGGCTGCACCCGGGGCTGTCGCTTCTGCCAGGCCGGGATGATCACCCGTCCGGTGCGGGAGCGGCCGATGGAGCAGGTCCGCACGATGGTGCGCAACGGGCTCCAGCGCAGCGGCTACGACGAGGTCGCGCTCACGTCGCTGTCGAGCGCCGACTTCTCCGGGATCGACGAGCTCGTCGGCGGCATCGTGGGCGACCAGACGGGCACCGGGTCGGTGTCGCTGTCGCTCCCGTCGCTGCGGGTCGACGCCTTCACCGTCGGCGTCGCCTCCCAGATCCAGAAGGTGCGGCGCACCGGCCTGACCTTCGCGCCCGAAGCCGGTACCTGGCGGATGCGCCAGGTGATCAACAAGCTCGTCACCGAGGAGGATCTCTACTCCGCGGTCGATTCCGCCTACTCGCAGGGGTGGCGGCGCGTGAAGCTGTACTTCCTCGTGGGCCTGCCCACCGAGACCGATGCCGACACCCTCGGCATCGCCGAGCTGGCCAAGAACGTCGTGGCCGTCGGCAAGCGCTACACGAAGGGCGCGTCGGCCACGGTGTCGGTCGGCGGGTTCGTGCCCAAGCCCCACACCCCGTTCCAGTGGTTCGGGCAGAACTCCGTGGAGGAGCTCCGCCGCAAGGTCGGCCTCCTGCGCGACGAGCTGCGCCGCAGCCCCGCGAAGCTCCGCTGGCACGACCCCGAGGCCTCGTTCGCCGAGGGCATCGCCAGCCGGGGGGACCGCCGCATCGGCGCCGTGATCGAGCGCGTCTGGCGGGCCGGCGGCACCTTCCAGGAGTGGAGCGAGCGCTTCCGGCTCGACCGCTGGCTCGAGGCCATGGCCGCCGAGGGGCTCGACCCCGACTGGTACGTGACCCGCCACCGCCACGCCGACGAGGTCCTCCCGTGGGACCACATCGCCGCCGGGCTGCACCGCGACTTCCTCTGGGACGACTGGCAATCCGCCCTCGCCGAGCACGGGCTCCCCGATTGTCGGTGGACGCCGTGCTACGACTGCGGGGTGTGCACCGGGTACGCGATCGAGCACGTGGTGGCCTCGAACGTCCCGCCCGCGGGCGGGAGCCAGGGCACCGGCCAGGACCTCGCGCTCGGGAACACCGTCCCGGTCCGGCTCCTGCCGACGGCCGGCTCCGGCAACGGGGCCTCCCGGGGGGTGCAGGTTGCGGGGTGACGCGGGCTTCCCGGTCCGCCTCCGCTTCGCCAAGCACGGCCCGGTGCGGTTCATCTCGCACCGTGACGTCGCGCGGGCCTTCGAGCGTGCCTTCCGGATCGCCGAGCTCCCGCTGGCCTTCTCGAGCGGGTTCTCCCCGCACCCCAAGGTGAGCTTCGGCCCCGCGCTGGCCGTGGGCTACGAGAGCGACGCCGAGTACCTCGACCTCGAGCTGACCCACGAGGTCGACGAGGCGTGGCTCTCGCCCGCGATCTCGGCCGGGCTCCCCGAGGGCATGGAGGTCACCGGCCTCACCGCACTGGCCGACCGGGCGCCGTCGTTGCAGGAGTGCATCGACGCCCTCGGCTACCGGGTCGACCTCACGGGCGTCTCGCCCGAGGTGGTCGCGGCGGCCGTGGCCGAGTTCGTGGCGCGGGACAGCATCGAGGTCCCCGTGATCCGCAAGGGCGAGGAGCGGATCGACGACATCCGCCCCTCCGTGCTCGCCCTCGACGTGCCTCGTCCCGACGAGGCCGTCGTCGTCGTCGAAGTCGCGACCCGGCCCCGCACCCTGCGGGTGGCCGACGTCGTCACCGGCCTCCGGGCCGTCTCGGCGGACGCGGCGCTGCTCTCCGAGCAGCGCGTCGTCCGCACTCACCAGTGGATCGAGCGCGGAGGCGCGCGGCACGAGCCGCTCGACGTCGACCGCCGCTCAACCGCTCCCGAGGGAGCGGATGCGCGTGCCCTGGAGGCGTGCGCGTGATCAGCAAAGGACGCACCGATGTCAGAGGAGCACACGAACCTCGTGTCGCCCACGCCCGGCGAGCCCACCGGCTCCCCGGCGCCCCGCCCGCCCGCTCGCACCCCGGGACCGAAGCCGGCTGACCCCGGCGCGGGGGAGCCCGCGGCCGACAGCACTCCGGGGGGCGAGGGTGCCCCGGGTGGGGCCGCGGCCGGCGATGCCGGTGACGCCGCGGCCGCGGAAGCCGCGCGCAAGCGCCGCCGCCGCGGCAGCCGTGGTGGTCGCAACCGGCGCAAGCCCTCGGGTACGGCCAACGCGCCCGGGGTCGAGGGCGCCGAGGCCACGACCTCGGGCCCGGGTGGCAACGTCGGAGCCGGTGGGGCCGCGAGCCGAGGCTCGGGCTCGGGCCAGGCCCGGGCGGCCGGGACGGGCGCGAACCCCCGTCCGCCGGCCAACCGGCGCCCCGCGCCCACGATCGCCGAGACCGAGCGCGAGCACGGTGCCGACGAGGAGAGCGACGCGGTGGCCGATCGCGGTCTGACCACCGAGGACCTCGCGCTCGACGCCAAGGAGGACGCGGGACTCGCCCCCGAGACCCGGCCACAGGTGGGCGACACCCGGCCGGTGGCCTCGACGAAGCCCCAGATCGGCGACACCCGCCCGGCTCCGGCCGGCGCGGCCGAGAACGGCAACGGCGCGAGCGCGGACGAGTCGGCCGACGGCACCCGGAGCGGGAGCCGTCGCCGTCGTCGCGGCGGGCGCGGACGGGGCAAGAGCGGGGCCGGCACCGGCTCGGGCAGCGCCGGAACCGCCGCGGGCGGCGGGAACCGGGGCGGCGGGGGTGGGCCCCGGCCGGCCACCGAGGTGGTGCGGGCCGACCTGGGCATCGACGACGACGCCGTCGACCTCGAGCTCGACGAGGACGCGCTCGAGCGCCGGCGCGGCCGCACCCGCAAGGGGCGCCCGGCCGGTCGCTACTTCATGGCCGTCCACGTGCGCGACGACGGGCACACCCACATCGCGGTGCTCGAGGGCCGGAGCCTCGTCGAGCACTACGTCACCACTCCCCGCGACGACGACATGTCGATCGACGGCAACATCTACCTCGGCCGCGTGCAGAACGTCCTGCCCGGCATGGAGGCCGCCTTCGTCGACATCGGCACGCCCAAGAACGGCGTGCTGTACCGGGGCGACGTGTCGTTCGACCCCGGCGAGGTCGAGTCGAAGCAGCCCCGCATCGAGCAGCTGCTCAAGAACGGGCAGAACATCCTCGTCCAGGTCACCAAGAACCCGATCGGGGCCAAGGGCGCCCGGCTCACCCAGGAGGTGAGCCTCGCCGGCCGCTTCGTGGTGCTCGTGCCGAACCAGCCCCAGACCTACGGCATCTCGAAGCGGATGCCCGACGACGAGCGCAAGCGCCTCCGCAAGGTCCTCGACCACCTGCGCCCGCCGGATGCCGGGATCATCGTCCGCACGGCCGCCGAAGGTGCGACGGCCGAGGAGCTCGAGCGCGACGTCCTGCGCCTGCGTCAGCAGTGGGACCAGATCTCCGCGATCGCGAAGCAGTCGAAGACGGCCCGCCTGCTCTACCAGGAGCCCCCGCTCGCCCTGCGCCTGCTGCGCGAGGAGTTCACCAAGGAGTACCGGGGCGTCGCCATCGACGACCAGGGCCTCTACGACGAGGTGAAGGGCTACGTCGAGGCCGTCGCACCGGAGCTCGCCGACCGGGTCGAGCTCTACGACGCCGAGGACGAGGGGCTGCCGGTCTTCGAGCGGTACCACGTCCACGAGCAGCTCCTGAAGGCCCTCGACCGCAAGGTCTGGCTGCCCTCGGGAGGCTCGCTGATCATCGAGCGAACCGAGGCCCTCACGGTCATCGACGTGAACACCGGCAAGAACGTCGGCCGGTCGAACCTCGAGGAGACCGTCTTCAAGAACAACGTGGAGGCGGCCGAGGAGGTGGCCCGCCAGCTGCGGCTGCGGGACATCGGCGGGATCATCGTGATCGACTTCATCGACATGGAGTCCAAGTCGAACCGCGACGAGGTCCAGCGGGCCTTCCGGGCCGCGCTGGCCCGCGACAAGACCCGGACCCAGGTCTTCGACATCTCCGAGCTCGGTCTCGTCGAGATGACCCGCAAGCGCGTCTCGGAGGGGCTCCTCGAGTCGGTCAGCACCGTGTGCGAGGCCTGCACGGGCCGGGGCTTCACCATCGACCAGACGTTGCTGCGCGACCTCGACTAGAATCTCCCGGTTCAGCGCTCCGTGCGCCCTCGCGGCCCCGGCGCCTTCTCTCGCACGATCGTCTCGTCACCAGAGTCAGGTATCCAGATGTACGCAGTCATCCACACCGGCGGGAAGCAGTACCGGGTCGAGCCCGGGCAGCGGCTCGAGGTCGAGCTCCTGGGCGTCGAGCCCGAGGGCGAGGTCTCGCTGCGCCCCGTGATGCTGGTCGACGGCGACACCGTCCTGGCCGGCTCCGAGAAGCTCAAGGGCGCCACGGTCACCGCGAAGGTCGTGGGCGAGGCCAAGGGCGAGAAGATCCGCGGCTTCACCTACAAGAACAAGTCGAACCAGCGGAAGCGCTGGGGCCACCGCCAGCACTACTCGGTCATCGAGATCACCGCGATCTCGGCCGGCTGATCGCGCACCGAGCACAGGAGCACGAGCGATGTCGAAGAAGAAGGGCGCAGCCTCCTCCCGGAACGGGCGCGACTCGAACTCCCAGCGCCTCGGCGTGAAGGTCACCTCGGGGACCGAGGTGCGGGCCGGCGCGATCATCGTGCGTCAGCGCGGCACCCGTTTCCACCCGGGCGAGAACGTGGGCAAGGGCGGCGACGACACGCTGTTCGCCACGGCCGACGGCGTGGTGCGGTTCGGTCAGCGCCGCGGCCGCAAGCTCGTCGACATCCTGCCCTCGAGCGACTGATCGCGCTCGTCCGCGCGATTTCCGCTGCGCCCGGTGCGGCGCGTCGCGGAGACTGGTGCTCGTGAGCCAATCCGGGTTCGTCGACCAGGTCCAGGTCAACCTGCGCGGCGGCGACGGTGGCGCGGGCGCGATGTCGTTCCGGCGCGAGGCCCACGTTCCCAAGGGCGGTCCCGACGGCGGTGACGGCGGGTCGGGGGGCGACGTGATCGTCCGGGCCGACCGCAACGTCGCGTCCTTGCTGGCGTTCCGTGACCATCCGCACCGGCGGGCGGAGAACGGCCGCCACGGGACCGGTGGGAAGCGCCACGGCGCCCAGGGCAAGGACCTCGTGGTGGTCGTCCCCGAGGGCACGGTGGTCAAGACCCGAGAGGGCGAGGTGCTCGCCGACCTCGTCACCCATGGTGCGCGCTACGTCGCCGCGCGCGGCGGCCGCGGCGGCCGCGGCAACGCCCGGTTCCTCTCGAACGCGCGGCGCGCGCCCGGGTTCGCCGAGCAGGGCGAGTACGGCGAGGAGCACTGGCTGCGGCTGGAGGTGAAGCTGCTCGCCGACGCCGCGCTCGTGGGCTTCCCGAACGCGGGCAAGTCCACCCTGATCTCGTCCGTGAGCGCAGCGAAGCCGAAGATCGCGAACTACCCCTTCACCACGCTCGAGCCCCACCTCGGCATCGTCCGCTTCCAGGACCACGAGTTCGCGCTCGCCGACATCCCCGGCCTGGTCGAGGGCGCGGCCGAGGGCCGCGGGCTCGGGCACGAGTTCCTCCGCCACGTGGAGCGGGCCCGGGTGCTCGTGCTCCTCCTCGACCTCGCGAGCGTCGACGGCCGCTCCGCCCGCGACCAGGAGGCGATCCTGCTCTCCGAGCTGGGCCGCTACGAGCCCGAGCTGCTCGAACGGCCCCGCCTGGTGGTGGGCAACAAGGCCGACGTCGCCGACGACGTCGAGTTCGACGGGCTGCGCATCTCCGCGGTCACCCGCGCCGGGCTCGACGAGCTCCTCGGCCGGATCGGCACCCTGGTCGACGAGGCCCGGGCGGCCGAGCCCGAGCCCGAGGGCTTCGTCGTGCTGCGGCCGGAGGAGACCGGGTTCTCGGTGACCCGCGAGGACGACCGCTCCTGGCGGGTCCACGGCAAGGTCGCGGAGCGCGTGGTGGCCATGGCCGACCTCACCAACGCCGAGGCGATCGCGTACGTGCACGAGCGCTTCCGCCGGATCGGGGTCGAACGGGCCCTCCAGCGGGCCGGCGCGCGCGAAGGTGACACCGTGCGCATCGGGACCGTCGAGCTCGAGTACGTCGAGGGATTCGGATGAGCTGGGAGCGGAGCAGGTGATCGTCGTCGTCAAGATCGGGACGTCGTCGATCACCGGTGAGACCGGCGAGCTCAACGACGACGCCATGGTGAAGCTGTGCGCCGAGATCGCGGCCGCGCGGGCCGCGGGGCACGAGGTGGTGCTCGTGAGCTCGGGCGCGATCGCGGCCGGGATGCCCGCGCTCGGGATCGTCGACCGTCCGCGCGACATCGGCACGCTCCAGGCCGTGGCCGCGGTCGGCCAGCCCCGGCTCATGGAGCGCTTCGGCGCGCTGCTCGCCGCGCACGGCCTCGTGCCCGGTCAGGTGCTGCTCACCCCGTTCGACTTCGGGCATCGGGCCCAGTACCTCCACGCGCGCGAGACGCTCGCCCGGCTGCTCGAGCTCGGCGTCGTTCCCGTGGTCAACGAGAACGACACCGTGGCCGACGACGAGATCCGCTACGGCGACAACGACCGGCTCGCGGCGCTCGTGGCCCACCTCGTGGGCGCCGAGCTCCTCGTCCTCCTCACCGACACCTCGGGCGTGTTCACCGCCGATCCGAGGGTCGACGCCGCCGCGTCCCTCATCGAGGAGATCGTCGAGGTCGACGCCGCGCTCGAGTCGGTGGTGGGCGGCGCCGGCACCACCCGGGGCAGCGGCGGGATGGCGAGCAAGCTCGCCGCCGCGAAGATCGCCGCGTGGTCGGGCGTGCGGGCCGTGATCGCGAACGCCCAGGAGCCCGGTGTGGTGCTCGGCGCCATCGACGACTCGGTGGTGGGCACCGTGGTGCAGCCCCGCCCGCACAAGCTCTCGAGCCGCAAGCTCTGGATCGCGTTCGCCCGTGGGGCGTCGGGCCGGGTGGTCGTCGACGACGGCGCCCGCCGGGCCCTCGTCGACGGCAACCGCTCCCTGCTGCCCGCCGGCGTGCGTGGGGTGGAGGGCGAGTTCGAGGCCGAGGACGCGGTCGAGGTTGTCGACGGCGCCGGGCGGGTGTTCGCCAAGGGCCTCGCCGGGATCAGTGCCGCGACCCTGCGCTCGGTCGCCGGCCTCCGCACCGACCAGCTCCCCGACGGTGTCACCCACGAAGTCGTCCACCGCGACGACCTGGTCATCCTCCCCGGCTGAACCTCCCGTTTCGGCGTCGCCTGACCCCCCTGTGCGGTGGTCAAGCGACGCCAAAACCAACGCGGACGGAGCGCAGCGACGGGAGCCGCCGAGGAAGCGTCCGCGGAGCGCCTTCGGTCGGGTACGCCGAACTCGGACTCCCGGGCGGCTCGGGCGCAATCGGCGCTCCGCAGCGACCGAGGCAATGGGGTGGGGGTGCCTTGCAGTTGGGCTTCAGAACGGCAACACTCTCTCCACTCGCCGACGACCGACGGGGGGAGGGCCTTCGGATCGAGGGCTCGCGACGGTCGACGACGAGCGGGAGCATGGCCTGGGGCCGCAGCCGGCGTTCACGCAACGGCGCGGCCCCAGGGCCTCCCCATCACCATTGCGTCGGAACGCTGCGTCCGGCCGATCGGTGTGTCCGGTACGTCCGTTCCTCTTCGTGTCGGGGGAGTGAAGGCCGGCCGCGGCCGCTTCCGACGCGGCTCGCTGCGCTCACGTCGTCCTTGCGGCCGCTTCCTCGGCGGCTTCCGTCGCTGCGCTCCGTCCGCGGCGTTATGGCATCTCACTGCCGTTCGCTCGGCTTCTATGCTCGGCCGGATGTCGGACGCCGTCGTGGAGCTGGGTCGCCGGGCCAAGGTGGCGTCCCGGCGCCTGGCCACGGCGTCCACCGACGAGAAGAACGCGGCGCTCCTCCACGCGGCCGACCTCCTGCTCGCCCGCTCGGCCGAGGTGCTCGACGCCAACGCCGCCGACCTCGCCGCGGCCGAGGCCGGGGGGATGGCCGTCTCGGCCCTCGACCGGCTGCGCCTCGACGACGCCCGCCTCGCCGGGATGGCCGCGGGTCTGCGCCAGGTGGCCTCCCTGCCCGACCCGGTGGGGGAGACGCTCGACGGCACCCGCCGACCCAACGGGCTCCAGATCCAGCGGATCCGGGTACCGCTCGGCGTGGTGGCGGTGATCTACGAGAACCGGCCCAACGTCACCAGCGACGCCGCCGGGATCTGCCTCAAGTCGGGCAACGCGGCGCTGCTGCGCGGCTCGAGCACCGCACTCGGCACCAACCGCGTGGTCGCCGACGCGTTGCGGGAGGGCATCGCCAAGGCCGGCCTCCCCGCCGACGCCGTCGCGCTGGTCGACGACGTGACCCACGAAGGTGCGCTCGCGGTCATGCGCTGCACCGAGTACGTCGACTGCCTGGTGCCCCGCGGTGGCCCGGCGCTGATCCAGAGCATCCGCGACCACGCGACGGTCCCCGTGATCATCGACGGCGACGGCAACTGCCACGTCTACGTCGACGCTGCGGCCGACCTCGACGAGGCACTGAAGATCGCGGTCAACGCGAAGACCAACCGCACCAGCGTCTGCAACGCAGCCGAGTCGCTCGTGGTCCACGAAGCCGTCGCCGACACGTTCCTGCCCCGGGTCGCCGACGCGTTCGCGGAGCGCGGGGTCGAGCTGGTGGGCGACGACGGCGCGCGGCGCCGGGTCCCGGCCATGGGGGTCGCGACCGACGACGACTTCGGCCGCGAGTATCTCGACCTCAAGCTCTCCGTGGCCGTGGTCCCGTCGCTCGACGACGCGATCGCGCACATCAACCGGTTCGGCACCGGCCACACCGAGGCGATCATCACACGCGACCTCGGCGCGGCCCGCCGGTTCACCGACGAGGTCGACGCCGCGGTCGTCATCGTCAACGCGTCCACGCGGTTCACCGACGGCGAGCGGTTCGGCTTCGGAGCCGAGATCGGCATCTCCACGCAGAAGCTGCACGCCCGGGGTCCGATGGGGCTCCGTGAGCTGACGACCTACAAGTACGTCGTGTGGGGCGACGGGCAGATCGTGTGAGCGGAGCGCACGCCACGTTTCCGTGGGGCGCTGTTGCCCGCGCCAGCGTGCCGAGAGCGAACCATCAGGTCGAAGAACAACCAGAACCCTTCTGCGAGGAGTGGAACACAGTGGGTGATCGTTTCGAGTCGGTGGTGGACGTCGTCACGCGTCTGCGTGGGGTCGACTACCTGGCCGACCCCAACATCGCGGGGGTCGTGTACCTCGCCGACAAGCTGGAGAAGCCGGTCCTCGTCGAGGGTCCGGCCGGAGTCGGCAAGACCGAGCTGGCCAAGGCCATCGCGCAGAGCACCGGCGCCCGCCTGATCCGGCTCCAGTGCTACGAGGGTCTCGACGAGGCCAAGGCGCTGTACGAGTGGAACTACAAGAAGCAGCTGCTGCGCATCCAGGCCGACCGCGAGCACGAGACCTCGTGGGAGGTGGTCGAGTCCGACATCTTCTCGGAGCAGTTCCTGCTCACCCGACCGCTGCTCGAGGCGATCCGGGCCGAGGAGCCCGTGGTCCTGCTCATCGACGAGGTCGACCGCGTCGAGATCGAGACCGAGGCCCTGCTGCTCGAGGTGCTGTCCGACTTCCAGGTGTCGATCCCGGAGCTGGGCACCATCGTCGGTCGACAGCGGCCGATCGTGGTGCTCACCTCCAACAACACCCGTGAGCTGTCCGAGGCGTTGAAGCGCCGGTGCCTGTTCCTCCACATCGACTACCCCGAGATCGAGCGCGAGACCGAGATCGTCCGGGTGCGTGTGCCCGAGATCGACGCGAACCTCGCCGAGCAGGTCGCCCGCGTGGTGCGGTCGGTGCGCGAGCTCGACCTGAAGAAGGCGCCGTCGATCTCGGAGACGATCGACTGGGCCCGGACGCTCATCTACCTGGGTCGGTCGGAGATCACGCCGGAGGTCATCGGTGAGACGCTCCACGTGCTCCTGAAGTACCAGTCCGACATCGCCAAGGCCCGCAAGGAGCTCGTCGACTCGCCGGGCGAGCGCAAGCCGGGCATCGCGTCCGCGAAGCGCTAGCGGGATCACCTCGTGACCGACACTGCCGCGTCGTCGTCCATGCTGGACGTGCTCCAGGGCTTCGTGCACGAGCTGCGCGGCGCGGGGCTGCCCGTGTCGATGACCGAGAACCTCGACGCCATGCGCGGCGTCGAGCACATCGACATGGGCGACCGCGAGATCGTGCGCGCGGTCCTCGGCGCCACCCTGGTGAAGCAGCAGCGGCACCGGGCCGCGTTCGACACCGTGTTCGACGTGTACTTCTCGCTGTTCAGCCCGGCCGCGGACGACCGCGCCGCCCTCGACCTCCCCGACGAGCTCTTCGGCGGGATGTCGGGCGACATGTCGGGCGGGGGCGCCGGCGGCGACCTGAGCCGCGAGGAGCTCGCCGAGATGCTCCTGCGCGCGCTCCAGTCGATGGACGTCGACGAGCTGCGCCGGCTCGCAGGCATGGCCGTGAGCCAGTTCGCGGGGATGGAGCCGGGTCGCCCGGTGGGCGGCACCTACTACCTGTACCGCACGCTCCGCCAGCTCGACCTCGACGACCTGTCGGCCCGGATGATGGGTCAGGCGCAGGAGCGCGGCCAGATCCCCGACGACCCCCTCGGCGAGCGGCTCGCCCGCGAGGAGTTCGAGGGCAGGCTGCGCGAGCTGCGCAAGCTCGTCGAAGAGGAGATCCGTCGCCGCCTCGTGGCCGACCGCGGTGTGGAGGCCATGGCCCGCACCCTGCGCAAGCCGCTCCCCGAGGACGTCGACTTCATGCACGCCTCGCGCGACGAGATGATCCAGCTCCAACGCGCGATCCAGCCGCTCACGCGCCTGCTCGCGGCGCGGCTGGCGCAACGCCGCCGCCGCCGTCACCGCGGCCATCTCGACTTCCGCCGCACGGTGCGCGCGTCGATGGCGTACGGGGGCGTGCCGGCAGAGCCGAAGTTCCGTCGCCCGCACCCCTCGAAGCCCGAGATCATGGTCGTGGCCGACATCTCCGGGTCGGTGGCCAGCTTCGCCCGCTTCACGCTCCAGTTCGTCCACGCGATGGCGAGCCAGTTCTCGCGCGTGCGCTCCTGGGTGTTCATCGACGGCATCGACGAGGTGACGCGGTTCTTCGAGGGCACCGACGACATCTCCGAAGCGGTCCACAAGGTCAACACCGAGGCCGACGTCGTCTGGGTCGACGGCCACTCCGACTACGGCCACGCGTTCTCGGTCTTCCACGACCGCCACGAGCGCGAGGTCACGCAGAAGTCGTCGGTGATCTTCCTCGGCGACGCGCGCAACAACTACCACGCCTCGCAGAACTGGGTTCTCCAGTCGCTGCAGAAGCGGGCGCGGCACGTGTACTGGCTCAACCCCGAGCCGCGCGGCTACTGGGACACCGGCGACTCGATCATCTCCGAGTACGCGAAGTACTGCGACGGCGTGTTCGAGTGCCGCAACCTGCGCCAGCTCGAGCGCTTCGTCACCACGATCGCCGAGGGCTGACCTCGCTCGACGAGGATCTCAGTGGAGTACGGAGGAGCCCGGATGGTGCACGGTCCCGACCACCTCGTGTGCAGCCACTTCACCCTGACCGGCGCGACCTCGTTCGACCGGCCGCGGTTCGGGTTCGCGGAGCGGGTGGCCGCCGCCGCGGCCGCCGGGTTCTCGGGGATCGGCCTGCTCGGGTTCGACCACAAGCTCGCGCGCGACGCGGGCCTCACCGACGCCGACCTCGCCGGGATCCTGGCCGACCACGACCTGGAGCTCGCCGAGGTCGAGTTCCTCATGGAGTGGTCGGCGGGGCCCGAGGAGCCCGAGCGGGTCGCCGCCGCGCGGGTCATCGAAGACCAGGTCTGGCAGGTGGCCGACGCCTTCGGTCCCCGGGTCGTGTCCGTGGGTGAGATGGGCGGCCCCGAGCAGACCCCGCCGTTCGACGTCCTCGCCGAGCGCTTCGCCGCCCTGTGCGACCGCGCCGCCGCGCACGGGCTGCTCGTGGCGCTCGAGTTCATGCCCTGGTCGGGGATCCCCGACATCGCGGCGGCCGCCGCGCTCGTCGAGGCCGTCGACCGGCCCAACGCCGGCATCAACCTCGACGCCTGGCACTGGTTCCGGGGCACGCCGAACGCCGAGGTGCTGCGGGCGGTGGCCGACCGGATCTTCGTGCTCCAGGTCGACGACGCCGACCGCACGGTGGTCGGGTCGCTGCTCGAGGACACCACCCGCAACCGCCGCTATCCGGGCGAGGGGAGCTTCGACCTCGTCGGTCTGCTGATGCTGGCGCGCGACGCCGGCGTCGACGCGCCGGTCTCGGTCGAGGTGATGTCGACCGAGCACTACGCGTTGCCGGTCGAGGAGGCCGCGCGTCACGCCTACGACTCGACGCGGGCGGTCATCGACCGCGCGTGGCACTGAGGCTCCCCAGCAACGAGCCGTCGGTGGGGAACCGGGATTCCCGTCAGCCGGTTGCGGCCTGCGTCCCCGCGAGGAGCGCCCACGTTCGGTCGGCGACGCGCGCCAGCATCAGCAGCTGGGCGCGCTCCCGCCGGCGGAACACGTGCCCGGCCCGGCCCACCAGGATCACGGCGTCGTGGGCGGCGAGGCCGGCGACCGCGAGGTCCTCGGGGCCCGCCACGCCGTCGGCCACCAGCGGCGAGGCCGCCGTCCCGGCCGCGAGCGCGACCAGCTTCGCGACGTCGGGCACGGAGTCGCCGTCGGACGCGACCACGGCCCCGGCGTGCAGGAGCGCCACCCAGTCGGCGAGGAACTCGCGCCGCAGCTGCGCGGTGAGCACGCGCTGGAGCGCGTCGATCGACTCTGCCTCGCACAGCTCGGCTGCGGACTCCAGGGCGTCGAGGCGGGGGTCGGGGAAGATGCCGACCCGGCGCACCTCCTCGACCGCCGCGCCGTCGACCTGCTCGACCTCGCGGATCATGAGCTCGAGCCGGCCGTCGTCGGGCACCACCACGGCGAACTCGTCGACCGCGACCCGCTCGCCCCGCTCGACGACGTCGACGCCGACGATGTCGCCGCCCACCGAACCGATGCGGGAGGCCACGAGACCGAGCGCGCCGGGCCGGTCGGGCAGCCACACTCGGATGAGGACGTGGATCGCGGCACCTTCGGTTTCCACGCCCCGGAGCCTACGGACCGGGTGTTGCCGCCGTGTGAACGACACGTGTCGGCCCCGCCATCCATGGGCGCCCCCGCCGCCGGAGTCCGGCCCGCCTCCGTAGACTCCCGCCCGTGTCCGAGAAGATCGGCGTGCTGGGCGGCACCTTCGACCCCGTGCACGTGGGCCACGTGGCCACCGCGGCGGAGGTCCGGTACGCGCTCGGCCTCGACCGGGTCCTGCTGGTGGTCGCGGGGGACCCGTGGCAGAAGCGGGGCCGGGTGGTGGCCAGCGCCGAGGACCGGCTCGCGCTCGTGCGGGCCGCGGTGGCGGGCGTCGAAGGGGTGGAGGCCAGCGCGATCGAGGTGGAGCGGTCGGGCCCGTCGGTCACCGCCGACACGCTGGAGGCGCTCCGGGCGCCCGATCGGGAGCTGTTCCTGGTGCTGGGGGCCGACGCCGTGGCCAACATGCCCACCTGGAAGCGCCTCGCCGACACGAGGAGCCTGGCCACGATCGTGGTGGTCGAGCGGGCCGGCGACCTCGACGTGCACCCCCCGGGTGAGGGCTGGAGCGTCGCCCACGTGCGGGTGCCCCGCCTCGACATCGCCTCCACCGACCTCCGGGCCCGGCTGGCCGCCGGCCGGCCGGTCGACGGGCTCGTCCCCGAGTCGGTGTTGACGGAGATCCGACGGCGGTGCCTCTACACTGGTTCGTGATGACGTACGGATCTTGCGCTTGACCGGGCCCCTGATCGGGTCGGACCCGATCGCGCTCACCCGGGCGCAGGTGGCGGCCGAGGCTGCACTGGAGAAGAAGGGCACCGACGTCGTCATCCTCGAGGTCGGGGAGATCCTCGGCATCATCGAGCTCTTCGTGCTCGCCTCCGCGACCAACGTGCGCCAGGTGAAGACGATCGTCGAAGAGATCGAGCAGGCCGTGTTCGAGTCCGACGGCGACAAGCCGCGCTCGGTCGAGGGTCTCGGAGACGCGTCGTGGGTCCTGATGGACTACGGCGACGTCGTGGTGCACGTCTTCCTCGAGGAGACCCGTGCCTACTACGACCTCGACCGTCTGTGGGCCGACGTGCCCCGCGTCGACGTGCCGGTACCGGAGCCTCAGGCCGCCACGTAGGGCCGCATCGGCACGCCCCGGGCGATGAGCGCGTCCTTCAGCTCACGCACGCCCAGGTTCCGCTCGAAGCGCGGCGAGTACAGGATCGAGCTGATGATCGCGGCCTGGGCCGCGCCCGCGGTGAGGCCGTCGGCGATGTGCTCGACCGTGCCCGCGCCACCGCTCGCGATCACCGGCACGTTCACTGCGTCGGCCACCGCGCGGGTGACGTCGAGGTCGTAGCCCGAGGCCGTGCCGTCGCGGTCGATCGAGTTGACGACGATCTCACCCGCGCCGAGCTCCTCGCCGCGCCGCACCCAATCGATCGCGTCGAGGCCCGTCGCGAGGCGTGCGCCGTCGATGAACACCTCGTAGCCCGACGGGAACCCGGGCTTGATGCCGACGAACTTCACCTGCGTCGACAGCACGACGCACTGGCGGCCGAACGCCTCGGCTCCCTCGCGGATGATGTCGGGGTTGCGCACGGCCATCGAGTCGACGCTGATCTTCTCGGCGCCGGCCTTGAGCACCTCGTACATGTCCTCGATCGACCGGATGCCGCCGCCCACGGTGAACGGGACGAACACGTGGTGGGCGACGGCGCGCACGGTGTCGAGGTCGATCTTGCGCTTCTCCGCGCTCGCCTTGATGTCGTAGAAGACGATCTCGTCGATCTGGTCCTCGTAGAGCTGCTGCGCGAGGTCGGCCGCGGGCGCGACGTCGATGTTGTCCTGGAACTGCTGGGCCTTCGTGACGCGCCCGTTGACGACGTCGAAGCAGGCGATGAGTCGCTTGGTCAGCATGTGCCGTCCCACCGGGAGAACCGCTCGAGGAGCGCGAGCCCGACCGGCCCGCTCTTCTCGGCGTGGAACTGCGTGGCCACGATGTTGTCGCGGCCCACGATCGAGCAGAAGGCGTCGCCGTACTCGGTGACGCCCAGGGTGTCGGCGGCAGCGGTGGGGACGGCGTAGAACGAGTTGACGAAGTAGCAGTAGGCGTCGTCGCCGAGGCCGTCGGTGACCGGGTGCGCGCGTGTGGTCCGAACAGCGTTCCAGCCGATCTGCGGGACGCGGAGGGTGTCGGGGAAGCGCTGCACGGTCCCGGGCACCCAGCCGAGGCAGTCGACGTCGCCCTCCCCGGAGTGCTCGAACAGCACCTGGAGGCCGATGCAGATGCCGAGGAACGGCGTGCGGTCGTCGAGGACGCGGGCCGCGAGCGGGGCGACGAGGCCGGACTCCTCGAGGGAGTCGATGGTCGCACGGGCGGCGCCCACCCCCGGCAGGATGATCCGCTCCACGCCCTCGAGCGCGTCGGCGGCGGCGACGAGGCGGTGGGGGATCCCGAGCCGCTCGAGCGCGTAGCCCACGCTGGGCGCGTTGCCCGCCCGGTAGTCGATCACCCCGATCACCCGCCGCAGGCTACCGCCGGGGTCCTCAGTGGCTCTTGGCCTTTCCAACGAGCTTGAGCACGGGGGCGGGGAACTCGGGCTCGGGGCCGCCCTTGGGCGTCGACTCGATCCAGCGCACGACGTCGCCGTTCGAGTAGGTCTGCACGGCCTTGAACTCGATCTGCTTCGCGTCGGTGGGCAGCGGTCCGGCCGAAACCGTGAACAGCTGGAACTCGCCCGGCTCGATCTCACCGCCGGTCCAGGTGATCTTCGAGACGGCCTCGGTGATCTCCTCGCCCTCGGACTTGATCGGCGTGGCGAGCTTCGTCGTCTCGGCCGTCCACGTCCACCCGGGGATGGGCAAGACGCTCACGAACCCGATCGGGTGGTCGGTCGGGAAGGTGACCTCGACCTTCACCGTGCCGGCGCGGTCCTGCTCGTTGGGCACCGAGAAGCTGAAGACGCTGAAGCTGCCCTTGGGCGCGGCCTCGGGCTTGATGCTCACGTGGGCCGAGGCCGGGACCGCCGCGGCGACCAGCGCGCCCGAGGCGAGGAGCACGACCGCGAGGGCGTGCCGTGAGCGGGGGAGACGGGGTGCCCCCGCCTCCGCTGGTCGCAACGACGTCCACGTCAGCACCTTCACCAAGGCGGGCGCGCCGATGGACGTCGCCGAGCTCACGATCACGTTCGACCTCCCGAGCAAGGGCATTGCCCCGATCGACGTGCCGCTGCGCAAGCTCGGGCCGGGGCACTACCTCTCGCCCGGGTTCGACATCCCGCTCGCGGGGGAGTGGCGGGCCACCGCCAGGGCCCGGCTCACGGACGTCGACGAGGTGACCCAGACGGGGTGATCCCGATCCGCTGAGTGCTAGCGCGCGGCGCGCGCCCGCAGCGCGCCGTCGATCCCGGCCTTCACGAGCTTGTCGTTGTCCTTCGAGATGAAGTGGTGCACCCGCTTCTCGAGGAGCGCCCGCATGATCGGGTTCTTCACGTGGTACTCCTCGTGGAACGTGACCTTCGTGCGCCCGTCGCCGAGGTCCTCGAAGCGCTGCCACCCCATCGCGCTCGACCACAGCGGCTTGCCGATCGCGTCGTAGCGGGAGAACTCGGGCGCGCGCACCTCCGACACCAGCTCCCACGACTGGGCCTGTCCGCCGGACAGCAGGTACTTGGGCACCGCGAAGTAGCAATGGCGCACGAGGCCCTCGCCGTGCTCGTCGCCCTCGCGGACGATCTCGATGCGGACGCTGCCGTGCTCGATGACGCGCGGCTCGTGGATGGTGCCCGGGTTCGGGATCGGCGGGTGCATGGCCGCCCAGATCTCGTCGCGGGGCGCGTCGATGACGAACGAGTACTCGTGGACCTGCATGGACCGGAGTCAATCAGATGGAGTGCGCCGCCGCACGGGGCCGACTCGGCGCGGCAGCGGTACGGATCAACGAGCGGTGGACCCGAGGGGAATTGAACCCCTGACCCCCTCCATGCCATGGAGGTGCTCTACCAACTGAGCTACGGGCCCGATGAGGGATGCGACGATACCAGCGGGCCCTCCCGGGAACCGGCCCGGGCGCGTCCGGTCCGCGTCGCTACGCTCCGCACTCCTGGGTCGCTCCGCTCGCTCCAGGGGACGCGCATCGGAATCTCACCGTCGGCCCCGCACGGGACGCTCGCTACGCTCCCTGCCCATGAGCGAGGGCAGCGGGACCACGAGCGACGACAGGCCGCAGTACCGGTACGACGCCCGGTTGGCCAACGAGATCGAGACGCGCTGGCAGGACCGGTGGGAGGCGGAGCACACCTTCTGGGCGCCCAACCCGGTCGGCCCGCTCACCGAGGGCTGGGAGCGCGCCGCGGGCAAGCCCAAGCTCTACGTCCTCGACATGTTCCCGTACCCGAGCGGCGCCGGCCTCCACGTCGGCCACCCGCTCGGCTACATCGGCACCGACGTCTTCGCCCGCTACTGGCGGATGCGCGGCCACAACGTCCTCCACGCGATGGGCTACGACGCGTTCGGCCTCCCCGCCGAGCAGTACGCGGTGCAGACCGGCCAGCACCCCCGGGTCACCACCGAGGCCAACGTCGCCAACATGCGCCGCCAGCTCCGGGCGCTGGGCCTCGGCCACGACCCCCGCCGCGGCGTGGCCACCACCGACGTGGCGTACTACCGGTGGACGCAGTGGATCTTCCTCCAGATCTTCGGCACCTGGTACGACGACGTCGCCGACCGCGCCCGCCCGATCGCCGAGCTCGAGGCCGAGCTCGAGGCCGGCAGCCGCGAGCCGCTGAGCGAGGCCAACCCCGACGGGCTCCCGTGGTCCGAGCTCGAGGACCGCACCCGCCGCGCCGTGGTCGACTCGTACCGCCTCGCGTACCTCGAGGAGGCCGCGGTCAACTGGTGCCCGGCGCTCGGCACCGTCCTCGCCAACGAAGAGGTCACCGTCGACGGTCGGAGCGAGCGCGGCAACCACCCCGTCTTCCGGCGCCCGCTGAAGCAGTGGGTGCTCGCCATCACGTCCTACGCCGACCGGCTGCTCGCCGACCTCGACCTCGTCGACTGGCCCGAGCCGATCAAGGTGATGCAGCGCAACTGGATCGGCCGCAGCGTGGGGGCGAACGTCGCCTTCCCCGTGGTCGGTCACGACGGCGTCGACATCGAGGTGTTCACGACCCGGCCCGACACGCTGTTCGGCGCCACGTACATGGTGCTCGCACCGGAGCATCCGCTCGTCGACGAGATCGTGCCGCCCGACTGGCCCGACTCCTTCATCACCGACGAGGTGTCCGACCTGCCGGCGAGCTGGCGCGGCATCTTCGGCACCGACGTGCTGCCCACGGAGGCGGTGCGCAAGTACCGCGAGTTCGCGGGAGCGAAGAGCGAGCTGGAGCGCCAGTCCGAGGGCAAGGTGAAGACGGGGGTGTTCACCGGTGCGTTCGCGCACAACCCGCTGAACGGGTGGCCCATCCCGATCTTCATCGCCGACTACGTGCTCATGGGCTACGGCACCGGCGCGATCATGGCCGTGCCCGCGCACGACCAGCGCGACTTCGAGTTCGCGCGTGAGTTCGACCTCTCGATCCGCGGTGTGGTGCGTCCGTCCGACGCCTGGCTCGCCGAGCGGGGGGCCGACGCCGACGACGCCGACGCGTGGCCCGAGGCCTACGTGGGTGAGGGCGCCGCGATGGCGTCGGAGAACGAGGGCGTGAGCCTCGACGGTCTGGCCACCGCCGACGCGAAGCGGGTGATCGGCGAGTACCTCGACGCCGAGGGCATCGGCGCGCCCACGGTCACCTACAAGCTGCGCGACTGGCTGTTCTCCCGGCAGCGCTACTGGGGCGAGCCGTTCCCGATCGTCTACGACGACGACGGCGCGCCGCGCGCGGTCCCCGAGGCGCTGCTGCCGGTCGAGCTGCCCGAGCTCACCGACTTCGAGCCCAGGGTGCTGTCGGAGGACGACCGCGAGACCGACCCCGAGCCGCCGCTCGCGCGCGTGGCCGACTGGGTGGAGGTCGAGCTCGACCTCGGCGACGGTCCGCGCCGCTACCGCCGCGAGACCAACACGATGCCGCAGTGGGCGGGATCGTGCTGGTACTACCTGCGCTACCTCGACCCCACGAACGACGCCGCCCTGGTCGACCCCGAGGTCGAGCGCTACTGGATGGGCGGCGGCGACGGCACGGGTGGCGTCGACCTGTACGTGGGGGGCGTGGAGCACGCGGTGCTGCACCTGCTCTACGCGCGGTTCTGGCACAAGCTGCTGTTCGACCTCGGGCACGTGTCCACGCCCGAGCCGTTCGCGCGCCTGTTCAACCAGGGCTACATCCAGGCGCCCGCGTTCACCGACGGGCGCGGCGTGTACGTCGAGGCCGCCGAGGTGGTGGAGCGCGACGGCGGGTTCTTCCGCGGCGACGAGCCCGTGAACCGCGAGTTCGGGAAGATGGGCAAGAGCCTGCGCAACGTCGTCACGCCCGACGACATGTACCGCGACTATGGCGCCGACACGCTCCGCCTCTACGAGATGTTCATGGGTCCGCTCGACGCGAGTCGGCCGTGGAGCACCGCCGACGTCACCGGAGTCCACCGGTTCCTCCAACGGCTCTGGCGCAACGTCGTCGACGAGTCCACCGGTTCGGTGCAGGTCGACGACGCCCCGGCCGACGACGAGACCCGTCGCATCCTGCACCGCACGATCGCGGCGGTGGGCTCCGACATGGCCGACCTGAAGTTCAACACCGCGATCGCGCGTCTGTTCGAGCTCAACAACCGGCTCACGCAGGTCGTGGCCGAGCGCGGCGCGGCACCCCTCGAGGTGGTGGTGCCGCTCGTGCAGATGCTCGCGCCGCTCAGCCCCCACGTCGCCGACGAGCTGTGGTCGCGTCTCGGCAACCCGGAGACGATCGCGTACGAGCCGTTTCCCGAGGCCGATCCCGCGTTCCTCGCCGTCGACGAGGTGGAGGTGGCGGTGCAGGTCAACGGCAAGGTGCGCGCGCAGGTGCGCGTCGCCTCGGGTGCCGACGACGCCGCGCACGAGGCCGCAGCCCGTGCCGACGAGCGCGTGATGGCCGCACTCGCCGGCAAGACGGTCCGCAAGGTGATCGTGGTTCCGGGGCGGATCGTCAACTTCGTCGTCGGCTGACCCGTGGTGGGCCGCCCACCCGGCTGATACGGTTCCGCTCCTCCCCCCGATCTTCCCCGGTCGGTCAAGCGCGCCCGCAGACGCGCG
>JBAZYX010000044.1:0-28434 GCA_041659105.1 Acidimicrobiia bacterium
GTCGAGGCGGGCGTCGCCGGGCGCGATCCGGATGCGGTCGAGGTCGCGGGCCACGTTGCGGGTGCCCACCTCGGCGAGCCAGTTGCCGAAGCGGGCCACACACGCGCCGACGACGTCGACGGTCGAGCTCTCGCCGGTGTAGAAGCGCACGAGCTCGCCGAGGTCGTCGGGGGTCGGGTCCTCGGCCGCCAACGCGTCGGACGCGGTGTCGTCGACGCAGTCGAGCGCCCGCGACCCACCGGTGCCGCGGGGGTCGAAGCTCACGACGTCGAAGCGGTCGCGGATGTCGGCCGGCAGCTCGTCGAGGGCGAGGGGCAGCGTCTCGGTGCCGGCGTCGCCGGGCCCGCCGTAGTTGACGACCAGGGAGCCGATGCGGCGGGCCGGCTCGCGGGCGGGGGCCCGGATGAGCGCGAGCGAGACCTGCTCGCCGTCCGGCACCGCGGCGTCGACCGGGACGTCGAGGCGGGCGCACTCGAGTCGGTCACCGCAGTGCTGCCAGGCGAGGGTGCCGCGGGCGGAGGCGGGCGGGGCGGTCCCGACGACCGCCGCCCCCGTGGTCGCGAGCACCGAAGCTGCGACCGCGACGACCGGGGTTCGGAGAACGCCGCCCGCGCGGCGCCGCAAGTGCATACCGTTCCGAGACTAGGCAGCCGGTCGGTATCTTCGACGGCGTGGCCACCCCCCGCGACCGTTCCGGCGAGCCGCTCAGCCTGCTCACCGTCCACGCCCACCCCGACGACGAAGCGTCGAAGGGGTCGGCCACCGTCGCCCGGTACTCCGACGAGGGCGTGAGCACCTCGCTCGTGTGCTGCACCGGCGGCGAGGCCGGCGACATCCTGAACCCCGCCGTCGACACACCCGAGGTGCGGGCCGACCTCGCCCGGGTGCGGCTCCAGGAGCTGCACAACAGCGCGGCCGCGATCGGGTACGCGTCCGTGCACATGCTCGGCTACCACGACTCCGGGATGCCCGACAGCGAGGACAACGCCCGGCCCGACAACTTCGCCAACGCGCCGCTCGACGAAGCCGTGGACCGACTCGTGCGCATCATCCGGCTGGAGCGCCCGCAGGTGATCGTCACCTACGCCGACGACCGCCAGTTCTATCCGCACCCCGACCACATCCGGGTGCACGAGATCTCGCTGCCGGCGTTCGACGCCGCCGGTGACCCCGACGCCTTTCCCGAGGCCGGCGCTCCGTGGCAGCCGACGAAGCTCTACTACACCGGCTTCTCGCGCAGCCGGGTGCAGGCGTTGCACGACGAGTTCCTGCGCCGGGGCGAGGAGAGCCCGTACACCCACTGGTTCGAGCGCGAGCTGCCCGACCACGCGGAGCAGTTCACCACCTTCATCGACGTCGGCGACTGGCTGCACCGCCGCCGGGCCTCGCTGCTCGCGCACCGCACCCAGGTCGACCCGGAGGGGTTCTGGATGCGCCTGCCCGACGAGACCATCCGCCGGGTCTTCCCGTGGGAGGAGTTCCTGCTCGCCCGCAGCCTCGTCGAAACCGGGGTGGCCGAGGGCGACACCGAGGACGACCTCTTCGCCGGGCTCCGGGCCGGCGCCGTCGTACCCCGCGCGTAGGCGCGCCGCGCCCGAAGAAGATGAATAGGATCACCCACTCGTGAGGTACCTGTCCCAGGAATGGCTCGACGAGACGCGCGCGATGGCGACGCAGCAACCGGTGCGCCCGGGCGCGAGCGCCCGGATCCAGTACGTGATCACGGCGGGGCCCGACGGCGACGTGAAGTACTCGTGGGTGCTCGAGGACGGCAAGCTCCTCGAGTCGCACCTCGGCACGATCAACGACCCCGAGGTCACCGTCACCGCGCCCTACGCCGAGTGGGTGAAGATCGCGCGCGGTGAGCTCGACATGAGCGCGGCGTTCATGCAGGGCGTGGTCAAGGTCGCCGGGGACATGGGCCCGTGGCTCCAGCTGCTCCCGATCACCCAGTCGCGCGAGTACCTCGAGCTCCAGGCCCGGATCCGCGAGCTCACCGAGTACCCGGACGCCTGACCGGCTCCGGGGGCAGCGGCCCGGGAAGGGTGATGACGCCCTCGTCGGGATCACCGAGGGTCACCGCGACCCCCGCGAGCCAGCGGAGCCCGGTGAGCGCGCAGAGCGCGGCGTCCACCTCGTCGATCGTGCGCAGCGCGGTCGGGTCGACGCGGCCCGCCTCGAGCGCGGCGATCCGCCAGGCCCGCTTCTCGGCGGGTCGCCGCAGGAGGCCCCGTGCCGGGAACGCGCCGTGCAACGCCACCGCGACCGCGTGGGGGAACGTCTCCAGCGTCGGGTAGGCGTCGGCCCCGGCGAACATGGTGAACCCCGTGCGCATCCAGTCGTAGAAGGTGCTGGCCGCGCCGCGTGCCGCGTCCGGCGTGGTGAACACCGACACCTGCCGCGCGGCGAGCGCGCGCTCGCACGCGCGGGCGCGACCGGTGGTGGCCCACGCCGTCGGCGCGTCGATCGCGACCACGCCCGGCGTGAGTGGGGCGAGGAGGGCGCGCAGCTCGTCGGCCGTGTGCACCCGGCCGACGGGCCGGGCGACGAGCGTGTCGTCGAGCGCGACCACGTCGCACCCGCGACGGGCGGCGACGTCGACCCCGACCGCGAGCGGACGCGCCGCGCTCACGCCTCGGAGCGTTGGAGGTCGCGCAGCTCGCGGTAGCCGATGAGCGTGGCCCCGGCCCGCTCGACGAGGTCGGGGAACGAGGGGTCGTCGCAGCAGAACGCGTGGTCTTCGACCCGTCCGGCCCAGTCGGGGTGGGAGGCCCGAAGCTCGTCGGTGTCGACCGCGGGGTGCAGGAGCACCTCGGTGACGCCGGGGCGCAGGTCGAACAACGTCCGCTCGATCGTGTGCCGCCCGCCCACCGGCGCGAGCACGAGGTGGTCGGGGAACACGACGCCCTCGGCGGCCGCGAGGTCGCGGTAGGGGAAGCCGACGATCCGCTCGCCGCCCGCCGAGCCCATGCGCACCGGCAGCCCGAAGTCGACCGCGAGCTCGAGGTACACGTCGTAGAACTCGGGCCGGAGCTGCAGCGTGCCCATGTGGCTGTCGAGATGGCTGATGTCGAAGCCCCAGAGGATGGCGCGCTCGATCTGGGCGCGGCACTCCCGCCGCACCTCCTCGATGTCGGCGTGGTCCCAGGTGTCGTCCATGGTGCGGGGGAAGCCGCCGTCGCCGTCGAGCAGGCTCGGCGCGTACGTGATCGGGCCCCAGCGGTACGTCTCCCACTCGGCGTTGACGGTGAGGTGCACGCCGACGTCCTCGCCCCGGTACTGCGCGGCGGCGTCGCGCGCCCAGGGGCACGGAACCATGAGCGACGCGCTGGTGGCGATGCCCCGTCGCAGGGCGTCGTACACGCCGACGTTCGCGGCCCGCGACGAGCCCAGGTCGTCGCAGTTGACGATCAGCAGCTTGTCGTCGGGGGCGAAGCCCAGCCGCTCGGTGAGCGGCGCGGTCGCGGGTGCCTCACTCACAGGCGCTCGATGAGCGTCCCGGACCCGAGGCCGCCGCCGCAGCACATGGTGACGAGCCCGAAGGTGCCGTCGATGCGCTCGAGCTCGTGAAGGGCGCTCGTGACGAGCCGGGCACCGGTGGCGCCGACCGGGTGGCCGAGCGCGATCGCCCCGCCGTTGGGGTTCACCATGCCCAGGTTGGGGTGCACCTCGCGCTCCCACGCGAGCACGATCGACGCGAACGCCTCGTTGATCTCGATGGTGTCGAGGTCCTCCATGGTGAGCCCGGTGCGGCGCAGGAGGTGGCGGGTGGCGTCGATCGGGCCCGTCAGCATCAGCACGGGGTCGACCCCGAGGAGGCACTGGTCGACGATGCGGGCGCGCGGCGTGAGCCCGAGCTCCTTGGCCCGTGCGGCGCTGGCGAGCAGGACGGCCGCCGCGCCGTCGGTGATCTGCGACGACGTGCCCGCCGTGTGCACGCCGTCTTCGGGGCCGATCGGCTTCAGCGAGGCCAGCTTCTCGAGCGAGGTCTCGCGCAGGCCCTCGTCTTGCGCGACCCGGTGTGTGGAGCCGGTCGGCTTGCCCTCCTCGTCGAGGTCGGGCGCGTCGATCGGCACCACCTCGCGCTCGTAGCGGCCTTCGCGCCACGCGCGGGCGGCGCGCACCTGCGACTCGAGCCCGAAGTGGTCGCAATCGGCGCGGGTGACGCCCCATTGCTCGGCGATGCGCTGGGCGGCCTCGAACTGGGTCGTGTACTCGTACCGGTCGAAGTACGACTTCGGCAGTGGACGCCCGGGGCCGTTGGACACCGCGACCCCGAGCGGGATCCGGCTCATGGACTCCACGCCGCACGACATCGCGACGTCGACCACGCCCGAGGCGACGAGGGCGGCCGCGAGGTTGGTGGCCTGCTGGCTCGAGCCGCACTGCGCGTCGACCGTGGTGGCGGCGGCCCCGATGGGCAGGCCGGCCGCGAGCCACGCGGTGCGGGTGACGTTGAAGGTCTGCTCGCCGGTCTGGGTGACGCAGCCGCCGACCACCTGGCCCACCGCCTCGGGGTCGACGCCGGAGCGCTCCACCACGGCGCCGAGGACCGTGGCGAGCAGGTCGGCGGGATGCACCGTGGCGAGCCCGCCGTTGCGGCGCCCGAGCGGGGAGCGGGCGGCTTCGACGATGACGACGTCGGTATCGGCGAGGGGTCGCATCACACCTCTGTTCTGGCCGACGTGCTCGGTCGGCGTTCGGGGACGGGTCGGCGACACCGACGGGGTCGGGGAGGCCTGGCGAGCGATGGTATCCCCAGGGCCGCGGATCGGATCCCGGAGTGCCTCGGTACCCTGACCGGGTGCGGCGACGGCGGAGCAACGGGCGGACGATCGCGGCCGTCGCGGCGCTGGTGATGGTGGTCGGCGCGGCGTGCAGCCCGACCTCCACGAACCAGGCCACCTCGGTCGACCGCGCCGCGGTGGCCAAGAAGGCGACCCGCCAGCTCGAGCAGGCCCAGCGCCAGGACCTCGGCTGCGACAACGTCGTGATGAGCGAGGAGAAGCGGCTCACCACGCCGCCCGAGCACCTCGTGGTCCTCACCGACGCGTATGCGGTGGCCGAGCCGTGCTGGGACAAGATCGTGTTCACGCTCGAGCCCACCGGCGCCGACATGCCGCCGGGCTACGAGATCGGGTACGAGAAGGGCCCGTTCACCGAGGGTGACGCCGGTCAGTACACGGTCGAGACCCTCGGCGACGCGTTCCTCTCCCTCACGCTCACCCCGGCCTCGCAGTACGACCTCGACGGCAAGCAGGTCTACAAGGGCAACCTGCGCCTGACCCTCAAGGACATGCACCACACCGAGATCGTGCGCAAGATCCTGGAGAACGACGGCGAGAACAAGGTCCGGTGGCTGATCGGGCTCGACACGAAGCGTCCGTTCACCGTCGACGCCGCGAACAAGCCCCCCCGCGTCACCGTCTACATCGCCCGATAGCCGCCGGGGTCAGTCGGGGACGAGGACGATCTTGCCGAGCTTGCCCCCGGCCGCGAAGTGGTCGTACGCGGCCGCGGCGTCGGCCATGGGATAGGTCGCGGCGACGGGCACCCGGAGCCTCCCGGCGCCGAGTGCCGGGAGCACGTGCCGGGTGACCCGCTGCGCGGCGTCGGCCTTCTGCTCGAGCGGGCGGGCCCGCAGGGTCGAGCCGTGGATGCGCCCCCGCTTGCCCATGAGCGCGAGGAGGTCGAGCTCGGCCCGGGCGCCGCCGCCCACCCCGATGATCGCGACGCGCCCGCCCGGCGCGAGCGACGCGACGTCGTCGGCGAGGTTCGGGGCGCCGACGAGCTCGAGCACGACGTCGAACGGACCGTACGTGGTCCACCCGTCGGGGGCGACCACCCCGATGGGGGCGTCGCCCACCGCGCGTGCGAGCGACGCGACGCCGTCGCGCAGCGCGCCGTTGCGGACGGTGGCCGTGACCCGCGCGCCCGCGAGCACGCCGAGCTGGACGCCGGCGATGCCCACCCCGCCGGCGGCGCCGTGCACCACGAGGTGCTCGCCGAGGGTGAGTCCGCACTGGGTGAACAGCGCGTCGTGGGCCGTGGTGAAGACCTCGGGGAAGCCGCCGGCCTCGGGCCACGACAGTGCATCGGGCACGCGCAGCGCGGTGCGCTCGTGGACGAGGGCGAGCTCGGCCTGGCCGCCGCCGCCCACGACGGCCATCACGCGGTCGCCCACCGTGAAGTCGGTGACGCCGGGACCGGTGGCCACCACCTCGCCCGCGAGCTCGAGGCCGGGGATGTCGGCCGGGGCGTCGGGCGGCGCGGCGTAGAGGCCGCGGCGCTGGAGCATGTCGGCGCCGTTGCACCCCGCGGCGCGCACGGCCACGAGGAGCTCCCGGTGGCCGGGGACGGGATCGGGGTGCTCCGTCCAGCGGACGTCGCCGTCGACCACGGTCACTGCGTTCATGGGGCGACGCTACCGTCGTCGGTCGTGACCCCGGACGGCCGTGACGTACCGCTCGACGGCGTGCTCGCGATCCTCGACGAGGACGGCGAGGAGGTGGTCCTCGACGCCGGCGAGGCGACGCTGCTCTTCACGGTCACCGGTGACCTCGACGATGCCACGATCTCGGCGTGCCCCGAGTGCCGCAGCCGCGTGCTCGCGTGCCTCGCGCTCGTCGACCTGCTCGACCTGTCGGCCCCCCACCCGCGCGGCGACGAGCTCATCGAGCTCGCCGACGAGGCGCCGTCGTCCCACTGCTACGTGCACGACCTCGCGTCGCCCTGTCGCCACCGGCAATGGCTCGACCCGGGCCGGCTGGAGTGGATCGACGTGGTCGGGGGCATGGAGCGCCCGCCGCCCCGCCCCCGCCGGTAGCGGGTCAGCGCGGGATGCGGGTCCGCTTGAACTCGTTCATGCGGTCCCACTGGAGCAGGTCGAGCGCGCGGTGCAGGTCGTCGACGTTGCCGCGCTCCATGAAGCGGATGAACACGGCTTCGTCGCCCTCGACGAAGGTCGGGACGCCGAACACCTCGTAGCCCTCGACCATCTCGGTGTGCTCCTTCGCCAGCGTGGCCAGCGTCTCGGGCCGGCCCGCGATCTCGGCGATCGCGTTCGGGTCGATGTCCGCACGGGCCACCGCGTCGTGCAGGACGCCGACCTCGTTGAGCTTGCCGCCGCGCTCGTGCCGGGCCGCGAACAGCTCCATGTGCGCGTCGAGGAACTGGTCGGGGAAGTGGTCGCGCGCGGCGATGCCGTAACAGAGCGCGAGCACGCCCGAACCCCACTCCGACGGGTCGCGGTCCCACACCGGCGGCTCGCCCTCGGGCACGTGGATCTGGTCGAGCGAGAGGGGCGCGTAGCGCACGTCGAAGTCGGCACCGCCGCGGAGGGCGGCCACGACCGCGGCATGGCCGTTGAACGCGAACGGGCAGCGGTAGTCGAACGTGACGGCGAAGGCTCGGGGCATCGGGGTGCTTCCTGGCTCGGGCGGGGGTACGAGAGGCGAGGGTGCGGGGGGGCGTGCGGGGGATCAGCGATCGAGGGAGACGAAGCGCCGTGCGATCGCACCGAGGGCGAGACCGAGCGCGGCGCCGCCGACGACGTCGGCGGCGTGGTGCATGCGGACGTGCACGCGGCTGTAGGCCACGAGCCCGGCGAGCGCGTAGTAGGCGGGCGCGGCGCGGGTGCCCTTGGCCAGCAGCGTGGCCGCCATGAAGGCGCTGGCGGCGTGGCCCGACGGGAACGACGACGTGATCGGGCGGTGCATGCCGTAGGGGAGCGGCGCGTCGTGGGTGAAGTGCTCCTGGGGCCGCACCCGCCGGAAGAACGACTTCACGATCCCGTTGGTGACGATCGACTCCGCGCCGAGCAGGGCGGCGAGCTTGAGCGCGATGGCCGGCTCCCCGGTGCGGGCCGCCCGGGCCGATCCGATCGCGAGCCACAACAGCCCGTGGTCGGCCGCGCTCGACAGCGCGTAGAAGAGCTGGTCGACCGGGGTGAGCGCGGCGTCGGGAGCCTCCGCCGCTACGTCCGCAGCGTCCGTCGTGGTGTCGGGCCCGGGCGCGGTGACGAGCGGTGGGTTCTCGACGTCGCCGGCGGTGACGGCCTCCGCGGTCATCGCCCGAGGCTACCGCCGTGTTGCGCGGGCCCGTCCCGGCGCCCGGGACCAGGGCTACGCGGTGGAGCCGGCGGGCGCGAGTGGCAACGTGGGCGCGATCACCGCACCCGGGCCCCGCAGCGCCGCGGCCTCGGCCGGGTCGCCGCCGTGCGCCGGGCAGTACGGGCGGTACGCGCAGAAGTCGCAGAGGCGGCCCGGGCGGGGGCGGAAGTCGTCGCGCGCGGCCGCCCCGGCGATGGCCGACCAGAGCGCGGTGGTGCGCTTGGCCACGCCGTTGACCGTCTGCTCCGTGGGGGTGGCGATGATCGCCTCGGGCTTGGACAGGTAGTAGAGCTGCACGCGGGCGGGGCGGCGACCGAGCATCTGCTCGCACAGCAGCGCGTACATGTGGACGCCGGCGAGGCTCTTGGCCTCGAACCGCTCGCCCGGCACCGAGCCGGTCTTGTAGTCGATCACCACCAGCTCGCCGTCGGCGTCGAGGTCGAGGCGGTCGATGATGCCGCGGACCCGCACGTCGCCGAGCCGGGCCTCGAGCTTGAGCTCCAGGCCGATCGGGTTGACCGTGGTCGGGTCCTCCAGGGTGAAGTACTTGCGGACGAGCTCCGCGGCGCCGGCGTGGAACGCGGCCCACTCGTCGTCGGTGAGCTCGAGCTCGGTGAAGTCGGGGTGGATGGAGAGCTCGGCGGTGGCGGTGGTGAGGTCGGCCAGGGCGGCGTCGATCGTGCGCTCGTCGGCCGCGCGGCCCATGAGCAGCTCGAGCGCCCGGTGCACGAGCGTGCCCTTGCTCGTCCATGGCGACGGGGGCTGGGGGAGCCGCTCGACGTAGGAGAACTTGAACGCGAGCGGGCACTCCTTGAACTGGGAGATCGAGCTCGGGGAGAGCGACGGCGGCACGGAGACACCCACGCGGCGGAGGGTACCGCGGGGGTGTGACACCGGCGCGGACGGCCCGGGGTGCATAACCTGCCGCGATGAAGATCGACGGAATCGTGATGGGAACGGACCTGGCGGCGATCGGGCGCAGCGCCCGCGACCTGGAGGACCTCGGCTACGACGGCGTGCTCTCGGCCGAGATCACCCACGATCCGTTCCTGCCGCTGGTGGTCGCGGCGGAGCACACCGAGCGGGTCCAGCTCGGCACCTCGATCGCGGTGGCGTTCGCCCGCAACCCGATGACGCTTGCCAACATCGGCTACGACCTGCAGACCTACTCGCGGGGCCGGTTCCGGATGGGGCTCGGCAGCCAGATCAAGCCGCACATCGAGAAGCGGTTCTCGATGCCGTGGTCACACCCGGCCGCCCGGATGCGCGAGCTCGTGCTCGCGATGCGCGCGATCTGGGCCTGCTGGAACACCGGCGAGAAGCTCGACTTCCGGGGCGAGTTCTACAAGCACACGCTCATGACGCCGATGTTCGTTCCCGGCCCCAACCCGTACGGCGACCCGGGGGTGCTCCTCGCCGCCGTCGGCGGGTTGATGACCGAGGTCGCCGGGGAGGTGGCCGACGGGCTGATCCTCCACGCGTTCACCACCGAGCGGTACGTGCGCGAGGTCACCCTGCCCGCGCTCGAGCGCGGCTTCGCCAAGGGTGGGCGGGCCCGGGCCGACTTCGAGATCATGGGCCCGCTGTTCGTGGTCACCGGCGCCACCGAGGAGGACATGGCGGCGTCGGTGCGCGCCACCAAGCAGCAGATCGCGTTCTACGGCTCGACGCCGGCGTACCGCTCGGTGCTCGAGCTGCACGGCTGGGGCAACCTCGGCGACGAGCTGAACCGCCTGTCCAAGCGCGGCGAGTGGGTGCAGATGGGCGAGATCCTCGACGACGACGTGCTCCAGACGTTCGCCGTCGTCGCCGAACCGGAGGACGTCGCGGCCAAGATGAAGGAGCGCTACGGCGGGCTCGTCGACCGCATCCTGTTCAGCGCCCCCGTGCGCCAGGACCCCGACCGCTGGCGCGACGCCCTCGCGCAGTTCCGCGCGTGATCCCCACCCGGTTCCGCGTCACACCCCACGCGTAGCGTCCGACCACTTCCTCCCGACTTCTTCCCACCCACTTCCTCCCGACTTCTTCCCACCCACTTCCCCGTGCACCGGCGCGATCGCGCGCCTCCATCCCTGGGAGTGGTCATGTCCGACGACCCGAGCCTCGTCGTCCGCGGTCCCGAAGACGTCGTGTCGTTCCTGAATGCGTGTGGCGTTCCGGCCGACGAGCCCGCGCAGATCCTGCTCGGCCTCGCGCTCGCCGATTCCGACCCGCTGACCCACGCGGTCTGCGGTGCCGCGGTGCGGTCGGGTCCCGAAGCCGTCCGGCCCGTCGACGCCGTCCAGCTCGTCGACCTCGCGGCGGAGCTGCTCGTGGGTGCCGTCGTGCTGGCCACCGTGGAGTGCGGCGGCGCGCGGGCGCCGTCGCGCCACGAGGTGGCCCGGTTCGTGGCGTTGCGCCGCGACTGCGCCGACGAGGGCGTGGTGCTGCTCGACTGGATCGTGCTGGCCGGGCGCCACTGGTGGTCGATGCGGGAGCGGGTGATCCACGAGGCCGCGTGACGACCCCGGTCGGGCCCCACGCCCACGTGGGGACCGGCGGCGTGCGACCATGGGCGCATGGCGGCCGAGGCGCGCACCGAGGGCAGGGGCGCCGAGGATGCGGTGCGGGACGCGAACTCGGCGTTCTACGCGGCCTTCGAGGCGCGCGACTTCGACGCGATGGCCGACCTCTGGGAGCACTCCGACCGGGCCGTGGTCACCCACCCGGGCTGGCCCACCCTGCGCGGGTGGGCGCGCATCGCCGGCTCGTGGGAGGCGATCTTCCGCAACACGCCCTTCATCCAGTTCGTGCTCACCGGGGAGGAGGTCTCGGTCACGGGCGACGTGGCGTGGGTGACCCTGGACGAGAACATCTTGCAGACCACCGGAGGCGCCGATGGCGACGGTGACGAGCTCGCCGGTGCGCACGTCGCGGCGCTCAACCTGTTCGTGCACGACGGCGCCCGCTGGCGGATGGTCGCGCACCACGGCTCGCCGGTCGGCGCCGAGGGCTGACCGCGCGGCGTCATCCACGTTCTGGCGTCACTCGTGCCGCTGACCGCGGCACGAGTGACGCCAAAAGGGGTGGTGTCCTACTCGGGCAGGTTGGCGCGGATCCAGGCGTCGAGCTCGGGGCCGCTCTCGAAGCTGGTGATCAGCGCGTAGCGCGTGGTCCCGCTCGGGTTGCAGACCACGTGCCAGAGGCGTTGGGTGTCGACCACGAAGCGGGCGCCGCGGTGAAGTGGGACGTGCACCTCGGTGGCGGGGTCGGGCATGCCGTCGGGACCCTGCTCCATGAGGACCATGAACGCACCGGGGTTGTCGGTGAGCTCGATCCACTGGCGGACCACCCAGCCCTCGCCGTCGGGGTTGAAGCGGTTGTTGTCGTCGCGGTGGAAGGACCGCAGCGACTCCTCGTAGCCCTGGGGCTCGAGCTTGATCACGCGCACCCGGCCGAAGTCGGCGCCCACGGAGCTGACGTGGGCCACGAGGCTCGGGCAGCGCTCGGCGTTGCGGGTCAACATCCCGCCCTTGTCGGCGCGCTCCTCGCCCGGCTTCCAGAAGCCGCGGCAGTCGAGCTCGCCGTCGGCGGTGGCGACGGGGGCGAAGTTGGTGTCGCCGCCGCTCTTCCAGTCCATGTACTCGAGGCCGAGGAACTCCTCGTCGGGGATGGGCGGGTCCTGGTCGCGCAGGACCACGAACCCCGTCTCGGCGAGCACGTCGAGCCGCAGGTGCGGGGTGTCGAGCGGGATGTCCGTCGACCAGTGGGGCGCCTTGATGATGTCGGTGACCGTCGCCATGCGTACGAGTGTAGGGACGCGCCTGCGCGCCGCCGAGGCCATAGGTGCGCCTCCCGCCAGGTTGTGACGAAAGTCCCGATCCGGGCGGGCCGAGGTCAGCGGGCGACGAGGTACGCCAGGGGCAGCGCCACGCTCACCGCGAGCGTCACGCCCACGACGGCCAGCGACAGCGTCCCGCTCCGGAACCGGCCCAGCGTGGGGTCGCGGCGCCCGAGGACCAGCATCAGGGCGATCAGCGGCGGGGCGGCCAGGCCGTTGAGGATCGCGGCGAGGTAGAGGGCGCGGATGGGATCGAGGCCCACGAAGTCGACCAGCGTGCCCGTGAGCATCGAGCCGGCGACGACGGCGTAGAAGCCGCGGGCGTCGCGGAGGCGCTTCGACAGTCCCTCGTGCCAGTCGAACGTCTCGGCGACCGCGTAGGCGGTGGACCCGGCGAGGACCGGGACGGAGAGGAGGCCCAGACCGACGATGCCGAGGCTGAACACGAGCCCCGCGGCGCGGCCGACGAGGGGCTCGAGCGCCTGCGCGGCCTGGTCGGGGGTGGCGATGGTGGTGATGCCCGCGGGGTGGAGGGTCGACGCCGCGACCACCACGATCGCGAACGCGATCAGCACCGCGGACACCATGCCGCCGATGACGTCGATCTGCATCGCGCGCACGTGGTCGCGGTCGACGGGGTCGTGCCGGTCGGTCTCCTCCTCCACCTCCTCGCTCGCCTGCCAGAAGAACAGGTACGGCGAGACGGTCGTGCCGAACACCGCGATCAGCGCGGCGATGCCGCCCGCTCCGCCCACGAGGCTCGGGGAGACGAGGCTGCTCCACACCTCGTGCCAGTCGACGTTCGCCGACGCGAGCACGAACACGTAGGCGAGCAGCGAGAGCGCGAGCCATCGGAGCACACGCGCGTACCGGTGGTAGGGGAGCGTGAGCTCGAGGGCCATCATCAGCGCGACGTACGCGACGACGAGCACGGCTTGGGGCAGGTCGACCACGAGGCGGGTCGACGCGGCCATGGCCGCGACGTCGGCGGCGATGTTGAACGTGTTCGCGAGGATCACGAGCAGCAACGCGCCCGTGAGCACCCAGCGCGGGAAGTGACGGCGGATCAGGGTGGCGAGGCCCCGGCCGCTGACGAGCCCGAGGCGGCCCGCGGTCTCCTGCACCGCCGCGGCCATCGGCGCCACGAGTGGGACGAACCACACGAGCCCGAGCCCGTAGGCGGCGCCGACCTGCGAGTACGTGCCGATCCCGGACGGGTCGTCGTCGGCGGCACCCGTGACGATGCCGGGGCCGAGGCGCTTGAAGTAGCCGTGGCCACGGAGGCGGTGCCGGTGGGGGTGGTGCCGGGACACCGATCTCCGTCGGGTCACCACGGGTGGTTCGT
This sequence comes from Acidimicrobiia bacterium, assembly GCA_041659105.1. Taxonomy (GTDB): domain Bacteria; phylum Actinomycetota; class Acidimicrobiia; order IMCC26256; family PALSA-555; genus CAIUKV01. The sequence goes on from JBAZYX010000044.1 coordinate 13,277, forward strand.
ACCCATGCCGGGGAGTGTTTCCCCGAACCGGGCGAAGGTCAACCATCCCGTGGCATGCTCCGCGCATGGCTTCGGACGGCGGCCGCATGGACGGCAAGGTCGCGATCGTCACCGGGTCCACCCGGGGCATCGGTCGGGCCACGGCGGTGCGCTTCGCGGGTGAAGGCGCGCGCGTCGTGGTGACCGGCCGGAGCGAGGACGACGGTCGCGCGGTGGAGGCGGAGATCCGGGCGGCCGGGGGCGAGGCGACCTTCGTCCCCACCGACCTCGCGCGCGAGGATGACGTGGTCGCGATGGTGCGCGCCGCGGTCGACCGCTACGGCGCGGTCACCACGCTCGTGAACAACGCGGCACCGACCGAGCTGATGGGCCCGGGGCGCTCCGATCGACGCGTGACCGAGCTCGAGAACGACGCGTGGGACTCGATCATGCTGGTCGCGCTGAAGGCGGTGATCTGGTGCTGCAAGCACACGATCCCCGCGATGGCGGCGGCCGGCGGCGGCGCGATCGTCAACATCTCGTCCGCGGCATCGGTGCTCGGCACGCCGGGTCTCGACACCTACACCGCGGCGAAGGGCGCGCTCAACGCGCTGACGCGCTCCCTGGCGGTCGAGTACGCGGCCGACGGCATCCGCACGAACTGCATCGTCTCGGGCATGGTGCTCACCAGCGAGGGCGCGTGGAAGATGATGGAGGACCCGGTGATCGGCGGCGCGACCCGCGCGATGCACCTGACCCGGCTCGGGGTTCCCGACGACATCGCCAACGCCGCGCTCTTCCTCGCGTCGGACGAGGCCGCGTTCATCACCGGCGCGATCATCCCGGTCGACGGCGGTGTGACCGCGCGGATGCCGGTTCCCGACATCTCCGCGGCGGACATCCAGCTCGACTGAGCGGTCAGCGCCGCCCGACGCGGACCTCGCCGTGGGCCCGCGCCCGGGTTCGCTCGAGCAGGAGCGGCGCGTCGAGATCCGTGAGGAGTGCGGTCGCACGGTCGTAGTGGTCGCGGGCGGCGTCGGTGCGCCCGAGGACCCCGGCGAGCATCCCGAGCGTGCTGTCGACCGCGTCGAACACGGCCAGGCCCGGGAACACGAGCGTTCCCGCGTAGGGGAGCAGCAGGTCGTAGCACTGCTCGACGCGCGCGCGGTCGCCGAGGTGGGCGGCGATCACGGCCGCGGCCCACACGATGCTCGCCCAGGCCTGGTGCTGGGGCGTGTGCGCGAACGCGTCCCGGCCGAGACGGTCGAGCACGGCGCGCGCGTCGTCGTCGCGGCCGAGGTGGCACGCGGCGATGCCCCACAGCGCGTCCACGCCGTCGGGGACGTCGTCGCCGGTACCGGCCTGCTCGATGAGCTCGGCGATCTCGGCGACGCGGTCCTCGTGCAGTCGGATCGCGAACAGGAGCACGCCGTGGAACAACGCCGCGTCGGGCTGGCCACCGCGGTCGCCGACGGCGAGCGCGTCCTCGGCGAGCCGTTCGGCGGCGTCGAGGTCCCCCGCCAGGACCGCCCGGCCGGCCTCGGTGAACCGCTGGATCCACGCGGGCATCGACGGGCCCATGCTGCCCGCGAGCTCGCCGCTCGCCGCGAGCGCGGCGTCGGCCTCGGGCATGCGGGCCGCCTCCACGAGCGCGGCGTACTGGTACCAGTTGGTGAAGTAGGCGAGGTGAGGATCGCCGAGCTCCTCGGCGAGCCCGGCCAGCTCCACGCCGTGCGCGAGCCGCTCGTCGAGCGTGCTCGGGTGCCAGAGCGCCACGCAGCGGGCGATGAGCACGTGGGCGAGCGTCGCGGCGTCACCGGCCTCGCGGGCGATGGCCAGGGCGGCGTCGGTGAGCTGACGGCGGGCGGCGAGGTCCTCGGCGAACACGACCTCGGACGCGAGGTTGGCGAGCAGCCGGGCGTGCTCTGCCGCCATGGCCGCGTCGGTCGCGTCGATCGCCGTGCGGATGAGCGCGACGCGCTCGGCGTCGACCGCGCCGTAGTTGCTCCAGAACCCGCGGCTGTTCGCGAGCGCGGCCTGCACGAGGAGATCGCGGTCACCCTGCTTCTCGGCCTCCGCCGCGGCGTCGAGGAGCGTCTCGCGGAAGGTGGGCCGGCCGGCGTACTTCTCGGCCGTTCCCAGGCCGACGAGGACGCGGGGGAGATGGCGGCGGTCGGCGCCGCCGAGGTCGACGAGCTCGCGCGCCTGCTCGAACCAGGTGACCGCGTCGTCGTGGGCGAGCTGGGCGAGCGCACGTTCGCCGGCCCGGCACGCGAATTCGGTCGCGCGGTCGGCGTTGCCGGTGCCCACACTCCGCGCGTAGTGGTACGCGAGCTCCCCGAGATGCGCGTCGATCTGACCCGCGAACACCACGCCGATCGCGTCCGCGACCCGTTCGTGCATGTACGCGCGCCGGGTGGGGCGGAGCTCGTCGTAGAGCGCAGACCGGACGAGCGCGTGCGAGAACGCGTACTGCCCGACGCCGGTCTCGTACACGAGGCGCGCGTCGACGGCTTCGTCGAGGGCGGCGAGCAGCGCGTCGTCGACCTCCTCGACGAGCAGCGCGAGCACGCCGAAGTCGAACGTGCGGCCGATCACCGCGGCGACCTGGAGCGCCGTGTTCGCCGTCGGCGACAGGCGATCGAGGCGGCGGCCGATCACCTCGCGCACGCCGTCGGGGATGCCGATCTCGGTGACGTCGCCACGCGCGACCCAGCGGCCGTCGCGGACCAGGAGCGCGCCGGTGTCGCGCAGGTGGCGGAGCACCTCGCCGGTGAAGAGCGGGTTGCCCTCGGTCTCCGCGTAGATCATCTGCGCGAGGGCGAGGCCGGAGTCGTCGAGCTGGTGGCCGGCGACGCGCTCGAGCAGCTCGACCACCTCGGGCGCATCGAGCCCGGTGAGCGAGATGCGCTGTACGCCGTCGAGCCGGCGGAGGTCGGCGAGCACGTCGGCGAGGGGATGGGCGCGGTAGAGGTCGGTGTCGCGGTAGGTGGCGACGATCATCACCCGCGCGGGGTCGACCGTGGCCGCGACGTGCCGGAGGAGCAGCAGCGTGGGCTTGGCCGCCCAGTGGAGGTCGTCGATCACGAACAGGATCGGGCGAGCCTGGGCGCCGGCGCGCAGCGCGCCGGTGACGGCGTCGAACAGCCGGTACTGCGAGGTCTCGGGATCGGTCGACACCGGGCCGGGGAGGCCGGGGACATGGTCGGCCAGCCCGGGCACGAGCCGGGTCAGCTCGCCGGCGTGGCGCCCGAGCGCCGTCGTGAAGGTCTCGGGCTCGTACTGCTCGACGACGAACGCGAGGGCCTCCACGAACGGCTGGTACGGCACGCCGAGCTCGTCGTCGCACCGGCCGAACAGGACCGTGGCTCCCTGGGCGTGGGCCAGGCGGGCCACCTGGGACGCGAGCCGCGTCTTCCCGATCCCGGGCTCTCCCGAGATGAGCACCAGCGACCGGTGGCCCTCGGTCGCGCTCTGCCAGCCGTGTGCGAGCTGGTCGAGCTCGCGCCGGCGGCCGATGAAGGGGATCCGGGCCCCCACCTCCAGCGCCGCGGGGAAGGGTGGACCCCCCTCGACCGGGGTGGTCCGCGGCTCCCAGTTGACCCGCAGCGCCGGGACCGGCGCGGGGAGGCCCTTGAGCTCGAGCGCGCCGACGTCGGTGAAGCGCTGGGTGGCCCGGGACCCGGCGACGATGCGCACGACCGTGGCGCAGAGGATCTCGTCGCCCGCCGCGGCGCCGCACAGCCGGGCCGCCTCCACGACCGGGGTGCCGTTGAGGTCGTCGTCCTCGTAGCGACCGTCCCCGAGGCTCACCCCGATGCGGACGTGCACGTCGTGGGCCGCGTGCTGGTTGCGGTCGAACACCGCCTGCTGGAGGTCCACCGCGCAGGCCAGGCCCTCCGCGGCGCCGAGGAACGCGGCCATCGTGCCGTCGCCCATGGTCTTGACCAGACCGCCGTCGTGGAGCTCCACCAGCCGGCGGACCAGGTCGTGGTGCTCGTGCTGGAGCGCGTCGGCCGCGTCGTCGCCGATGCGCGCGCGGAGCGCCGTCGAGTCGACGAGGTCGGTGAACATCACGGTGTAGGTCGCGCTCGGCGCCCATTCCACGGCCGCAGAGGCTAGATGGCATCTCGCGAACCGTGCCGATGGCGCCGATGGCTTAGATTCCGGCCATGCACCCGCAGGTGTCGGTGAGCTCGGTGTCGAGCTGGGGCTGGACGCTCGACGAGGACCTCGCGTTCTGGGCCGAGACGGGCATCGACCAGGTCGGCCTGTCCCTGCGCAAGCTCGAGGAAGCGGGCGTCGACGACGCCGTCGTGCGGATCGCGGCGGCGGGGCTGCGGGTGAGCAACATCGTCGAGCTGGGCTGGTGGGACCTCGCCGACGCCGGGACGTGGCCGAGGCAGCGCGACCGGCTCGTCACGGCGGTCGACGCCGCGGCCGAGCTGGGCGGCTGCCTCGTGCTCACCACCGGCCCGGCCGGGCCGCTCGAGTGGGACGACGCCGTCGCCGCGCTCGACACCGCCCTCGATCCGGTGCGGGTCCATGCCGACGCGGTGGGCGTGCTGCTGACGGTCGAGCCGACGAGCGCGCTCCGGCTCGACCTCAGCTTCTGCACGACGGTGCGCGACGGCGTCGACCTGGCCCGCGCGCTCGGGATCGGGCTGTGCGTGGAGCTGAACAGCGCGTTCGCGGAGCGCGGCCTGGTGTCGACGCTGGCCGCCGCGACCGATGTCCTCGCGCACGTCCAGGTGAGCGACTTCGTCGTCGGGAGCCTCACGAGCCCGGACCGCGCGGTGCCCGGCGACGGCGACATCCCGCTCGCCCGGCTCGTCGACGCGTTCGAGGGGCTCGGCTACACGGGGGCGTACGAGCTGGAGATGGTGGGCCCGCGCATCGAGGCCGAGGGCTACGCGTCGGCCATCACCCGCGGCGTGGCCTACCTCGACGGCCTGTTGACCGGTTCGAGGTAGACGATCTCGGGCGGACCGTCGATCAGGTCGCCGATCACGGCCATCAGTGCCTGGAGGGCCCGGCCCTCACGGTGCACGGCCATCGCGTCGGCGTCGGCGTACGCCTCGTAGCAGACGACCGCGGTCTCGTCGTCGGGCACGGTGTGCACCGCGAAGGTGAGGGTGCCCGGTTCCGCTTCGGTGTCGGCCCGGATCGCGTCGAGCAGGCCGGCGAGCTCGTCGCGTCTGCCGGACCGGGCGTGCAGGGTGGCGAGCAGGACGATCACGGCCGAACCCTACGACGCGCGGGTCGCGGGGGTGCGGTAGGACCCCGGCGGCGTGAACGCGCCGGTCCGCCAGCGGTCGGGCGTGAGCAGCAGGGCGCGGGGGTAGTCCTCGAACATCCAGCGGGCGAAGTGGCGCCGCGTCCACGGGGAGAGGTCGACGAGCGCGAGCGCGCCGGTGGTGCCGACGCGGGTGCGGAGCACCCGCTGGAGCAGGGCGGCGAAGCGCAGGTCGCGTCCGAGCGCCCGGGTGACCGCGGTGCGGTAGCGGGCCGCGACCTCGGCGACCGGTCCGCCCGCGGCGACCGCGCGCGCGGCGAGCACGCCGGTCTCGAGGGCCTGGGCGATGCCCTCGCCCGTCATCGGGTCGACCACACCCGCGGCGTCGCCCGCGAACAGCACACGCCCGGCGGTGGTCCGCGCGGGGACGAAGGTGGCCGGGATCGGCCAGGCCCGGTGGCGGTCCTCCGGCTCGGCGGTGGGACCGAGCACGGCCCGCAGCGAGGGCCGCGCGAGCAGGTCGCGCCACAGTGCGGCGAGCGCCTTGCCCCTCGTGTCGTGGTCGCGCAGCACGCCGAAGCCGACGTTGGCCCGGCCGTCGGGCAGCGGGAACACCCACGCGTAGCCGGGGAGCAGGTCGGGCTCGAACAGCACCCACAGCCGGGGGTCGTGCACTCCGCGGAAGTACTGGCGGAAGGCGTGCCAGGAGCCGAGGTCGGCGCCGTCGTCGGGGTCGACGAGCCGGCGGACCGTGGAGTAGTGGCCGTCGGCTGCCACCACGAACCGGGCCCGGGTGTTGTGGTCGCCGTGCGTGACGATCACGGCGTGGTGGTCGGCGACCACGGCGGTGACGGCCTCGCCCTCGCGCACGGTGATCCCCTCGGCGCGTGCGTGCGCGACGAGGGCGGCGTCGAGGTCGGCGCGGGTGGTGACCACCGCGTGGTGGCCGTCGGTGGGGAGGGGCAGGGTGACCCGCCGGCCCGTCGGACCCTCGAGCACCACGGTGTCGACCGGCTGGGTGGTGGCCAGCCCGGGCACGGCGACGCCGAGCTCCTCGAGGAGGCGCAGGGCGCCGGCGGTGAGGCCGTCGCCGCAGGTCTTGTCGCGGGGGAACACCGCCCGGTCGACACACACGACGGACCGGCCGAGCCGGTGCGCGGTGAGGGCCGCGGCCACCCCGGCCGGGCCGGCGCCCACCACCAGCAGATCGACGTCCGGCTCCGCACCCATCGTCGATCGACGGTACCGGACGGGGGGCGCCCGTCCGAGGTGTCGGTCACACGGGTGGACTCGTTTCGACGGGGGCGCCGGGGCCTTGCCAGAATGACCCGTCCTCAATCACGCGACCGTCACCCATCACGCGGAGTGATCCATGCATGTCGTCGTCTGTGTGAAGCAGATCCCCGACCCGGCCATCCCGGGCGAGCTCGACCCCAGCACCCACGCGCTCAAGCGCGAGGGCAAGCTCATCCTCGACGAGTCCGACAGCTACGGCGTCGAGATGGCGCTGCAGCTCGTCGACAAGGCGGGCGGGGGCGAGGTCACCCTGGTCTCGATGGCGCCCAACCGCGAGGTGTCCGGTCTGCGCACGGCGCTCGCCATGGGGGCGGCCAAGGCCATCCTCGTGTCCGACCCGGCGCTGGCCGGCTCCGACGCCCTGAGCACCGCGAAGGTTCTCGCCAAGGCGATCGAGCGTGCGGGCGACGTCGACCTCGTGCTCGCGGCCACGGAGTCCACCGACGGCTACACCGGCACCACCCCGCCGCAGATCGCGGAGCTGCTCGGCTGGCCGTCGCTCACGTTCGCCAAGCACGTCGAGGTCGGCGACGGCAAGGCCACGATCCAGCGCCAGACCGAGGCCGGCTACGACGTCGTCGAGGCGTCGCTGCCCGCGGTGATCAGCGTCACCGCCGGTGTGGTCGAGCCCCGGTACCCCTCCTTCAAGGGGATCATGGCGGCGAAGAACAAGCCGGTCGACGAGGTGACCGCGGCCGACCTCGGCCTCGGCGCCGACAGCGTCGGCTGGGCCGGGTCGCGCCAGCAGATCACGCAGGTCGCGCCGGCCCCGGCGCGCGAAGCCGGCGAGAAGATCGAGGACGACGGCGAGGCGTACCAGCGCGTCGTCGCGTTCCTCGAGGAGCTCAAGGTCGTCTGATTCGGAGGGCGAACGCTCCCGAGCCGGTGACCAACCGGCGATGGAGTGAGCGGGACCAATGGAGTGGAGGGCGAACGCTCCCGAGCCGGTGACCAACCGGGTACGGAGTGAGCCCGACCAATAGTGAGGAGTGTCCTTCGATGGGACTGGCAAAGGTGTGGGTCTTCGCCGAGGCCGAGGGCGACAAGCCGGCCACGAGCACGCTCGAGCTGCTGACCAAGGCCCGTGAGGTCGCCGACACGGTCGAGTGCGTCTACGTCGGCGGCAACGCCGGTGCGCTCGCCGGTGCGCTCGGTGAGCACGGCGCGACCAAGGTCTACGCGGTCGACCCCGGCGACGCGCTCCCCGGCGTCATCGGCGCCGCGGCGCTCGCCACGCTGATCGCGGCCAACGGCCCCGACCTCGTGCTCTTCGCGCAGACCTACGACGGTCGTGACGCGCTGGCCCGCCTCTCGGTGAAGCTCGACCGCCCGGTGATCACCAACGGGACCGCGCTCGCGGTCGACGGCGACACCGTCACCGTGGGCACGGCGGTGTTCGGCGGCAACACGCTCGTCGACACGCAGTTCTCGGGGGAGAAGCCGTACCTCGCGGCGATCCGGCCGAAGTCGTTCGCGGCCGAGCCGAGCGGCGGCGCCGCGGCGGCCGTCGAAGCGGTGACCGGCGTCGACGCCGGCCGTGCCGGTGAGGCGAAGATCCTCGAGCGTCACGTCGAGGAGCGCGAGGGACCGAAGCTGGAAGAGGCCACGATCGTGGTGTCGGGCGGTCGCGGCATCGGCGCCGCGGAGAGCTACGACCCGCTGGTGGAGCAGCTCGCCAAGCTCCTGGGCGGCGCGTCGGGCGCGTCCCGTGCCATCGTGGACGCCGGCTGGGTGCCCTACTCGAAGCAGGTCGGCCAGACCGGCAAGACGGTCAAGCCCAAGCTGTACATCGCGCTCGGCATCTCCGGCGCGACGCAGCACCTCGTGGGCATGAAGGGGTCCGACAACATCATCGCGATCAACAAGGACGGCGAGGCGCCGATCTTCGGTGTCGCCGACCTCGGCATCGTGGGCGACGTGCACAAGGTCGTTCCGAAGCTCATCGAAGCCCTCCAGGCACGCGGCTGAGCCCGGTCCCGGTCGCGTGACGCTCGAGGTCCGGCTCCTCGCCGACACCGAGCGGGCCGCGGCCGCGGCGGTCGCCGCCCGCGCGCTGCGCGACGACCCGATGTTCGTGTACCTCCACGGCGACGATCCCGTCGCACGCATGGGGGCGACCTACTCCGCGTTCCGTGAGCCCGCGCCCGTGCCGCCGCCGAGCCGGTGGCGGCGGGTGGTGGGGGGAGCGCCGCCCGCCGCGCCCGTGGTGGGCCGGCCCACCGTCTGGGGCGCGCTGGTCCAGGGTCACGTGGTGGGGAGCGCGGCCGCGGCGGCACCGGGCGTGTGCTTCGTCGACGTGCTCCCCGAATCGGTCCGCACGATGCCGACCGGCCCCGAAGGCGATCCCGGCTCTCCCGACCGCCAGAACCGCGTGCTCGCCACGCTGTGGGCCCACCACAGCGACGAGCGGCACTGGCACGTGGGCCCGGTGGGCGTCGAGCCCGGCCTCCAGGGGCGGGGCGTCGGCGCGGCGGTGATGACCCAGCTGTGCAACGCGATGGACGACGCCGGTGAGATCGCGTTCCTGGAGACGGAGACCGCCCCCAACGTCGTCTTCTACCGGCGCCTGGGGTTCGAGGTGGTGAGCCAGGCCGAGCTGCCGCGGCTCCCGCTGTGGTTCATGCGCCGGGAACCCCGGTAGCGGGCCGACCGCGCTCGTACACTCGATCGGGATTCCACGGTCCACGGCGGGGAAGGCCACGTCCATGAGTGAAGTTGCGGTCGTCGGCGCGGGCTACGTCGGCCTCACCACCGCCGCGTGCTTCGCCCGGCTCGGCCACGACGTGCGCTGCGCGGACATCGACGCCGACCGCGTCGCGCGGCTGTCCAAGGGTGAGATCCCCATCCTCGAGGAGGGAATGCCCGGCCTGGTCGCGGAGGGGCTCTCGATCCAGCGGCTCCGCTTCGTGGTGGGCGCGGCCGAGGCGATCCGCGGGGCCGAGTTCGTGTTCCTGTGCGTGGGTACGCCGCCCGGCGACGACGGCAGCGCCGACCTCTCCGCGATCGAGGCGGTGGCGCGCGACATCGCGCCGCTGCTCGAGCCCGGGGCTGTGGTGGTCAACAAGTCGACCGTCCCGGTGGGCACCACCCGACTGGTGGCCCGCTGGCTCGCGGAGGCGGGCGCGACCCACGACACCCAGGTCGCCTCGAATCCCGAGTTCCTGCGCGAGGGCAACGCCGTGCGCGACTTCCTCCAGCCCCAGCGCATCGTGATCGGCTGCGACGACCCCGCGGTGGCAGTGCGCATCTCCGAGCTGTACCGCAGCGTGCCCGCCCCGATCGTCGTCACCGACGCCGCGTCTGCGGAGATGATCAAGCAGGCCTCGAACGCGTTCCTGGCCACGAAGATCTCGTTCATCAACGCCGTCGCCAACGTGTGCGAGGCGGTCAACGCCGACGTGCGCGACGTCGCGCTCGGCATGGGCTACGACCCCCGCATCGGGTCCGACTTCCTCCACCCGGGTCCCGGCTTCGGCGGCGCCTGCCTGCCGAAGGACACGTCGGCGCTGCTGCGCACCGCGGAGGAGTACGGCTACGACTTCAGCCTGCTGCGGGGCGTGCTCGAGGTCAACGAACGCCAGCGCGACCACATCGTCGACCAGATCCGCGCGATGGCCGGGGGTGCGCTCGCGGGCACGCACATCGCGGTCCTCGGCCTCACCTTCAAGGCCAACACCGACGACCTCCGCGACTCGCCCGCGTTGTCGATCGCGGCGGAGCTCGTCGCCGCGGGCGCGACGGTGTGCGCGTTCGACCCCGTCGCCGGGGAGGCGGCCGGCCACGAGGTCCCCGGGCTGGTCGTGGCTGCCGACGCGTACGACGCGTGCGACGGCGCCGAGGTGCTCGCGCTCCTCACCGAGTGGGACCAGTTCCGCTGGCTCGACTACTCGCGCGTCGCCGCGGCGATGGCCGAGCCGCGGGTGGTCGACGCCCGCAACCTCCTCGACCCCGCGGCGATGCGTCGCCTCGGCTTCGCCTACCAGGGCGTGGGGCGCTGATGCCCCGAGCCGTGCTCACCGGCGGCAGCGGGTTCCTCGGCTCCCACCTGGCCGGGGCGCTCCTCGACGCGGGCTACGAGGTCGTGGCCGTCGACGACCTCTCCACCGGGCGGCGCGAGAACGTCGCGGCGCTCCTCGACGACCCGCGGTTCACGCTCCTCGAGCACGACGTGAGCACTGGTCTCCCCGTCCCCGGCCCGGTCGACGCCGTCCTGCACTTCGCGAGCGCGGCCAGCCCACCGGCCTACCTCGCCCGCCCGCTCGAGACGCTCGCGGTCGGCTCGGAGGGCACCCGCCACGCGCTCGAGCTCGCCCGCGCTCACGGCGCGCGGTTCCTGCTCGCGTCCACGAGCGAGATCTACGGCGACCCCGGTGTCCACCCGCAGCCCGAGAGCTACTGGGGCAACGTCAGCTCGGTGGGCCCCCGGTCGGTGTACGACGAGGCGAAGCGGTTCGCCGAGGCGATCACGATGGCGTACCACCGCACGTTCGGCGTCGACACGAAGATCGTCCGCATCTTCAACACGTACGGCCCGCGGATGGCCCCCGGCGACGGACGCGTGGTGACCAACTTCATCGAGCAGGCGCTCGCGGGCGAGCCACTCACCGTGTACGGCAACGGTTCGCAGACGCGCTCGTTCTGCTGGGTCGACGACGAGGTGCGCGGGTTCCTCGCACTCCTGCACTCCGACTGGACCGGGCCGATGAACATCGGCAACCCGGGCGAGTGCACCGTGCTCGAGCTGGCCGAGCTGGTGCTGGAGATCACGGGGTCCGGCGCGCCGATCACCTTCGACCCGCTCCCGGCCGACGACCCGACCCGGCGCCGGCCCGACATCACCGTCGCGGGGTGCGAGCTCGCGTGGGCGCCCGAGGTCGACCTGCGGACCGGGCTCACGCTCCTGGTCGACTGGTACCGGGCCGAGCGCGCGCCGGCCGGGTAGGCCGGGGTGGACGCGCCCTGGGCGGCGGTCGTCGTCAACTACGAAGCCGGTGACGCGCTCACCGTGTGCGTGCAGTCCCTCCTCGCCGACGACTCGGCGGGCGCTGCGCCCGACGTCGTCGTGGTCGACAACGGCTCCCGCGACGGCTCGGTCGACGCGCTGCGGCGCGTGGTCCCCGGGGTCCGGGTGCTCGACGCCGGCGGCAACGTGGGCTACGCGACCGCAGCCAACCGCGGGACCGCCGCGACCGCCGCCGCGGTCGTCGCGGTGTGCAACCCCGACCTCGAGGTGCGCCCCGGGACGGGCGCCGCGATGCTCGCGGCGTTCGCCGATCCCCGCGTGGGTGCCGCGGGTCCGCGGGTCCGCAACCCCGACGGTTCGACGTACCCGTCCGCCCGCCGAGATCCCGCGTTCACCGACGCCGTCGGCCACGCGCTGCTCGGATTCGTCTGGCCCCGCAACCCGTTCACGCGCCGCTACCGCGAGCTCGACGCCGACCCCGCCGTCGCGCGCGACGTCGACTGGGCGTCGGGCGCGGCGCTGTGGCTCCGGCGCGCCGCCATCGACGGGATCGGCGGCTGGGACGAGGGCTACTTCATGTACATGGAGGACGTCGACGTCGGCTGGCGGCTGCGGTCGGCAGGCTGGCGGGTGCGCTACGAGCCGGCGGGAGAGGTGGTGCACCGCCAGGGCCTGTCCACCGACCGGCGCCCCAACCGCATGATCGTCGAGCACCACCGCTCGCTCTTGCGCCTCGCGACGAAGCGGTGGCACGGCCCGAAACGGCTCCTGCTGGTGCCGGCGGCCGCCTTCTTGACCATCCGGGCGGGGTTCACCATGGCGGTGCGGGCGCTCAGCCCGCGCGGGAGCCGTCCGCGGGTGACCCGGTAATCTCGGTCGCCCATGGCCCGGTCCCGAAACAAGCACTCCCGCGCCGCGCTGCGCGCCAAGAGCCGGCGACCCCGGAAGCAGGGGTCCAGCCGGTGGTTCACGGTCACGATCACGGTCATCATCCTCGTGGGGGTGATCGGTGTCGTCCTGGCCAGCGGCGTCCTCTCCCGCGGCGACTCCGCGAGCGCCGCGCCGCAGCCGCCCACCGCCGACAACCCGTCGGGCGACCACTGGCACGCCGCGCTCGCCGTGAACGTGTGCGGCGAGTGGCTCACGCCCCCGGCCGAGTTCGAGACCGCGGCGGGCAACTCGAACGTGCGCGTCGGCATCCACACCCACGGCGACGGGTTCATCCACATCCACCCGTTCACCAGCAGCGAGGCCGGGAGCAAGGCCACGCTGGGCAAGTTCTTCGACTACGGCGGCTGGAGCGTCTCCCCGAGCTCGTTCGCCGTGTGGACCGGACCGTCCGTCGAGCCGACCAAGACCGAGTGGAAGAACGGCGACAAGTGTCCGAACGCCACCGGTGAGGCGGGCAAGGGCAAGGCCGGCGAGGTCGTGTTCGAGGTCAACTGCAAGACGGTCGGCGGCAACCCGTCCGATCACAAGCTCGCCGACCAGGAAGTGGTGGCCATCGGCTTCCTGCCCAAGGGCGAGGAGATGGGCGCGCCGCCGAACGCGGCCAGCGCACCGCAGGACGACGGCTCTCCGTCGGGTGCGATCAACCAGAAGGGGTGCACCCCGACTGCGCAGAACAACCCCGGCGTGGCCGACACCACCCCCACCACCGCCGCGGCGACCACACCGACGACCCAGCAGTGAAAGCGGTGGTCCTCGTGGGGGGCGAGGGCACGCGCCTGCGCCCCCTGACCTTCGAGACGCCGAAGCCGCTGCTGCCGATCGCGAACCAGCCCTTCCTCGAGCGCCAGCTCGGATGGATGGCCGCCCACGGCGTCGACGAGGTGGTGCTGTCGCTCGGGTACCTGCCCGACGCGTTCGTGGCCCACTTCCCCGAGGACCGCTTCGGCGACCTGCGGCTGCGCTACGCGGTCGAGCCCGAGCCGCTCGGCACCGCGGGCGCGATCCGCTTCGCGGCCGACGTCGCGGACATCGACGAGCGCTTCGTCGTCTGCAACGGCGACGTCCTCACCGCGCTCGACCTGCGGGGCCTCATCGCCTTCCACGACGACCGCGGAGCCGAGGCGACCATCCACCTCGTGCGCGTCGCGGACCCGTCGGCCTTCGGGGTGGTGCCCACCTTCCCCGACGGCGAGGTGAAGGCGTTCGTGGAGAAGCCGCCGCCGGGCCACGCCCCGACCGACTGGATCAACGCGGGGACGTACGTGCTCGAGCCGTCGGTGCTCGACCGCATCCCGGCGGGCATGAACGTGTCGATCGAGCGCGAGACGTTCCCGCGCATGCTCGGCGCGCGGGGCTGCCTGTACGCGCTGGAGAGCGACGTCTACTGGCTCGACATCGGCACTCCCGACAAGTACCTGGCCGCGCACGCCGACGTGCTGCGCGGCGCGCTGGGGTTCCCGCCGGTGGCGGGCGCCGAGGAGGTCGACCCCGGCATCTGGCTCGAGGCCGGCGCGGTGGTCGACGCGTCGACGCGCCTCGTCCCGCCGGTGCTGATCGGGCGCGACACCGCGGTGGGTCCGGGCGCGTGGGTCGCGGGGTCCTCGATCGGCGCGGGGTGCACGGTGGGGTACGGCGCACGGGTGACCGGGTCGGTGCTGCACGACGGTGCGCGGGTCGGCCGCGCGGCCGATGTCGCCGACAGCGTGCTCGGGCCCGAGGTGGAGATCGACGAGGGCGCGACCGTTCGCGACGAGCTGAGAGTGCGGGAGGTGTGACATGCGGGTGATGGTCACCGGAGGAGCGGGGTTCATCGGGTCGACGCTGGTCGACCGGTTGCTGGCCGACGGTCAGGAGGTCGACGTCGTCGACGATCTGTCCAACGGGACGCTGGGCAACCTCGCCGCCGCGCGGTCGCGCAAGCCCGGACGGTTCACCTTCCACCGCCTCGACGTCCGTTCCACCGGCCTCGTCGACCTCATCGCGAGTCGCAAGCCCGAGGTGATCATGCACCTCGCGGCGCAGATGGACGTGCGCGTGTCCGTGGTCAAGCCGCTCTTCGACGCCGAGGTGAACATCCTCGGCTCGTTGAACGTCTGCCAGGGTGCGCTCGCCGCGGGGACCCGCAAGGTCGTGTTCGCGGGATCCGGCGGCACGCTCTACGGCGAGCCCGACGACCTGCCGGTGCGCGAAGGCCACTCGCAGCACCCGCTCTCGCCCTACGGCGTGTCCAAGAAGGCCGTGGGCGACTACCTGCACTACTACCGGGAGATCCAGGGCCTGGACTCCACTGTGCTCGCGCTGGCCAACGTGTACGGGCCGCGGCAGGACCCACACGGCGAGGCGGGCGTGGTCGCGATCTTCGCCGGGAAGTTCCTCGCGAAGGAGCGGGCCACGGTCTACGGCGACGGCAGCCAGACGCGCGACTTCGTGTACGTCGACGACGTGGTGGACGCGTTCGCGAAGGCGGCCGACGCCGGCGGCGGGCTCACCTGCAACATCGGCACCGGCGTCGAGACGAGCGTGCAGGGCCTCTACGACACGATGGCCCGCATCGCCGGATTCCCCGATCCGCCGAAGTACGCGCCACCGCGCACCGGCGAGCTGGCTCGCAGCGCGCTCGACCCCGGGCGCGCCGCCACCCACCTCGGGTGGACGCCCCAGGTCGACATGGAGACCGGGCTCGGCCGCACCCTCGCCTGGTTCCGCGACCGCAACGCCTGACGGTTCGGCGTC
>JBAZYX010000045.1:0-28313 GCA_041659105.1 Acidimicrobiia bacterium
GGCTCGTAGAGGAACGAGCCGGCCCGGTTCACGTAGTCGTACTCCTTGTACTTCCACGCGCCCGAGACCGTGTAGCCCCAGACCGGGCCGGTGTGCTTGTGGGTCTGCACCTCGTAGCCCGCCTGGAAGATCGTCTGGATGATCCAGAGGCCTTCCTTCTCGCGCACCTGCAGGACCTTGAGCTTGCTCGCGTCGGGCAGGAGGGCGAAGGGCAGGTCGTCGCCGCCGAGGTGCACGGCCTCGGGAGTCGGGTTCGCGGTGAGGGTCATTGGGGTCCTCCTGTGCGGATGGGGAGAGGATGCCAGGTCGCGCGACGGTCGCGGATCAGCCGGCCTGCTTGGCGACGGCTGCCGCGGCCGCGGCGGCCGCTTCGGGATCACCCAGGTAGCGCGACTCGAGCGGTAGCGCCTCGGCCGGCCGCATGTGCTCGTCGAGGTCGTACACCAGCGGGATGCCCGTGGGGATGTTGAGCTCGACGATGTCGTCGTCGGAGATGCCGTCGAGGTGCTTCACCAGCGCACGCAACGAGTTCCCGTGCGCGGCGACCATCACGACCCGCCCGGCCACGAGGTCGGGGACGATGCCGTCGTACCAGTACGGGAGCATCCGGTCGACGACGTCGGCGAGGCACTCCGTCGCGGGGAGCAGGTCGGGCGGGAGGTGCGCGTACCGCGGGTCGGCGAGCTGCGCGGCCAGCGCCTCGCCCTCGAGCGGCGGCGGCGGGGTCGCGTAGGCCCGGCGCCAGATCAGCACCTGCTCCTTGCCGTACTTGTCGGTGGTCGACTTCTTGTCCTCGCCCTGGAGCGCCCCGTAGTGCCGCTCGTTGAGCCGCCACGACCGGTGCACCGGGATCCACTGCCGGTCGAGCTCGCGCAGCGTGAGCTCGGCGGTGCGGATCGCCCGCTTCTGGAGCGAGGTGTGCAGCACGTCGGGGGCGAGTCCTTCGGCGGCGAGGAGGCGCCCGGCCTCAACGCCCTCGGCGACGCCCTTCTCGGTGAGGTCGACGTCGACCCAGCCGGTGAACTGGTTCGAGAGGTTCCACGTGCTCTGGCCGTGGCGCAACAGGATCAGCGTGGGCATGACGGGGAGCCTAGGACTCAGGTGTCGAGCCCGTAGAGCCGCGCGCAGTTGCGCCAGAGGATGTCGTCGCGCACCTGCGGATCGAGCGCCGCCGTGTGCTGCGCGATCACGGCCTGCGAGTCGGGGAACGTGGCGTCGCTGTGCGGGTGGTCGCTGGCCCACATGAGCCGCTCGTGGTTCATCAGGTGCGTGACCTGGAACGCGACCCGGTCGTCCTGGAAGGTCACGAACACGTTGTCGCGCACGTACTCGCTCGGTCGCCGCTCCAGCGGCGCGCCGGAGAGCCAGTTGCGGTGCCGGTCGTAGGCATGGTCGGCCCGGTACATCCAGTGCGGCACCCAGCCCGCGTCCGCCTCCACGCACACGACCTGCAGTCCGGGCACGCGGTCGAACACCCCGCCGAAGACGAGCGTGCCGACGATGTCCTGGCAGCCCCGGATGATGCCGAGGAACGAGTTGAGCTTCGGGCCGCGGAACTGCGGGTTCGTCGGCTGGTCGTTGCCGCTCGTGAGGATGTGGAACGACAGCGGCAGGCCGAGCTCCCCCGCCGCCCGCCAGAACGGGTCCCAGCGCGGGTCGTCGTAGTCGCCGTCGTCGTGACAGCTCGCGTACCCGGGGAGCATCACCCCGCGCAGGCCGAGGTGCTTGATGCGCTCGAGGTCGGCGATCCCTTCGTCGACGGTGCGCAGCGCGGTCTGCCCGAGGCCCACGAAGCGGTCGGGCGCGACCGCCTGGAACTCCGCGATCCAGAGGTTGTACGCGTCGAAGCAGGCCTTCTTGTAGTCGGCGTCGGGGTGGTTGCAGATCATCATCCCGACCGACGGGTACAGGACCTCCAGGGCCACGCCGTCGCGGTCCTGCTCGGCCAAGCGCGCCTGGGGGTCCCACCCACCCGCGTGCAGGTCCTCCCAGGGGACGTAGTTGAACGGGCTGATCTGGTCCCACGGGCGCCCGGCCGCCGCGACCATGCCGTAGGGCAGCCGGTTGCGGCCGTTGTCGATGAGGATCGTCGCCCCCATCGTCTCGTCGAGCACCGCGACCGGCGCACGGTCGCGGAACTTGGGGTCGATGCGGTCGATGTAGCAGTCGCCGGGCTCGGTCACGTGCGAGTCGGCCGAGTACGCCTTGATCATGGGATTGCTGCTCCGTTCGTGGCGTCGGTGACCGTCACCGCGATCTCGGGTCCGAGGCTGGCGCCGTTGCGCAGCTCCAGGCGGTCGCCGCTCCAGAAGCGGCCGGGGTCGAACCAGTTCGCGGGTTTGCGGGGGTCGAGCAGGCCCATCCGGGTGTAAGTGATCGCGAGCAGCTCGGCGCAGTAGACGGCCTGCTCCGACGCCTCGCGCCGCACCCGGCCCGACAGCCACTTCCCCGCGAGCTGCATCGTGCGGGGGAAGGCACGGCCTTCGTACTCGGCGATCACCCGGAGGAGCGCGTCCTCCATGTCCCGGGT
This sequence comes from Acidimicrobiia bacterium, assembly GCA_041659105.1. GTDB lineage: Bacteria > Actinomycetota > Acidimicrobiia > IMCC26256 > PALSA-555 > CAIUKV01. Next base: position 2,531 of record JBAZYX010000045.1, read on the forward strand.
GATCTCACCGTCGAAGTGCCGCACCCACGCCCGCTGCTTGTACTTGCCCGTCCAGACCACGAGCGCGTCGTCGAGCTTGTGGAGCTGGGCGCCGCGGTGGTGCTCGCCGGTCCACACGCTCGGGAGGCTCTGCCCCAGCTCGGTGTGCCAGAGCAGCGGCGGGAGGTCGTCGAGCGCGACCACCATCGCCACGTGGTTCACCGGCGCGTTGGTGAGCAGGCGGATCGCCTTGTCGGCGGTGGTGGGACCACGGAACAGCCACACGTCCCCGGTGTGCGCGTGCTCGAGCGCCTCGCGCGCTGTCATGGTCGGGGTCACGACCCGAGCGTAGTGAGCGTCCGGTCGCGCCGCCGATCGAACCGGCGAAGCGAACGCAGCGACCAGTGGTGATGGGTAGCGTAGTGAGCGTCCGGTCGCGCCGCCGATCGAACCGGCGAAGCGAACGCAGCGACCAGTGGTGATGGCTAGCGTACGACCGTGCAGTCGCGCGCGTGGAAGTGGATCGGGCTCGGGGCCGTCGCCGCCATCGCGGTGGGGTCCGCGGTCGCAGCCGAGCGGCGCCGGCGTCAGAAGCGACGGTGGAACGAGTACGACACCGACGAGATCCGGTCGAGGCTTCACGAACGCTTCGCGGCGATCGGGCAGGCCCCTGACGATCCGGCGGTTCGATGAGCGCATGACCCGCCGGCCCGCCCTGTCCGCCGCGTTCGCCGCGTTGGGGATCGCGGCGCTCGTGGGCTCGGCGATCCCGGCGAGGGCCGCGGACGCGGCCCCGGCCGTCCCGAGCGGGACGTTCCCGTACGAGGTGGTGGTCGACGGCGTCACCCGCAGCACGGTGGTGCACGTCCCCGCGTCGGTGGCGGCCCACCCCGACCGGCCGGTGCCGCTGGTGCTCCACCTCCACGGCGGGGGTGGCAGCCCGCAGAACTCGATCGACACCACCGGGCTGGTGGAGGCCGCCGACGCGAACGGCTTCGTGGTCGCGTTTGCGCAGGGGACCCCGATCGCGGTGAAGCTGCCCGACGGCACCCGCGGATACGTGTGGAACGCGGGCTCGTGCTGCGCCGTCGCCGCCCGGGACGACGTCGACGACGTGGCGTTCCTGTCGGAGCTGATCCGGTCGCTGGAGCGCTCGTTGCCCATCGACCGTGACCGGGTGGTCATGTCCGGTCACTCGAACGGCGCCATGATGACCTGGCGGTTCGCCTGTGAACGCGGTGGTGTGCTCGCGGCGGCGATGCCGGTGTCGGGATCGTTGGAGACCGCGGACCCGGCCGCGTGCGCGCCGCGCGGCACATCGCTGCTCGCAGTGCACGGCGACGCCGACCGCAACCACCCCGTCGAAGGCGGGACCGGGACGCGCAGCGTGTCGGGCGTGGACTACCGACCGTTCGCCGACTCGGTCGCCGCGTACGCGCGTGGTGCACGGTGTGCGCGGAAGCCGACCGTCACCACGTCGGGCGTCGAGACGGTGACGCACTACCGACGCTGCGCGCGCGATGCCGACGTCCGGTCCGTCGTCCTCGCGGGAGCCGACCACCCGTGGCCGGGCGCGACCGCGTCGGGGACCGCACTCCAGGGTGTGCCGTTCCCGGGCTGGTCGGCGACCGACGCGCTCACGAAGCTGGTCCAGAGCACGGAGTCGTGACCTTCGGCCCATTGCCTTTCGCTCGGCGCGGGCGTACGGTCCAAGTGTCCGAGAAGAAGCGAACTCCGAGAGGGGGACGCGTGGGTGAAGAGACTCCACCGGACCGGGATCGGCTCCGGCCGGCCTCCACGACGAGCAAGAGCTCCCGACCAGTAGGGCACGAGGCGCCCATCACCTGAGCTCTGGACCCGCCCGACGAAGCCGGTCGAAGAACTCCCAAGACGCCGAAACGCCGCCACACCAGTGGCGGCGTTTCGGCGTTTCGGGCGCTCCGGCGTCTCAGGGGGCGGGAACGTCGACGTCGCACACCGCGAGGACGCCGGCCATCTCGTCGAGCGTCTGCGGGGTGGCGTGTGTGTTCGCGGCGCAGATCAACAGCGTGCGCCCGGACGGCCCGCCCAGGCCGCACGCGAACGGCAACCGGGCGGGCACCACCACCCGATCGGTGATCACGCCGCCCTCCTCCACGCGGATGCACTCGCCGGTGCCGAACGACGCGACCCACACCGCGCCGGCGGCGTCGAGCGCGATGCCGTCGGGCCGAACCTCGTCGGGGAGCAACGCCCACGCACGGCGGTCGTCGAGCGATCCGTCGGGCGCGACCGTGAACGCGGTCAGCCTCTGGTCCAGGCTCTCGGCCACCACGAGCGTGGTGCCGTCGGGCGCCCGAACCATGCCGTTGGGGAACCACAACGGCTCCCCCACCGGCCGGGCCGAACCGTCGGGCTCCACCAGCGCGAGGCGCACCGGCGCCCGCTCCTCACCGGCGCGGAAGTCGGCGCCGTAGCTGCCGACATACGCGCGGCCCTGCGGGTCGACGAGCATGTCGTTGCACCAGCCGCGCGTCGCGTCGCGCAGGTCGGCGTGGAGCACGACCGATCCGTCCGCCTCCCGCCGGCGCACGGTGGCGTCGAGGCTCGACACCGCGAGGAGCCGGCCGTCGGGCAGGAAGCCGATCCCGGCCGAGCGGACCTCGCTCCCGGGCGGGTCGCCCTCGAGCTGGAGCTCCACGACGCGGTCGCTCCAGTCGGCCGGGTCGTACGACAGCACCTGGCCCGTGTGCATGTCGACGAGCCACCACCGCCCCGCGTGCCACCGCGCGCACTCGGGGAACGCGAGATCCCCCGCGACGACGGCCGCCGTGCGGGTGCTCACGACGACACCGGGATGCGGTAGAGCGTGCGCGCGTTCGTGTGGACCATCTTGGTCACCTCGTCGAGCGGGAGGCCGCGGAACTGCCGGTCCATCGTGACGCGCGAGTTGGGCCAGTCGGTGCCGGAGTGGGGGTAGTCGGTGGACCACATCACATGGTCGAGGTTGAGGTGGTGCCGCAGCTCCAGCCCGGCGGTGTCGACCATGAACGTGGCCCAGAAGTTCCGGGCGAAGACCTCGCTCGGCATCATCGCCATCTTCTCCACCGCGCCGGTGAACCAGCGGTAGCGCAGGAACATGTCGTCGCACTGCTCGAGCATCGTGGGGATCCATCCGATGTTGGACTCGACGAGCACGAGGTTCAGCGCCGGGAACCGCTCGAAGATCCCCGAGAACAGGAGGTCGCAAGCGACGGGCAGCGTGTGCCCGCCGGACTTCGACGCGCCGGTGTCGCCGAGGTACCGGAGGTCGTCGGGCGAGCGCCACTTGTGGTTCGGGTTCGAGCGCAGGAACGAGCCGATGTGCACCGCCACCGGCATGCCCGCCTCCTCGGCGAGGCCGAAGAAGGCGTCGTCCTCGGGCACGCCGTCGAAGTCGCCGTTCGGGAACCGCGAGATCACGACGCCGCGATGGTCGTGGTCGATCGCCCAGCGCAGCTCCTCGACCGCGTCGTCGATCCCGGTCGTCGGGACGATGGCCTGCGCGAACAGGCGGCCCTGCCCGCCCGCGCAGAAGTCGGTGACCCACTCGTTGTACGTGCGCACGCAGTAGCGCTGGAGCTCGCGGTCGTCGCTGTAGGTCCTGGCGCCGGCGAGGGTGACGCTCGGGTAGAGCACCTGGGCCCAGATGCCGTCGGCGTCGAGGTCGGACAGGCGGGCCTTGGACTCGAACATCCCCGGCCGCAGATCCTCGTAGCGCACGCCGTCGCGCCGGTAGTCGACGAACGAGCGGCCCGCGCACACGGTGAGCCCCACCGGCTGCGCGGCCTTGCCGTCGTCGAACACCCACCAGTCGCCCTCGTCGCGTCGCTCGACCCGCGGGGCGCGATCCTTCAGCCGCGCCGGGACGTGCTCCACCCACAGGTGCGGCGGCTCCTGCACGTGCGCGTCGGCGTCGACGACGGGCACGTCGAGCGAACGGAAGCTGGTGTAGGTCGGATCGGTCATCGGTGCTCCTCGATCACGGACGCACGGCTCGTCGATGCGTCTCAGCGGACGGTCGAGAACGAGGTGGGGACGATCCAGCGGTCGTCCCAGTCCTTGCGCAGCTGGAGGCCGAGCGTCTTCCACATCGCCGACTCGTCGTCGACCTTGAAGTGCTCGCCCTTGCCGCGCGGGTAGACGGTGTCCCACTCCTCGCCCTGCCCCCAGATGCACACGGTGCGCGTGTTCTTCCAGGGCGACCAGTAGAGGCCCACGATCGAGCGGCCCGCGAGCGACGCGACGCGCTTGAAGTAGAACTCCTCCACGATCCGCAGGTACTCCTCCTGGCGGCCGGGCTCGTTGTGGATCAGCTCGTGCGTGCAGAGCTTCGCCTTGAGCCCTCGCTCGCGGATCTCCGCGACCGTCGGCGTCATCGACGACGGCAGGCACACCATGCCGTCGGTGCGCTGCACCCACTCGCCCAGGTTGGCGTCCCACGCCCGCAGGTCGGCGTCGAGGCGGGACGGGTCGTGGCGGCGGCGGGTGAGGTCGAGGTAGTGCTCGTAGCCGTCGAGCTCCCAGACGGCCACGGTCTCGGGCCACGAGCCGTGCCCGGGCGGCACCGTCCAGTAGCCCACGTTGCGGATGCCGAGAGCCTCGGCCATCGGCAGGTAGTCGTGCTCGACCACCGACAGGAACTGGTCGAGCCGCCCGGGGCGGATCTGGTTGATCTCGTGCAGGTACAGCATTCAGGCGCTCCCGCCGGCTCCGCGCGGCACCACCGCGTCGAGCCACTCGACGATCGCCCGGGCGGTGGCCTCGGGCTGTTCGATCGGCATCATGTGCCCGGCCTGGCTGATCGACGCAAGTGTCCCGTGCACCAGCCCGGCCACCCACAGCCGCGCGTACTCCTGGATCGACGCGGTGTCGGCGTCCGCCGTGATGACGAGCGTGGGGACGCTGATCGTGAGCCACTCGGGGTTGTCCCAGCCCGCGATCGCGTCGAGGTCGCCGTGGAGCGCCTCCACGCTGGTCTCGGCCCGGGCGCCGAGCACGTGCATCCGCACGTCACGCGACGCCGTCGGCGCCACGATCGCGTCGAGCCGCTCGTCGGAGAACTCGCGGCCCGCCGCCTTCCACGTGTCGAGCGTGTCGGGAGGCACGGTGAACTGCGGGGTGGTCGACACGAGCCCGAGCGCGACGACGTCGCCGGGGCGCGCGCGCTGGTACCACTGCGCGACGGCACCTCCGAGCGAGTGACCCACGAGCGCGAAGGGGCGGGGCAGGTCGAGCGCGTCGACGAACGCGCCGAGGTGGGTGCCGAGCTCGGCGACCGACGTGCACGCCGGCCCCGACGACGCGCCGTGGCCGGGCTGGTCGAGCGCGACCGGCCGGTACCAGCCCAGCGCGCCGATCCAGGGCAGGCACGGCTGCCACGTGCCCCGCCCGAACGACGAGCCGTGCACGCACACCACCGGGAGGCGCTCGGGCTCGTCGGCCCAGGGATCGTCGTACGCCACCTCACGCTCGCCCACCTGAATCCGCGGCATGCCGAAGTGTGCCACGATGCGCGCATGCTCGACCTGTGCGTCCGGGGCGCGTTCGTGATCGACGGGTCGGGGGCACCCGGGCGCGTCGCCGACGTCGGGGTGCGCGGCGGTCGCGTCGTCGCGATCGGCGGCGCGGGACCGATCGACGAGGCCGCCCGCGTGGAGCACGACGGCGCCGGCCTCGCCCTGGCGCCGGGCTTCGTCGACGTGCACACGCACCAGGACGCGCAGGTGTTCTGGGATCCCGCGTGCACCCCGTCACCGCAGTTCGGCTGCACGACGGTGATCGCGGGCAACTGCGGGTTCTCCATCGCACCCGTCGACGCGTCGGACGCCGAGTACCTGATGACGATGCTCGCCCGCGTCGAGGGGATCCCGCTGCGTACGCTCGAGGTGGGCGTGCCGTGGAGCTGGCGGTCGTTCGCGGAGTACCTCGACGCGGTGGAGCAGGCCCGGCCCACGGTGAACATGGGGGTCATGGTCGGCCACTCCGCGCTGCGGCGCGCGGTCCTGCACGACGACGGCGCCCGCGAGTCCACCGCCGCCGAGCTGGACGCGATGCGCGCGTTGTTGCACGACGCGCTGACCGCAGGTGGGATGGGGTTCTCCTCGTCGTGGGCGCCGACCCACGTCGACGGCGCGGGGCAGCCGGTGCCGTCGCGCTTCGCGTCGCCCGACGAGGTGATTGCCCTCGCGACGCTGTGCGGGCAGCACCCCGGGACGCAGCTCGAGTTCATCCCCACCACGCAGGCGTTCGAGGCCGTGCACGTCGACACGATGGTCGCCATGTCCACCGGCGCGAACCGGCCGCTCAACTGGAACACGCTGATCCCGCGCTCGGTGGGCCGCGAGACCACCGACGCGAAGATCGCCGCGTCCGACACCGCCGCGGCGCGCGGCGCGCGGGTGCTCGCGCTCATGTACCCCGACGTGATCCGGGCCCGGGCCACGTTCCGGGGCACGCTCTACGACGGCCTGCCCGGCTGGGCCGAGGTCATGACGCTCCCCGACGACGCCAAGGTCGCCGCGCTCGCCGACCCCGAGGTACGCGCCCGGCTGCGGGCCGGGTCCGAGTCGGCCGAGGCCGCCCTGATGCGGGCCACCATCGCCGACTGGGACGGCACGGTGCTCGCGGGCACCGGCAACGACCGCTACGAGCCGTTCGTCGGCCGGACGTTCGGCGAGATCGGCCGGGCGCTCGGCACCACCCCGTTCGACGCGCTCCTCGACGCCGCGGTGGCCGACCGGCTCGACACCGCGGTCGTGCCCGTCCCGCCCGGCGACGACCCCGAGTCGTGGGCGTTCCGCGAGCAGATGTGGAGCGACCCGCGGGTGGTGCTCGGCGCGTCCGACGCCGGCGCGCACGTCGACATGATCTGGAGCTACGACTGGGCGTGCGCGTTCCTCGCGCGCAACCGCGAGCGCGGCGCGATGCCGATCGAGGTCGCGATCCGGCGGGTGAGCGCCGACCCGGCCGCCGTGTACGGGCTCGTCGGGCGGGGCCGCATCGCCGTCGGCGCCCACGCCGACCTCGTGCTGTTCGATCCCGACACGATCGGCCCCGGCTTCCCCGAGTGGCGCGACGACCTGCCCGGCGGCGCGGGGCGCCTCACCGGCGCGGCCACGGGAATCGAGGCGGTGTTCGTCAACGGCGTCGAGATCGTGCGCCGGGGGGCGCTCACGGGCGCCCAGCCCGGCCGCGTCCTCCGCTCCGGCCGCGACACCGTCACCGTCCCCGCGTCCTGACCGTGTCTGGACATCTTGTAGGCCCAGGGCCCGACAAGACGTCCAAACAGGGGGTTGGCTAGGCCAGGTCGAACGCGACCTGGGCGGAGGTGAGGCCGTAGACGAAGGCGTTGGGCATGTCGACCGGGGCGGTGCCGGGGACGAGGCGCATGCCCGTGACCCGCTTGCGGAGCTCCTCGAAGAACACCCGGATCTCGAGCCGGGCCAGTGACGCACCCAGGCAGAAGTGGGTGCCGAACCCGAACGCGAGGTGCGGGTTCGGGTGCCGGGTGATGTCGAAGCGCTCGGGGTCGGTGAAGTGCGCGGGATCGCGGTTGGCCGACGGGTACATCAGCACGACCTGCTGACCCGCGCGGATCGTCTCGCCGCCCACCTCGGCGTCGCGGCTCGCGACGCGGCACATGTTGTTGACCGGCGTGACGTAGCGGATGAACTCCTCGGTCGCGACGGTGCTGTCGGCGCCGCCCCGCAGGCGGTCCCACTGGTCGGGGTTGGCGATCAGCTCGAGAATCGTCCGGGCGATCACCGTGCGCGTGGTCTCGGCGCCGCCGTCGAGGAGCAGCAGGCAGTCGGGGATCACCTCGTCGAGCGTGAGTGGCCGGCCGTCGATCTCGGCCTGCGTCCACACCGACATCACGTCGTCGACCGGGCAGCCCCGCTTCTCCTCGTAGAGCTCCGCCGACGCCTGGGCGAACTCCATCGCCGCGGTCACGCCCGCCTCGGTGAAGTAGCGCGGCCCGCCGCCGAGGGCGATGGTCGTCTCCGACCAGTGCTTCAGGTCGCGCCAGCGCTCCTCGCCGAACCCGAGGAGCTTGCCGATCATCATCGCCGGGAGCGGCGCGGCCAGCGTCTCCACGATCTCGACCTCGCCGGCCGCCGCCGCCATGTCGTCGAGGAGCGCGTTCACCACCTCGCGGACGTGGTCCTCCCACTGCCCCGCGGCGCGCGGCGTGAAGCGGCGCGACACGAGGTTGCGGCGCTTCGTGTGGATCGGGTCGTCGAGCCCGATGAGCGCGTGGTCGGCCGGGATGTTGGGCCGGTAGCCGCCCTTCTCCTGGTCCGACGAGATGAACAGGTCCTTGTGCTTCTCGATGTGGACGATGTCGTCGTAGCGCGCGATGCCCCAGAGCTCGTTGATCTCGTCCCAGTACACCGGCGCGTTCTCGCGCATCCACGCGTAGGTCGGGTACGGGTCGTTGACGTAGAAGTCGCCGTCGAGGAGGTCGATGGTGCGGGTGCTCATGGCCGTAGTTCAGCCGATCGGCGGGTCAGCCGGCGAAGCAGGCATCGAGGAACCGGACCATCGTCGCCTCGTCGGGAGTGACCTGCAGGGCGCCGTCCACCCGGCGCACGTCGAGCACCGGGCAGAACCAGCCCTCGCCGCCGGCGAAGAACTCCGGGGACCCCCGCACGCCGCGGGTCTTCCCGCCCTCGTAGTCCGCGAGCACGCCGGCCCGGTCGGCCTCGGGGTCGACCGACACGCCGTGCGCGGCGGCGATCTCGGCGAGCACCGCAGGGTCGGCGACGTCGCGCCCGTCCTCGAACAGCGCCGTGCGCAAGGCGAGGCTCACCCGCTCCCCCACCCCGTCCCCGACGCGGTACGCCGCGTACGCCAGGTCCAGCGCGGGGAGCGACGACGCCGGGAACGCGTCCTCCCGGAACCCGCCGAAGAGCTCGGGAGCCACGGTCGCGCGCAGCACGTCGACCTCCTCGGCGATGAACGCGGCGTCGAGCGGCTGTCCGTTCACCAGCTCCAACGGCCACGAGCGCACCCGCAGCACCACGTCGTCCCGCCCGAGGTCGGCCCGCCGCGCCGCCACGCGACGCAGCCCGACGTGGGTGAAGGGGCAGGCGACGTCGGCGTAGACCTCGAGCAGGCTCACGGGCACGATCCGCTCAGCCCTCGAAGGGACCGCGGCCCATCTGGTCGCGCACGGTGACGACCGGCGGGTTGGTGAGCGCGCGACGCTGCCAGTTCGCACCGTCGACCACGAGCGTGTGCCCGGAGATGAAGCGCGCGTACGGCGACGCGAGGAACGTGGCCGCCCAGCCCAGCTCGCGCAGCCGGCCCACGCGCAGCGCGGGTTGGCACACGTCCTTGTCGTTCGTGCGCTCGAGGTTGCCCTGGATGTCGGCGGTCATGTCCTCGTGCGGGAACAGGCCGGGCACGAGCCCGTTCACCTGGATGCCGAACGGTCCCCATTCCACCGAGAGGGTCTCGACCATGTTCTTCACGCCGGCCTTCGCCGCGGACGAGTGCGCGAAGCCGGGACCGCCGGTCCACGCGTAGGACGCGCCGACGTTCACGATCGACCCGGGCGTGCCCGCGAGGAGGTGCCGGCGGGCGAACTCACGCGAGCAGAAGAACGTGCCGTTGAGGGTGATGTCGACCACGGTGCGCCACGCGTTCGGCGACATGTCCTCGGCGGGCACCGGAAAGTTCGCGGCCGCGTTGTTGATCAGCACGCCCGGCAGGCCGAACGCCGCCGTGGCCTCGTCGAACGCCGCGGCAACCTGCTCCGGCTCCCGGATGTCGCAGGTGACCGCCTTCACCCGTGCACCGAGCGAGGTGATCGCCTCCTCGCCGGCCTCGAGGTGCTCGGGCTTGCGGCTGGCGATCACGATGTCGGCACCGAGGCGGGCGAACTCGGTGGCGATGGCCTTGCCCAGGCCCGTGCCGCCACCGGTGACGAACACGCTCGTACCCGCGTACGTGCCCGCGGGCAGCGCCGAGGCGCCGACCGCGGGCGGCTCCGGCAATCCGATGGTCTCGGCCATGTCAGCTCCCCGTGTAGTTGGGCGGGCGGTCTTCCGCGCGTGCAGCACGGAACTCCGCGAAGTCGTCGGACTTGTTGATGAAGGTCTGGTAGATCAGCTCGTCGGCCATCGACGTGCGGATGTCCTGCTCCGACAGGTGCCGGATCACGCGCCGCGCCATCTTCACCGTGACCGCGGGCGACGCCGCGATCTTCTCGGCCATCTCACGGGCCACGGCGTCGATCCGGTCGTTCGGGACGACCCGCGACACGATCCCGTAGGTGAGCGCTTCCTGCGCGTTCAGCGACCGGCCGGTGAGCACCATGTCGCTGACGAGCCCGTGCCCGCACATCTGGTAGAGCCGGCCCACCCCGCCGGTGTCGGGGATGACCCCGTGGCCCACCTCGGGCAGCATGAACTTGGCGTCCTCGGCCGCGATGCGGATGTCGCAGAGCAACGCGCGCTGGAAGCTCCCGCCGATCGCCCAGCCCTGGATCGGGACGATGATCGGCGCCTCGATCTCGAAGATCTGGAGGATGCCGCGGTGGCCGCGGGACATGAGGTCGTGGTGCGACATGGGCAGCTCCTCCTGCCCGATCGAGCCGACGTCACGGCCCGACGACCACGCCTTGCCCTCGCCGCGCCAGATCACCGCACGGACGCTCGGGGTGTCCTTGATCTCGGCCAGTGCCTCGAACAGCGCGAGGTCCATGTCGTCGTCGAACGCGTTGCGCTTCTCGACGTTGTCGTTCGTGATGATCGCGATCGGCCCGTCGAGCTCGAGCCGCAGGCGGGGGTCACCCATTTGTTCCCTCTCTCTCCATCTCCATGGTCGGCTCCGGCTCCATCCCGGCAGAGCGACTTGTCGGCATCACGCCTGCGCCTCCATCGTTGCGAATCGCGCCACGAGCGCGTCGAGGACGGCCTGGCAGGTGTTCGCGCCGCCGGGCGGGTCGGGCAGGCGCACCGGGCCGTGCTCGCGGCTGGGCAGCAGGATCGACGCGTGCCCGGGCGTGGTGGTGTCTCCCCGCTGGTTCTCGCCCCAGATGTCGAGGTCGACCGCGGGCCGGTCGCCCTCGGCGAGGTACTTGCGCGTCACGGTGCCGCGCATCCAGTGCGTGTCGCCGACGTAGTTGAACTTCCGGAACTGGCAGTCGAGCTTCCACAGCCAGGCGTCGTCGCCCATCCAGTCGGTGCACAGGTGCACGAGCCAGGTCTCGCGCATCCGGCCGTAGTCGTAGCTCGCGGGGTTGCCGGCCGCGTGCGCCCACTCGGGGTCCCAGTGCACGCGCTGCTGCACGTCGGGGATGTTGAGCGCGTCGGGCCGGAAGAACTTCGGCATCTTCTGACGCTGCTCGTAGCCCAGGCGCAGCGCCTTCACGCCGTAGAGGCCCATGCCCATGCCGACGTGCCAGCACACCATGTCGGTGACGCGCAGCGGGCCCTTCACGATCGGGGTGACCTCGTCGCCCTCCTCGACGTCCTCCCACCACCGGGGCTCGGCGCCGCGGCGGCGCGCGGGCTCCCCGGCGTACCACTCGTCGATCCGGGCGATCTCGTCGTCGGTGTACGGCCGGATCTCGACATCGGCGTACTTCGTGCGCTTCTCGACACCCTCACGCTGGGTGCGGATCATCAAGCGGTACTGCGCGCTCAGCGCGACGGCGGGGTCCTGGGCGCAGAACACCTCGCCGGTCCACTCGTGGACGGCGCGCTTGGCGAACTCGCTCTGCTTGTCGTGCACGCCAACCAGCGCGTTCCGGCGACCGACCCGCATCCCCGGCCGGAGCGGGTTCCACCACTCCCGGTGGCTCCCCGAGTAGAACGCGTGCGCGCCGCGGATCGGGTCGCCCCGCATCAGGTCCTTCGTGGCGGGGTCGAGGTGCTCCACCTCGTTCTCGCCGATCAGCGTGTCGCCGCCGTTGAAGTTCGGGCACGCGATCGGCCCGCCCCACACCGTCCCCGCCGCATACCCGGGATCGCACCACAGCGGGTTGTCGTCGCCGGTCGCCTCGGCCAGATGGCGGAAGGCGTCCTCGTTGGGCGAGCGGTAGTGCGGCGGCTGCGGGTGCGGGGTCGCGATGCCGATCCGTTCGCGCAGGCGCGCCACACCGTCGTCCGTGATCCCCCCGGGCTCGCTCATGGCGTCACCCTAGATTGGCCGGCCGTGACGTACTGCACCGCGATGCACCCATGTTTTGGCGTCGCTTGACCCCCCGAGACGGGGGGTCAAGCGACGCCAAAAGGGAAGCAGGCGCGGGCTGGGCTCGCTGGGGCTCGCTGGGGCGGGCTGGGGCTACAGGTCGATCTCTTCGTCCTTGCTCGGGGGTGCGACGGCGCCGGGCGCGGGGAGCTCGGCGAACACCGCCGGCGGCTCGCGCCACGGGTCGGGCGGGTTCCCCGCCCTCGCGGCCTCGATGGCCCGCCACACCCGCTCGGGCGTGCACGGCATGTCGAGGTGGCGGATCCCGAGGTGGGCGAGCGCGTCGACCACCGCGTTCTGCACGGCGGGGGTGGAGCCGATGCTCCCCGACTCGCCGATGCCCTTCGCGCCGAGCGGGTTGCGGGGCGACGGCGTCTCGGTGTTGACGGCCTCGAAGCTCGGCATCTCGGCCGCGCTCGGGATCGCGTAGTCCATGAGCGTGGCGGTGAGCGGGTTGCCGTCCTCGTCGTAGACGATCTGCTCGTACAGCGCCTGGGCCACGCCCTGCGCGATCCCACCGTGCTGCTGGCCGGTCACGAGCAGCGGGTTGAGGATGCGGCCGCAGTCGTCGACCGCGACGTGACGCAGCAGCTCCACCCGGCCGGTCTCGGTGTCGACCTCCACCACCGCGATGTGCGCGCCGAACGGGAACGTCGCGCCGTCCTGCTCGAAGTCGAGCGCCGCCAGCAGCGGATCGCCGTCCCCGACCGCCGCGGTGGCGACCTCGGCCCAGCCGAGCGCCGTCGCCGGCACCCCGGCCACGCCCAGGCGGCCGTCGTCGGTGACCACGATGTCCTCCGGTGCGGCTTCCAGGAGCCGGGCCGCGACCGCCTGAGCCTGCTCCAGGACCGCGTCGGTGGCCTTGGCCACCGCGGAGCCCCCGAGCTGCAGTGACCGCGATCCGCCGGTGCCGCCGCCGCGGGGGATCAGCGCCGTGTCGGACTGCTCGTAGCGGATGTTCTCCATGGGGATGCCGAGCTTGTCGGACACGATCATCGCGAACGATGTGGCGTGGCCCTGGCCGTGCGACGACGTGCCCGCGCGCACCGTGGCCGTGCCGTCGTCGTGGATCTCGACGTACCCGTACTCACTGGCGTTGCCGCCGCCGGTGACCTCGACGTATGCGGCGACGCCGATGCCCATCTGCAGACGGTCGCCCCGGGCTCGCCGCTCGGCTTGCTCGGCGCGCAGCGCGGCGTAGCCCGCGACGCGGGCGGCTGCGTCGAGCGACGCCTCGTAGTCGCCGCTGTCGTAGTGCGCGCCGGTGAGCGTGACGAACGGGAAGTCGGACGGCTGGAGGAAGTTGCGCCGGCGCAGCTCGAGCGCGTCGATGCCGAGCTCGTACGACGCCATCTCCATGATGCGCTCGAGGTACGCGGCCGCCTCGGGCCGGCCCGCGCCGCGGTAGGCACCCATCGGCGTGGTGTTGGTGAGGGCGACCGCGACCTCGTAGGCGATCTTCGGTACGTGATAGGTGCCCGTGGCCATCATGCGGGTCGTCGCGGCGGGGAGCATCCCGCCGAAGCCGCCGTACGCGCCGCCGTCGCCCACGATGCGGCAGCGCAGCCCGGTGATCTTGCCGTCGCGCGTGAAGCCCATCTCGATGTACTGGACCTGACCGCGGCCGTGCGGCATGGCGACCATGTTCTCGGAGCGGGTCTCGATCCACTTCACCGGGCGGCCGAGCCGCACGGCGGCCGCGGCCACCACGTAGTGCTCCGCCCCGGCCGAGCCCTTGGCCCCGAACGCGCCGCCGACGTCGGGCACCACGATGCGCACCTGCGCCTGCTCGAGCCCGAGGGCCTCGGACATCTCGCCCCACACGCGGTGCGGCATCTGCGACGCCGGGTAGACCGTGACGATGTGGCCCTGTCCGTCGTCGCCGGGCACCACCGCGATGGCGCCGCCCTCCATCGGCACCGCGGCGACCCGCTGGTTCTCGATGCGGGCCCGCACCACGACGTCGGCGTCGGCGAGCACGTCGGCGCCCTCACCCTCGCGGCGGCCGACCGCGAGGTTGGAGCCGATCGCCTCGATCTGCACGGGTGCACCGGGTGCGAGCGCGGCCTCCATGTCGGTGACGGCGGGGAGCGGGTCGTAGTCGACGACCACGAGCTCGGCGGCGTCGACCGCCTCCGTGCGGGTCTCGGCGATCACCACCGCGACCGGGTCACCGACGAACAGCACCTTGCCGACCGCGAGCGGCGGCCGGGCGCACTCCGGGTGGATGCGGAAGAACACGGCGTAGGGCGCGAGCCCGAGGTCCGCGGCGGTGAAGACCGCGACCACCCCCGGCATCGCGAGCGCCTCGCTCGCGTCGATCGACTCGATGCGCCCGTGCGCGATCGGCGACCGCACGAAGTGCGCGTGGAGCGCGCCCTCGATCGGGAGGTCGTCGACGTAGCGGCCCTCGCCGGTGAGGAGGGCCGGGTCCTCGACCCGCTTGACGGCGTTGCCGAGCAGTGATCCGGTCATCCCCGCAAACTACGCGGTGTCCTCGACCCCTGCCGCCGGGCGCAGGTCGACCTCGAGCGCGGCGGGGTTCACGAGTCGCCACGGCCGCTCGCCCCGCATCACCGTGAGCATCTCGCGCGCCATGAGGGTCGCGAGCCGGGGCACCGCCTCCTCCACCCAACCGCCGATGTGCGCGGTGCACACCACGTTGTCGAGGCCGTAGAGCGGATGGCCGTCGGGGCCGGGCTCCTCGGCGAACACGTCGAGGCCCGCACCGGCGATCCACCCCTCGGTCAGGGCCCGCAGCAGCGCGTCCTCGTCGACGACCCCGCCCCGGGCCAGGTTCACGAGGTACGCGGTCGGCCGCATGGCCGCCAGCTCGGCCTCGCCGATCAGGTCGCGGGTCGCGTCGGTGAGGGGCAGGTGCAGCGACACGAAGTCGCACCGCGGGAGCAGCTCGGCCAGCGTGTGGACCGGCTCCACGCCGAGGCGGGTGGCCTCGTCGGGATCAAAGAACGGGTCGAACACCAGCACGCGCATGTCGAAGCCGAGCCGGCACTTGCGGGCGAGGTCGCGGCCGATGAAGCCGAAGCCCACGATCCCGATCGTCTTCCCGCCGATCTCGTGTGGCCACCCGGGCCAGCCGTCGCCGGTGAAGTGCTCCCGGCCGAGGAACCGGCCCTCGGTGTGGAAGATCCGGTCGGACGCGGCGATCCGCTTGGCCAGCGACAGCATCAGACCCACCGCGTGCTCGGCCACCGCGGCCGTCTGCCCGCCCGACGCGTTCACCACGAGCACGCCGCGCTCCGTCGCGCCGGCGACGTCGACGTGGTCGGAGCCCGAACCGGGGATCCCGATCACCTCCAGGTGGGGCGCGGCATCGAGGTCTGCGCGCTGGATGCCGCCCACGAGCCCGTGTGCGCGCGCGAGCGCGTCGGCGAGCTGTTCCGCGTCGAGGCCCGCGCCGTCGACGACGTCGACCTCGGTCTCCAGCAACGCCCGCGCGTCCGGGTGCAGGCGCGACGGTGCCAGGACGAGGACCGTCTTGCGCGCGATCACGACGAGAAGCGCTCGCGCACCCGCGCGAGCGCGTCGATCGCGGCCTGGCGCACGATGCGCGCGTCCACGCCCGCGATGGTCGCGTCCGCGCCCGGCTCACCGGCCCAGTAGCGCACGCCGTTGGCGCGCGCGGCGTCACGCGTGCGCGAGATCGCGGCTTCGAGCGCCGGCGGCATCTCCCCGCCGACCACGACGGAATGGGGATCGATGCCGTACGACGCGGCGAGGTCGTGGAGGCCGATCCACACGAAGTCGATCGGGAGCTCGCCGAGGATGCGCTCGATGTCGGCCACCGCACCCGCGTGCTCCACGAGCATGCCCACGAGCGCGTCCGGCGCCGCGTACGCCTGCCAGATCGTGTCGTGGCGCTCGTTGCCGAGCGAGCGCTCCCCCGCGGGTGGGAACTCGGTCTGCGCAACCGCGGCGACGGCGTGCTCGAAGGAAGCGATGTTGGGGAGGATCACGCCGTCGATCGGCAGGTCGAGCGCGAGGTTCACCTCGGCCGGCTCCGTGGACGCGGTGCGCAGGAACACCGCCGCCCCGGTGGACCGGATGCGGAAGCACATGTTCTCGACGTCGGGCCAGGTGAACGCCGCGTGCTGCAGGTCGATGATCACGAAGTCGTACCCGACGGACGCGAACAGGTGGCTCACCGCGAAGCCGTCGAGCGCGCAGAACACGCCCAGCGCCATCCGCCCGTCGTCGAGCGCCTCGGCGTAGCGACCCCCGACGGTCTGGGTCACCGGGGCCCGTCGTACTCGGCCTTGCGGGGGCGGATGACGGCGAACACGAGCGGCTCGGCGCCGGCGTCGATGGCGTAGCTCTGGTCGGCCGGGATCACGAGCAGCGTGCCCGCGCCGCACTCCGCGCCGTCGACGATCGCCACCCCCGAGAGGATGACGGTGACCTCGTCCTCCGAGTGGCTGTGCGCGGCGATGTGGTGACCCGGCGGCACCTCGGTGACGTGGACGTAAGGGTTGCCGTCGAGCCCGTCGGCCACGACCTGCAACAGGATGGGGTTGCCCTCGCGCACCGGTTGGAGGTCGCGCTCGGACGGGCGGACGATCGTGACGCTCATGGGCGGGGTCCCTCGATTCGGTAGAGCGCGGCGGCGTTGTCCCACAGGATCTTCCGGCGCACCTCCTCCGGCACGTGCCCGAGACCGGCCTCGATCGTCTCGGGGATGTTCCCGTAGAGGCAGGTGGTGTGCGGGAAGTCGGTCTCGAACAGCACGTTGTCGACCGGGATCACGTCGAGCAGGTGTGTGGGCGCGATCTGCTCGAACCAGTACGTGACGTAGACCTGGCGGCGGAACAGCTCCGACGGGAGGAGGTCGTCGCTGCGGGCACGGCCGGCGCGCGACGCCCCGAGGTACGAGTAGTCGGCGGCCTCGAGCGCGAACGGGAGCCAGCCCATCCCGCTCTCGACGGAGACGAACGCCAGCGTCGGGAACCGGTCCAGCAGGCCGCAGCTCACGAGGTCGACGACCTGCACGCCGTTCTTCATGAACAGCTCGACGGCCGCGAACGTCTGCGTGGCCGCGTGCCCGTGGGCCTCGATGCGCTGCGGGGTCATGATCTCCGGCAGCTCGCCGGCGTTGCCGATGTGGAAGTGGACCGGGATGCCGGCCTCCTGCGTGACCGCCCACATCGGGTCCCAGTGACGGTCGCCGAGGTACGGGAGCCCGTAGCGCTGCGGCTCGCCCGTGAACAGCACGCCCCGCGCGCCCTGCTCCACGCCGCGCGTGATCTCGGCCACCGTCGCGTCGACGTCCCAGAACGGCGTCGCGACCACGGGCAGCAGCCGCCCGGCGTCGGCGCTGCACCACTCGAGCAGGAAGTCGTTGTACGCGCGCACGCACCACAGCTTCAGCTCGGCGTCGTCGAGCGCGAGGAACCGCTCGCTGCCGAACCCGCCGACGTTCGGGTAGAGCACCTGGGCCCAGATCCCGGCTTCGTCCATGTAGCGCAGCCGCGCCGCGGCGTCGTGCGCGGCCGGGTGCACGTCGTCGAGGGTGGGCGGGTACTCGGGCGGGAAGCCCGGCCACCCCGCGGGTGCGCTCACCCCCATCGTGCCGATCTGCTCGCCGTCGAGGAACCACGTGTCGCGGCCGTCGTCGGTGCGCTCCACGTGCGGCACCTGGTCGACGTAGCGGGCGGGGACCCGTGCCGTCCACGTGTCCTTCGGCTCGGTCACGTGGCTGTCGGCGTCGATGAGCAGCGGGGCGGACGGGGTCACGTCCGGAGCCTAGGAGTCCGGCGCGGCGCGGTCGAGACGAGGTTTGACCCCGCCTTGACCTGGCGCGGGCCGGGGGTTGGGGCGGCGCTCCCTACCGTGCCAGCAGCGCCCCACTCCCCCCGCGGACGCACCTGCCGATCCCGGAGGACCCATGACCGACCCCCACACCGACCACGGTGCGCTCGGCGTGCTCACGCCCGGCACCTCCACCACCTCGAACCGGACGCCGAGGACCGCTCGCGCGGCGTGACCCAACCCCCCCACCACGCCGCACCGATCGGCGAGGGCGGGACCGTTGCCCCCGCTCCGGGTCCCGCCCTCGCTCCTTCTCCCGGCAACGGTCCGTACCCTGGACCGATGCCCCGCGTGCTCGTGGTCGAGGACGACACCGCGATCGCACAACCGCTGGTCCGGGCCCTCGAGCGCGAGGGCTACGCCGTGACCCACGTCGGGACCGGCACCGCCGCCGTCGACCGGGCGGTGGCCGAGCCGGTGGACCTCGTCGTGCTCGACCTCGGGCTCCCCGACGTCGACGGGCTCGACGTCTGCCGCCAGATCCGTACCGCCCGCAGCGACGTCCCCATCCTCATCCTCACCGCGCGCCGCGAGGAGCTCGACGCCGTCGTCGGCCTCGACGCGGGTGCCGACGACTACGTCACCAAGCCGTTCCGCCTCGCCGAGCTCATGGCCCGGCTCCGCGCCCTGCAACGACGGGCCCGCCCGGGCGGCGACGTCGTGCAGGCCCAGGACATCCGCGTCGACGTCGGCGCGCGGCGGGCATGGTGGGGGGACGACGAGCTCGAGCTCACCACCAAGGAGTTCGACCTCCTGGCGCTGCTCGTGACGGAGGCCGGCACCGTGGTGACGCGCGAGCGCATCATGACGGAGGTGTGGGACGAGCACTGGTACGGACCCACGAAGACGCTCGACACCCACGTGTCGTGGCTGCGGCGCAAGCTCGAGGACGACGCGCTCAACCCCCGCTACATCACCACCCTGCGCGGCGTCGGCTTCCGCTTCGAGCGGAACTGACCCGGGCCCACTCGTCGCGTGCGCCGTCGCATCGTCGCGCTGACCACCGCCGTTGCCGCGCTCGCCGTGCTCGTGCTCGGCGTGCCACTCGCGGTGCTCGGCCGCCACGAGGCCCGCGCCGACGCGAGCGCGCGGGTCGACCGGGAGGTCGACGCGATCGCGTTCGCCCTTGCCGCGACCCTCGACCGCCGTGACCCCGTCACGGTCGAGGCCCTCGCGCCGTTCGCCCGTGACGACCGCTCCGTCGTGGTGCGCGACGCGAACGGCAACACCGTGCGCGCGGGCCGTCGCCTCGACGGCGCCGTGATCACGGCGCGCGTCTTCCGCAGCGACGGCGCCCGAATCACGTTGCGGGTCGACGCGGGGCAGGCCGGCGACCGCGCGAAGGAGATCACCCTCGCGGTCGCGATCTTCGGGCTGCTGGCGGTGGCCGCGGCCGCCGGGACCGGCTGGCTGCTCGCCCGCCGCGTCACCGCGCCGCTCGACGAGCTGGCCCAGGCGTCGGCCCGGCTCGGTGCCGGCGGATTCTCGGTGTCGGTCCCCCGTCACGGCATCTCCGAGACCGACGCCGTGGCCGACGCGCTCGAGACGAGTGCGGCCCGAATCGACGCCCTGGTGCAGTCGGAGCGCGAGTTCTCGGCCAACGCGTCGCACCAGCTCCGGTCACCGCTCACGGCGTTGCGGATGCGGCTCGAGGAGCTGGCCGACACGGACGACGCCGACGCGGCCCGCACCGAGGCGGAGGCCGCGCTCGAGCAGGCCGACCGGCTCGACGAGACGATCACCGAGCTGCTCGCGCTCGCGCGCCAGGGCCGCATCGGCGACGCCGTCGACGTCGACGTCGCCCGCCTCGTGGACGAGCGGGTCGAGGCCTGGCAGCCGGCGTTCGCCCGGGCCCACCGCGCGATCCGGATCGAGACCGCACCACGGCCCGGACCGGTGGAGGTGCGGGCCCACCCGGGCGGGGTGGGCCAGGCGCTCGACGCGGTGATCGACAACGCCCTCCGCCACGGTGCGGGCACCGTCACCATCACGCTCGCCCCGCGCGCCGTCGACGTGGAGGTGGTGGTCGCCGACGAGGGGCCCGGTCTCACGCCCGAGGTGGCCGCCACCGCGTTCGAGCGGCACGTCTCGCAGTCGGGCGGGACCGGGGTGGGGCTCGCCCTGGCCCGCACGTTGGCGGCGGCCGACGGCGGCCGGGTCGACGCGCTCCCGGGCGCGCCGACCCGCGTCCGTCTCCGGCTGCCGCTCGCGCCGACCGGCTGACCCGGGCGCGCGCCCCGGGCGCGGGCGCGTCAGCGCGAGTAGTCGGCGCTGTTGGGTTGGCCGATGCCCTGCTCCATGCGGAGCAGGGCGCGCTGGCGCGGGTTCAGCCGCTGCCAGACGTCGTCGGTGAACCCGTCGTGGGGATCGCACTGGAACCGCATCCACGGCGACACCCGGTAGTGGGCGAACAGCGCCCGACGGATGGCGTCGCTCCGGTTCGCGCCGCCGCCGTGCCAGCACTGACCGTTGAAGAGCAGGACGCTCCCCACCGGGCCGGTGGGCGCGACCCAGTGTGGGACCTCGACCCCGGCCGGCGGCTCGGCCTCCGGGGCGCGGTGGGAGCCGGGCACGATCCGGGTCGCGCCGTTGTCGGGGTTGAACCCGTCGAGCATCCACACCGCCTGGACCATCACCGGCGCCCCGGGCTTGCGCAGCTGCGGAGGGATGTCGGAGTGGAACGGCTGGTCGGGATCGCCGGGCCGGACGATGCGCGCGTTGACGCTTCCGAGGATGACCGCCGGACCGAGGATCGCCTCCACCGCGCCGAGCACCACCGGATCGTCGATGAGCTCGACGAAGCGCTCGTCCCACGAGAGCAGGTTCATCACGTGGCGGGCGTAGGCCTCCTGGTGCACGTAGTCGGTGCCGATCGCCGCGTCGGCTTCCGCCAGCGACGCCGCGAGCGCCCCAGCCGCGTCCTCGTCGATCACGCGCTCGAACACCGTGTAGCCGTACGTGTCGAGCTCGAACCGGGACTGCGCGCTCGGCGCGACGGGCTCGCGTGCGGCGCTCATGCCGTGAACGGTTGGACGGGATTGTGGCGCGTCATCGCCGAACCCGCGGGGCCGAGCATCTGGTGGGCACGCCCCAGGCGCCGGTGGAACAGCGGGATCAGGTGCTCGTCGTGACGGCCGTCGTCGGCGAGGACGAAGGCCTCGAGCGCGGCGTCCCCCTCCTGCCAGGTGTCGAGCCGCCGCCCGAGCAGCGCGTCGAGGTCGTCGAGGTCGGCCGCGACGCACTCGTCCCCGATCTCGTCGACGCGCTGGAGGTGCCGCGCGAGCCGGAACGCGGTGCGCAACCGGTACTGCTCGAACTCGTCGGCCGCCCCGATCGACCGCAGCTCGCCCACGAGGTGCTCGTGCGCCACCGCCCCGGCCGACACCCGGGCCGCGGGCAGCTCGACCTCCGGGAGCTCGACCCCGACGATCTCGGCGAGTGCCTCCACCGCGAAGAGGTTCGTCTCGCAGCACCACTGGAGGTTCGTCATGTAGTCGGACCCGGGGGCCGGTGCCGCGAGCGCGCAGTGGAAGGCGAGCTGGTTGCTCAGCGTGAACGCGAAGTTGTGGTGCTGCACGGCGTGCAGGTCGACCGGCACTCCCCCGCGCGTCTCGTACTCGGCGTAGAGCCGGTTCATGTCGCCGTAGTGGAGGATCGAGTCGCGCTGACGGAAGCCCGCGAGGTCCATCATCGGGTCGCCCACGTGCGCGAGCTCGACGTCGAGCACGGCCACGAGCCGCCCGTCGGCGTGGTGCAGCTGCCCGGAGTCCCACACCACCACCGACTCGCGACCCTTCGGGTCGAGCGGGTTCCGCGCGAGCCAGGCGAGGCAGAACTCGAGGAACGGGTCGGGCCGCTGCTTGTTCGCCCGGTAGACGTGCTCGTAGCGGCGCATGCCCACCGTGGCCGACGTGACCGGCGACTCGGCGTGGTCGATCCCCGCGGCCACGAACGGAGTGGGGTCGAGCCGGTGGAGGTCGGCGAGGACGCCCATGTACTCGTCCATGACCGCGTCGCGCTCGGCCTCGGTGGCCTGCTCGAAGTCCGCCCGGCCGGGAACCCGATCGGTGACGAACGCGCGCGGGTCGTCGCACCACCCGTGCACCTTCGGGACGGGGATCCCGCCCGCCTCCATCAACGCCTGGGCCGTCATCTCGTGCCGGAGCGGCCATACCCCGGAGATGTCCACGCGTTCGCCGCGCACGCACAGCTCCAGCACCTCACCGTCGCGCTCGACGTCGACGAACCACACCGGCCGCCAACGCGGCTGGCGCACGATCGAGGTGACGCGTCCTCCGACGTTGGCGTCGATCCACTCGGTGATCAACCCGGCTTCGCGGGCGTCGTCGGGAGGCTTCTGCACGCTCGTCACACTAGGACGCGCGCCGCGGGCTCACACGAGGTGCACGGCGCGGGCCGCTCCGAACCGCTCGGCGACGTCGGCCCAGTTGACGACGTTCCAGATGGCCTCGACGAAGTCGGCCCGCCGGTTCTCGTACTGGAGGTAGTACGCGTGCTCCCACGCGTCGATCACCAGCAGCGGCTGCGAGCCGAGGCCGATGTTGCCCTGGTGGTCGTACAGCTGTGCGACGTACAGCCGCTGGCCCGTGGGCTCCCAGCACAGCGCACCCCACCCGGAGCCCATCACCGACACCGTGGCCGCGCTCATCTGGGCCCGGAACGCGCCGAAGCCGCCGAAGCCGTCGTCGAGCGCCGCGGCCAGGTCCCCCTCGGGGACACCGCCACCGTCGGGCGAGAGGTTCTTCCA
This sequence comes from Acidimicrobiia bacterium, assembly GCA_041659105.1. Classification (GTDB taxonomy): domain Bacteria; phylum Actinomycetota; class Acidimicrobiia; order IMCC26256; family PALSA-555; genus CAIUKV01. Next base: position 25,323 of record JBAZYX010000045.1, read on the forward strand.
GAACAGGCTGTGGAGCACGTGGCCGGCCAGGTTGAACGCGTGCTTGCGCTCCAGCCCCGGCAGCGTCGAGAAGTCGTCGGCGGAGCGGGCGACCGCGAGCTCGTCGACCACGGCGTTGAGGCCGGAGACGTACGCCGCGTGGTGCTTCCCGTGGTGGAGCTCGAGGATCCGGGCCGACAGGTGCGGCTCGAGCGCGCCGTAGTCGTAGTCCAGGTCGGGGAGGGAATAGGACATCTCGGTCTCCTGAACTTCTCTCGGGGGAGGATCCGCGGACTCGTGCCCCCATGGTGCCCGCCCGAGCCGGGTCGGGAACCCAAATGTCGTTCAGGTCACGGAACGGAACCGCGGGATGGTGATCTCGTCGGTGACGGGCTCGAACACGACCTCGACCCGCATGCCGACCTCGACGTCCTCCGGAGCGCAGTCGACGACATTGCTCGGCACGAGCACACCGCCGCAGTCGTCGAGCTGCACGACCACCACGTTGTAGGGGACGACGCCGGCGGTGGCGTCGTGCACGGGGTGCGTGACGATCGTGTACGTGAACACTGTGCCGCGCCCCGCGGAATCGACCCAGTCGTGCGCGGCCGACTGGCACGACGAGCACAGCACGTGGGGCAGGTGGCGGAACGTGCCGCACTCGGTGCAGTGCTGGATCACCAGCCGTCCCTCGCTCGCCGCGGCCCAGAACGGCTCGGTGAGCGCCTCCACCTGGGGCACCGGCATCTCGGGCGGGAACATGGCCGAACCTTCCTCCCCCGTGCGGCCCGCCGCGCTCACGCGGCCCTCCGCAGGATCAGCGCGCTCGACGGCGGCGCCGACGGGCCGGCCACCACCAGGCAGTGCTCGGCCCCCTCGACCTGCGAGGTCGACTCGCCCCGGAGCTGGCGCACCCCCTCGTTCACCAGGCTGAGGCCATGGATGTAGGCCTCGGCCAGGTTTCCGCCCGCGGTGTTGATCGGGAGGTCGCCGTGGGGCCACTCGAGCGTGCCACCCTCGACGAAGGGGCCGCCCTCCCCCTTGGCGCAGAACCCGAAGTCCTCGATGGTCATCAGCACCTGGCCGGTGAAGTTCTCGTAGAGCTGGGCCACGTCGATGTCGGCGGGCCCCACGCCGGCGCGCTCGTAGAGGTCACGGGCCACCCCCGCGAGCCCGGCCGAGGTCCACAGCCCGGGTGGGCGCCGGAACCGGTCGCCGCCGTCGCCGGTCGCGAGACCTTCGGCGGCTCCCGCGATCAGGATCGGACGCGGCCGCAGGTCGCGGGCCCGCTCGGTGGAGGTGACGACCACGGCACACGCGCCGTCGCTCTCCTGGCAGCAGTCGAACAGGTGGTACGGGTCGGCGATCATGCGCGAGCGCTGGTGATCCTCCAGCGTGAGCGGGCGTCCGTTCATCACCGCGCGCGGGTTGCGTTGCGCGTTCGCGTAGCACGCGACCGAGATCATCCCGAAGTGCTCGCTCGTCGTGCCGAACTCGTACATGTGCCGGCGCGCTTCGAGCGCATACGACTGCGCGGCCGACATCAACCCCACCGGCATCGCGAACGCCTGCCGACCGCCCACCGTGCTTCCGACCTCGCCGCGCGCGGTCCCCGAGCCCACCCGGGCCCGGCCGAACCGGCCGAACTGCCCCTGGCAGATCGACCGGTAGCACACCACGACGTCGGCCGATCCCGACGCGACCGCGATCGCCGCGTGGTGCACGACCGCGCACGCCGAGTTCCCGCCGCCCGGGTACAGCGACACGTAGCGCAGGTCGCGCAGACCCAGGGTCTGGGCCACCTCGGTCGGCTCGCTGCGCTCGCCGGAGTAGATGCTGAGCCCGTCGACGTCGGCGAGCGACAGCCCGGCGTCGGCCACCGCCCGCTGCACCGCTTCGCACGCGAGCTCGAACTCGGTGCGGTTGGCGCCGCCGGCCTTCCAATAGTCGGTCTCGCCGATGCCGACGATGCTCGTGCGATCCCGCAACGGCCACGTCTCCACGCGCACGGCCTTTCGTCGGGCGTCGGGGTCGTCGTGCCGACGCAGTCATGGGCGTTCTAGCATCCGCCCATGGGGGCACGTGACGTGGTGCGGCTGGTCGACGTGGCCGAGCTCGCGGGCGTCACGGCGTCCACCGCCTCCCGGGCGCTGTCGCGGCCCGAGATGGTGCGGCCCGAGACCCGCGCGCGGGTCGAAGTCGCGGCGCGCGAGCTCGGCTACGTGCCCAACCGCATGGCGCGGGCGATCGTCACCGGCCGCACGCGGGCGATCGTGTTCGTCGTGCCCGACCTGACGAGCCCGCTGTTCTCCAGGCTCGCCCGGTCCGCGCAGTCCGAGGCGCGCGACCGGGGCTACGACGTGCTGGTCGCCGACTCGGTCATGGACCCGCGACGCGAAGCCGCGCTGATCGAGGGCGCCCGGCGGTACGCCGAGGGGATCATCATGTGCATGCCTTTGGGCGCGTACCGCCCCGAACCGGGTCGCGCGCCGATCGTGGCGATCAACCGCCGGATGCGCGGGGCCCACGCGGTGCTCGTCGACCAGGCCGCCGTCGTCGAGCAGCAGCTCGCGCACCTCGTGGGGCTCGGCCACGAGCGCATCCTCTACATCGACGGACCGAAGCAGTACTGGGCCACGTACGAGCGTCGCCGCCACGCGGAGCGCCTCGCTCGTGATTTCCCGGTCGAGATCTCCGAGCCCGTCGAACCGTTCTTCGAGGGCGGGTACGAGTTCGCCAGCCGGCTCGACGACGGGACCACGGCGGTCATCGCGTTCTCCGACACGCAGGCCGCGGGCGTCGTCGCGTGCCTCGCGGAGAAGGGGCGCCGCGTGCCCGACGACGTCAGCGTGATCGGCTCCAACGACATCCCCATCGCGGCGATGTACAACCCCGCGCTCACCACCATGCGCACCCCCCTCGAGGCCATGGGCCGGGCCGCCGTGAGCCTCCTGCTCGACACCGTCGACGGAGCCGCGGGGCCCGCGATCATCGAGACGATGACCTCGGAGC
>JBAZYX010000046.1:0-28207 GCA_041659105.1 Acidimicrobiia bacterium
CAGTCGGGGTCGATCCGGAACGCGGGGAAGAGCCGGTCGGCGTTGTTCCAGAAGAGCAGGAAGCGGTACCAGCCCCGGTAGTACGGAACGTTGCGGAACAGCCAGTGCTCTTCGTCGCTGACCCGCTGGAGGTAGACGGGGTTGGCCGTCATCCAGTGCCGGGAGCGCTGGAACACGTCGAGGTGCCCGACCTCGTCCGCGATCCCGGGGACGACCTGCACCGCGCTCGCACCCGTGCCGATCACGCCGACGCGCCGCCCGGAGACGTCGAGGTCGGCCGGCCAGTGCGAGGAGTGGAACGCGGGTCCCGTGAACGACTCGAGGCCGTCGATGTGCGGGACCGAGCGGCGGTTCAGCATCCCGACGGCGCTGATCACGGCCTTGTGCTCCACGACCCGCTCGGCGCCCGCGGCCGTGCGCACCCGCAGGCTCCACTGCGCGCGCGTGTGGTCGAAGTCGGCGGCGAGCACCTCGGTCTCGAGCTCGATGTGCGGGCGCACGCCGAACGCGTCGACGCAGCGGTCGACGTAGGCCTGGAGCTCGTCGCGGCGCGAGTAGTAGTCGGTCCAGTCGGGGTTCGGCGCGAACGAGTACGAGTAGAAGTGGTTGGGCACGTCGACGCGCAGGGCCGGGTAGTCGTTCTCGTACCACGTCCCGCCGACGCCGTCGTTCTTCTCGTAGATCGTGAACGGGATCCCTGCCTGGCTCAGGCGGATCGCGGCGCACACCCCGGCCAGACCCGCGCCGATGATCGCGACGGGGAACGCCGCGAGCGTCTCGGCGGGCGGCGGCTCGGGCCAGACGAACCGGCGAGGGTCGCTCCCCTCGAAGTCGGCCTCGGCGTGGATCAGGGCCGTGTACTCGGGCGCGATCGGCTCGCCCGCGCAGAAGGTGGCGATCCGCAGGAGCTCGTCGGGCGACGGCGTCCGGTGCGGCCACCGGGTCGGGTCGGAGAGGACCTCGAGGGCGTGCGCGCGGATCTCGGCCGCCACCGCCTCCGACATGTTCGTGGGGTTGCGGAGCCGGTAGAAGGAGCGGGCATCGTCGCGGTCGAGGAGCGACTCGTCGCCGGTCAGGTGGACCATCGCCGCGAGCAGCACCGCGAGGTTCGCGCCCTCGAGGGCCTCGGCGAGGCTCATCTCCATCGCGCTACGCGTCTTCGTCCGGAACGGCGAAGTGCTCGTCGCGGGCCGTGAACGCCCCGCCCGTGCCGAGCTTCGCCCGCGACTTGACGAAGTTGAACTCGTCCTCCTCGAAGCGCAGGTTCGTCGCGAACGCGTGCATCAGGTAGCCCGTCGCCTCTTCCCCGATGTAGCTCTGCGTCTGCTCGACCAGGTTGAAGCCGGTCTTGGCGATCGCGAGGCCGTCGGCCGGCATGCGCGTCACGCGCGCCGCCCAGTGCTCGGTCCGGCGGGCGACGTCGTCGTCGTCGCAGACCTCGGTGAAGAGGCCCAGGTGCTCGATCTCGGCGGCCTCGATGCTCTCGCCGGTGAAGAGGAGCCGCCGGCTCAGGACCGGGCCCAGCCGGTGGAAGAACAGGTGCAGGTTCCCCAGGGCCGGCCCGAGGAGGCGGGCGCCGGGCATCCCGAGCTTGGCGTGGCGGCCGACCACCGCGAGGTCGCACATCAACGCGAGCTCGAAGCCGCCGCCGAGCGCGTAGGTCTCGACCTGGGCGATGGTGACCTTCGGGAAGGTCAAGAAGTTGTGGTAGAAGCCGAAGCTCTGCCGGTCGACCGCGAGGCGCCGGCGCTGGCTCGGTCGGCGCTTCTCGCCGCCCTCGGCCGCGTACCAGCTGTACGCGTTCGCCATGTCGGCCCCCGTGGTGAACACGCCGCCCGAACCGCGCACGACGAGGACCTTGACCGCGTCGTCCGCCGCCACCTCGTCGAGGTACTCGTCCATCTGCATCCGCATCGGCGGGTCGTACGCGTTGCGGCGCTCGGGGTTGTCGATCGTCAAGCGGGCGATGTGCGCCGTGTGGTCCACTTCGAGGACCACACGGGGGTCGGGGTTGGTCGTCATCCGCTCTCCTGGGTCACACGGGCTCGTCCGTGGGCGCAGCGGCCCGGACGGCGGGCCGTCATCCTAGACAAATATCGGGAGAAATATCTAGATGGATTGCCCGGGGCGGGATACGGTGCCGGGATGACGGAGCTCCCCCGAGCCGCAGCCTCGCCGGTCGACTACCCGCCCACGTCCTGGGCGCTCGTCGAGCGCGCGGCGGATGCGTTCGCCGATCACGTCCTGCTGGCGGACGACTACGGCCGCACGCTCACGGGCTCGGGGCTCCGGGACGCCGCGCGGGCCGCGGCCGCCGGGCTGCACGACCTCGGCGTCGGCCCCGGCTCGGTGGTCTCCTGGCAGCTGCCGTCCACGCTCGAGGCCATGGTCGTGAAGCTCGCGCTCGCGCGGCTCGGCGCCGTTCAGAACCCGATCATCCCGGTGCTGCGCGAGCGAGAGGTGGCGTTCATCACCGCACAGCTCCAGTCGGAGTACCTCCTCGTGCCCGAGGAGTGGCGCGGCTTCTCGCACGGCGCGATGGCGCGCGCGCTGGCCGACGAGCGCGGCCTCCGCGTGGTCATCTGCGACCACGCCACCGACCCGACCTCGATCGCCAACGCGCTGCGCCTGCCGACGGGCGACCTGGCGACACTGCCCCCGCCGCCGGACGCCGACGACGTCCGCTGGGTGTACTACTCGTCGGGCACCACGGCCGAGCCCAAGGGCATCCGCCACACCGACGCCTCCGTGATGGCGAGTGCCTCGGGCCCGATCGGGCCGCTCGCCGCCGCCGCCGGCGACGTCTACCCGCTCGCGATCCCGATGACCCACATCGGCGGGATGGCCATGCTCACGGCGAGCCTGTGCACCGGGATGCGCCTGGTGCTCTTCGACGGCTTCGATCCCGGCACCACCCCCGAGCGGATGGCCGCCCACGGCGCGACCGTGCTCGGCAGCGCGGTGCCCTTCTACGTCGCGTACATGGACGCCCAGGAGCGTCACGGCCCCGACCCGCTGTTCGCGCGCCTGCGGGTCGTGACCGGTGGCGGTGCGCAGCTCCCCGAGGCCGTGAACCAGCAGGTGCGCGAGGTGTTCGGCGTCCCCGGCGTGGTGAACTCCTGGGGCCTCACCGAGTTCCCCGTCGCGACCTACCCGACGCCCGACGACCCGCCGGAGTGTCTCCTCGAGACCGTCGGGCCGCCGGTCCCGGGCGTGACCGTGCGGGTGGTCGGCGACGACGAGCGGGAGCGGGGCCCGCTCGAGGAGGGCGAGCTCCGGCTCAAGGGCCCGCAGTGCTTCGCCGGCTACGCCGACCCGTCCCTCGACGCCGACGCGTTCGACGCCGACGGGTGGTTCCGGACGAGCGACCTGGGTCTCGTCGACGCCGACGGCAACGTGCGCGTCACCGGACGGATCAAGGACATCATCATCCGCAACGCCGAGAACGTCTCGGCGATCGAGGTCGAGGAGGCGCTCCTCCGACATCCGGCGGTGGCCGACGTCGCCGTGATCGGGATCCCCGACCCGCGGACCGGTGAGCGGGTCTGCGCCGTGGTCGTGGTGGTGCCGGGGGCGTCGCTGGATCTCCCGAGCATCCTCGAGCACTGCGGCACGCTCGAGATCGCGCGCTACAAGACCCCGGAACGGCTGGAGATCGTCGACGACATCCCGCGCAACTCGATGGGCAAGGTCCTCAAGGGCGAGCTCCGGAGCCGCTTCGGCTTCCCGGAGCCCTCGAGCACCGCCGATCGCTCGACGTAGACGTCGGTCACGCCGCGGCGAACGAATCCGGGCCGTGACGGAGGAGCCGACGGTCAACCGGGTGTGAGCGACCAGCCCGGGAGGAGGCCATGCTCGTCGCAGACCTCCTGGGCCTCGATGTTCTGCCCGTTGCGTTGGTCGGCGTCGGGGGATTCGAGCAGCCAGCGGCAGACCTTGCCGATGACGGCCGGCGGTGCGCCGCTCGCGGTGTCGAAGCCGAACGCGCCCATGTCCTGGACCATGCGCTCGGTGAGGATGAAGCCGGGTTGCACGTTGAAGGCGCGGATGCCGAGGTCGCCGGCCTCGAGCGCGAGCACGCCGGCGATGCGGTGGAGCGCGCCCTTGCTGATCGCGTAGCCGAGGCCCCATCCGCCCTGGCCGGCCGGGGCGGGCGGGTCGCTGTACCCGGCGCCGGAGGTGATGTTGATGACGGTGCCGCCGCCCTGCTCGATCATGCGCGGCACGATCGCCTTGATGAGCACCACGGGGGCGAGGGTGTTGGCTTCGAGGTGGTCGCGCAGGATCCGCACCGGCGTGTCGAGGATGAAGTCCATGTGGCCGGGACCGACGTATCGGCCGTTGTTCACGAGGACGTCGATGCGACCCCACTCCGCGAGCACGGCGTCGGCCGCGGAGACGAGTGACGGATGGTCGAGGAGGTCGGCGGGCACCGTGAGGCACCGGCGTCCGCTCGCCCGCACGAGCTCGGCGGTGGCGTCGAGCGAGCCGGGGAGCGGGCTGGTGTCGGACCGCTTCAGCGTCGAGCTGTGCTCGTGGGCGTCGCCGTCGTGCACGGTGCGCGCGGTGAGCGCGACGTCGTACCCCGCTTCGGCCAGCTCGAGGGCGATCCCCTTGCCGATCCCGCGGCTCGCGCCGGTGACGAATGCGACCTTCTCGTTCACGGTTCCCCCGGTCTGCGCTGCGCCCTCGGCACCGTAACCCGGGCCCCGGCCCGTCGGCCAGAAATTGACACTCGACTGGCAGAATGCTGCAATGCCGCCCGTGCACGAGGAATCGATGCCGCCGTTGGCGGGCTTCCGGGTGGTCACCACGGCGAACGCGCTCCCTGCCGCGGTGGTCGGACAGGTCCTCGCCGACGCCGGCGCCGAGGTCTGGCTGCTCGAGCCGCCGGGCGGTTCGCGGCTGCGGACGCACGCGGCGTGGGAGCTCTGGGCGCGCGGGCAGCACAGCCTGTGCGTCGATCTCACCCAGGAGGACGACCGCGCCCGCGTGCGCGCGCTGATCGCGCGCAGCGACGTGTTCGTCGACGGGTGGGGGACCGGGGTGGCCGCGCGCCTCGACCTCGCGGCCGACGACCTCTGCGCCGCGAACCCGCGGCTCGTGCACGCGCGGATCAGCGCCTTCGGTGACGACTCGCCGTACGCGTCGCTCGAGGGCTGGGAGTCGGTCGTGATGGCGGTGATGGGCGGGTGCTCGTCGTCCTCGACGTTGACCCAGCGCCCGGGACCCGCGTTCGTGAGCGCCCCGTACTGCTCGGTGAGTGCCGCGCACCTGGCGCTGCACGGGATCCTGGGCGCGCTGGTGGAGCGCGAGCGCAGCGGGTGGGGCCAGCGGGTGTCGGCGACGCTCGCGCAGGGCCTGCTCGCGTTCGACACCTGGATCTGGCTGCTGCACGTGCTCGCGGACCGGTACTCCCAGGCGTTCGAGATGGGCTCGGCGTACGACCTCGAGCCCCTCGTGCCGGCCACGCCGTTCGCCTACCGCCTCCTCGTCGCCCTCTCCGCCGACGGTGAGTGGCTCCAGTTCTCCCAGACCACCGACCGGCTCTGGTTCGCGTTCTTGCGCGCGTGCGGGCTCGACCCCGACGATCCCGCGGTGCGCGACGCGCCGCTCGCGGAGGATCCGCAGGTGCGCGTGGTGTTCTGGGAGCGGCTCCTCGCCGCGGTGCGGAGCCGCACGGTGGCCGAGTGGATGGAGGTCTTCGCGGCCGACCCGGACGTGTGGGCCGATCAGTACCGGGCCGGCCCCGCCGCCCTCGACCATCCGCAGCTGGTGGCCGACGGTCGCGTGCTCACGAGCCCATCGGGTGCACGGGTCCCCGGCGCGCTCGCGCTGTCGCGGGCGTGGCCCGCGCTCGAGCTGCAACCTCCGCCCGCACTCGGTGCCGGCAACGACCGTGCGGCGCGCGTGGTGGAGGAGCCGGTCGCGGCGCCGGACGGTGACGGTGCGGCGGTGGACGACGCGCCGGCGCTCGCCGGGGTCACCGTGCTCGAGCTCGGCACGTTCTTCGCGGCGCCGTTCGGAGCGACGCTGCTCGCGGAGCAGGGCGCCCGGGTGATCAAGATCGAGGCACCGGACGGCGACCCGATCCGCAACCTGGTCCCGTTCCCGGAGCTGGCCGGGGTGAAGGCGCTCCACGGCAAGGAGTCGGTCGTCCTCGACCTCGCGTCGACCGAGGGCCGGGCCGCGCTGACCGAGCTCGTCCGCCGGGCCGACGTCGTCCTCCAGGGGTTCCGGGCCGGGGTCGTCGAGCGCATCGGCTGCACGGCCGACGACCTGTTGGCCGTCAACCCCGACCTCGTCTACGTGAGCGCTCCCGGCTACGGCGACGGACCTCCGTTCGGCCGCAAGCCCGCGTTCGCCCCCACGATGGGCGCCGCGTCGGGCCTCGCGATCCGCAACGTCGGGGGAGCCGGTGCGGTCCCGAGCGGTCCCGACCTCACGCTGCTCGAGGTCAAGCACACGGCGATCCGACTGTCATCCGGTGCGATGGGCGGTGCCAACGCCGACGGGTTCTCGGCGGTCGGGGTGGCCACCGCCATGCTCCTGGGCGTGCTCGGGCACGTGCGCCACGGCGGGGGCAACGTCCTGCGCACCTCGATGCTCTCGACGATGGCCCTTGCCCTCGCCGACACCAACGTGGTCTCGGACTGGGGACCGCCGACCCCCGCGCCGGACGACGAGCTCCTCGGGCTCGGGCCGCTGCACCGCCTCTACGAGACGGCCGACGGCTGGGTGATGCTCGCGGTCACCGATCCCGAGGCGTGCCGGGCCCTCGGCGCGCACACGGGCGTCGACGTCGAGCGCGCCGACGTGGACGAGCGCCTCGCGGCGGCGTTCCGCACCGCGCCCGCGAGCGACTGGCAGTTGCGCCTCGTCGCCGACGGGATCACCTGCGTCGCGGTGGCGCCCGACGGCTTCGAGCGCACCGCGATGCTCGGCCCGTTCGGGGTCGAGCACGGCTTCGTCACCACGGGGATGCACGCCACGCTCGACGAGTACCCGCGGCTCACCGCGCTCACCGCTTTCTCGCGCAGTCGCTCGGTGTTGGGCGACGCCCCCCTGTGTGGCCAGCACACCGACGCGGTGCTGGCCGAGCTGACCCCGAGGACGGACGCATGATCGATCTCCGCAACCAGGCCGCGATCGTGGGCTACGGCCACGTCCCCTTCGGCAGACGGGGCGAGCACGCGGAGAAGGGGCACCTCCGGCTGGTGATCGAGGCGATCACCGCTGCGTGCGCCGACGCGGGGATCTCCCCGCAGGACGTCGACGGGTACAGCTCGTACTACACACCGATCGACCCGCCGGAGCTGTTCGAGGCGTTCGGCGCGAAGCGGCTCCGCTACACCGCGCAGACCTGGGGCGGCGGCGGCGCGTCGATGTGCGGCGCGTTCCAGAACGCGGCGATGGCGGTGGCCACCGGCCAGGCCGACTACGTGGTCGTGCACAAGGTCATGACGATGGAGCCCGGGGCCCGCTATGGCCAGGCCTTCGGTCAGATGGGCCAGGGGATCCCGGCCATCGGCGGGCCGTTCCAGTTCAGCGTGCCGTATGGCCTCCAGGCGCCGGGACAGATGTTCGCGCTCGCGGCGCGTCGGCACATGCACCTCTACGGCACGACGACCGAGCAGCTCGCGCACGTCACGATGCACGCGCGCGAGATGGCCGTGAACAACCCGCAGGCGCGGTTCCGCACCCCGATCACCATCGAGGACCACCACGCGAGCCAGATGATCGCGGACCCGTTGCGGCTCTTCGACTTCTGCATGGAGACCGACTACGGCTGCGCGGTGGTGATCACGTCGGCCGAGCGGGCGCAGGACGGCCCCAACCCGCCGGCGTACATCGCAGCCGCGGGCGTGGGTGCGCCGTTCCGGTTCGGCAACGCGCTGATGAGCTTCTACAACCAGCCCGACGAGGACTTCGCGTCGAGCGGGCAGCGCGCCGTTTCGGCGGAGCTGTACCGGCTCGCGCGGATGGGGCTCTCCGACATGGACGTGGCGATGGTGTACGACCACTTCACCGCGATGGTGATCATGAGCCTCGAGGACTTCGGGTTCTGCCCGAAGGGCGAGGGCGGGCCCTACGTGGAGGACGGCAACCTCGGCCTCGACGGCCCGCTGCCGGTGAACCCGCACGGGGGCAACCTCGCCGAGGCGTACACCCACGGGATGAGCCACGTGAACGAGGCGGTGCGTCAGATCCGCGGCACCGCCGTCAACCAGGTCCCGGGTGCCACCAACGTCCTCGTCGTCGGTGGGGCCGGGCCGTCGCCGACCAGCGGCATGATCCTGACGGGAGATGCGACGTGAGCGAGCGTCCGGTGCCGGGGACGGTCCGGCAGAGCAGCGAGCGGGGCCCGAGCGGCCCGGCCCGAAGGGCCGAGAGCGGGCAGGGATGAGCGAGCAGATGCCGGGGCTCCCGGGGCCCCGCCCCGACGCGACGACCGAGGGGTACTGGACGGCCGCGGGCCGCGGCGAGCTGGTGGTCCAGCGGTGCTCGGCGTGTGGTGTGGACCGTCATCCGCCGACCGAGGTCTGCTACGTGTGCAGCTCGCTCGACTGGAGCTGGGAGCCCCACTCGGGCCATGGCACCGTCTACTCGTACACGTGGGTGGAGCGCCCGATCGTGCCCGCGCTCGCGGCCCTCGGTGCGTACAACACCACGGTCGTGGAGCTCGACGCGACCTCCGGGGTGGTGCGCATCCTCTCGCGCGTCACCGACGTCGAGCGCGACGACCTCGCCGTCGGGCTGGCGGTCGAGGTCCACTTCGATCCCGCGGGCGAGGGCGTCGCGCTCCCGGTCTTCCGGCCCCGGTCCCCGGGGGGTGGGTCGTGACCGGCTTCGTCTCCGTCGACTCGCACGTCACGGAACCGATCGAGCTCTACGCCGAGCGCGTCGACGCCCGCTTCCGGGACCGCGTCCCGCGCATCGTCGAATCCGGCGGGTGGCGCGTGCTCGAGGCCGAGGGGCTCGACCCGCGCAAGCTCATGTCGGCCGACCAGCTCCTGGTCGCCAAGGTGGGCGGCACCGACCTCGAGACGCGGCGCACCGACCAGGCGAACGACGGCGTGATCGCCGAGGTCGTGTACCCGAACTGGGCGCTCCAGACGGCGTTCACGGGTGACCCCGAGCTCCAGCTCGCCATCGCGCGCGCGTACAACGACTGGGCCCACGAGGCGCTCTCGGGCGCGTACCGCACGCTCCCGGTCGCGATGATCCCGGTCGCCGACGTCGACGCCGGCATCGCCGAGGCCCAGCGGACCGCCGCGCTCGGGTTCCGGGCGTTGTCGCTGCCGTCCCGAGTGGAGCAGGCGATCTACAACTCCGCCGTGTACGACCCGTTCTGGGCCTGCGCGACGGAGCTCGGGCTCCCGCTGACGTTCCACTCGGGCACGGGCTACGAGCCCCGGCAGATGCGCGGGCCGGGCGCGGCGGTCCTCAACTACGTCCTCGCCGCGCAGATGGACGGCCCGCGGGTGCTCCTGAGCCTTGCCGCCGGTGGCGTGCTCGACCGCTTCCCCGAGCTGCAGATCGTCGCGGTCGAGACCGGCGCGTCGTGGCTCGGCTGGGTGATGACCCAGGCCGACGAGGTCTACGAGGACCACGCCGCATACTCGAAGAAGCGACTCTCGGCGCGGCCGAGCGAGTTCATCCGCCGGCAGTGCCACGCCGCGTTCATGGTGGATCCCGTCGCGATCCGCAACCGCGACGTGACCGGGGTCGAGTGCCTCGTGTGGGGCAACGACTACCCCCACCCCGAAGGGACCTGGCCGCATTCGCTCGCCGCCGTCGCCGCGCAGTTCGACGGGGTGAACGACGCCGACCGCGATGCCATCCTGCGCGACAACGCCGTGCGGCTCTTCGACTTCGATCTCGCGCGGCTCTGACCGGGCATCGGGCGAGCTGCCGCGATGTTCCCGCTCCGCGACGCCCCCGAGAGCGAGGTCGCTCCCGACGCCGGCCGTCGCGAGCGCAACAAGCTCCGGACGCGCCACGAGCTGCACGCCGCCGCGGTCCGGCTGTTCGCCGAGCGCGGCTACGAGGCCACGAGCGTCGACGACATCGTCGAGGAGGCCGGCGTCTCCGTGCGGACGTTCTTCCGCTACTTCGCGAGCAAGGAGGACGTGCTCTTCGCCCGCCACATGGACGTCACCGGCTTCCTCGACGACCTCGCCCGCCAGCCGCGTGGCGTTCCGCCCGTCGAGGCGATCCGGCGCGCGTTCCTCGAGCAGCCACCGCTCACGGCCGACGAGGTCCGCGTGCACGTGCTCTTCCATCGGGCGATGGGCTCGAGCGCCACGTTGCAGGGCCGCTACCTCGAGGGATTGACCCTCTTCCGGGAGCAGCTGGCGGCGACGCTGGCCCGCCGCGCCCGCCGGCGGACGCCCGACGAGAGCGACGTGCTCGCGGCCACGATCGGCCAGACGGTGCTGGACCACGCGTTCACCCGCTGGATCGGGCGCGGCGCCCCGGGTGACCCGCACCGGTGGGTCGACGCCGCGTTCGGGCTCCTGCACACCGTCGTCGCTCCCTGACCCGGCCGGCCGCGGCGCGGCGGCGCAGCGCGGCGGCTCAGCGCTGCGGCGCGTGACTCCGGATCAGCGCGCCGGGGAAGTCGCCCGTGTGCTCGCCGTCGCGGACCGTCACCCGGCCGCCCACCAGCGTGGCCGCGATGCCGGTGGCCTTCTGCGAGATCCGCGTCTCGCCGCCCGGGAGGTCGTGCACGACCGTGGGCATGGCCGGCGCGACCGTCGCGGGATCGATCACGTTGAGGTCGGCGACCAGGCCCTCCCGGATCATGCCGCGGTCGTGGAACCCCCACGCACGGGCCGGCGCCAGGGTCATCATGCGCACGGCCTCCTCGAGCGTGAACTCGCCGCAGTCGCGCACCCAGTGCGCCAGCATGTGGGTCTGGATCGACGCGTCGGACATCTGGCTCACGTGCGCGCCGGAGTCGGAGAACCCCATCACCACGTGCCGGTGCCGCAGCACCTGGGCCGCTTCCTCGTGGTCGAACGGCGAGAACGTCTGCACGAAGAACTGGTCGAGGTCGGTCTCGACCGCGAGCTGGATCATGCACTCGACCGGGTCGACGCCCCGCGCCCGCGCCACCTCGGCGACGGTGGGGTTCGGCGGCACCGGGGCGTCGAGCACGCGCATGCGGTCGAACTCGGGCGGGCGGGCCTCGCCACCGAACGCCTCCCCGTAGGTCGACTCGTTGGCGGCGCGCACCAGCTCGGCGACGACCTCGGGCTTGTGCAGCTGCCGGAGCTGCTCGTCGACCGGCAGCGCCCGGAGCTCCTTCCACACCGGAAGGCGGTCGAACGGCAGCTGGGTTCGGAACGACGACATGGCGCCGATGCCGCGCGGGTGGGCCACGCCCACGAAGCGCGCGCCGGCGGCGGCGGCGAGGTCGAGCGTGCGCATCGCCGGGGCGCGCATCGCCGCCATCATGAACGGCACGCCGGTCTCGGCCGCGAGCGCGATGAGCTGGTCGCGACGCGCGTCGGCCAGCTCGCCGAGCGGCGCGTCCTCGACGAACTGGAACGCGCCCCCGCCGACGTCACCCACGACCCGCACGAGCTGGTCGACCTCGCTCCAGGCCGCGAGGCGCGACGCGACCGGACGGTCGTCGGACGTCTGGTGGTGCACGGTGCGCGAGGTGGAGAACCCGACGGCGCCGGCTTCGAGTCCCTCGCGCAGCTGCGCGGCCATCTCGCGGAGGTCGTCGTCGTTCGCCTCCTCCTCGAAGGCGCGCTGGCCCATCACGTGGGTGCGCAGCGCCGAGTGGCCCAGGAGCGAGGCGTAGTTGATGCCCTTCGGCAGCCGGTCGACGGTGTCGAGGAACTCGGGGTAGGTGGTCCAGCTCCACTCGATGCCCGCGGCGAGGGCGACCCCCGAGATGTCCTCGGCCCGCTCGAGGTTGCGCACCACGAGCATCGCCTCGTCGGCCGAAGCCGGCGCGAGGGTGAACCCGCAGTTGCCCATCACCGCGGTGGTCACGCCGTGCCAGCAGGAGTTGGTGCCCGGCGCGTCCCAGAAGATCTGGGCGTCGAAGTGCGTGTGCACGTCGATGAAGCCCGGCGTGACCACGAGCCCGTCGGCGTCGACGTCGACCGTCCCCTTCCCGGGGATCCGGCCGATCGCGGCGATGCGGTCACCGGTCACGGCGACGTCGGCGCGGTACGCACCGAGCCCGGAACCGTCGACCACGAACCCGTTGCGGATGACGACGTCGTAGCTCACGCAGGGACCTCCAGGTCAGGACCCACCATAGGGACCGGCGCCCCGACCGGGTCAAGTACGGCCCGGGGCTTGGCGCGCGGCGGGCGCCCCGGGCCAATGTGGGCCCGTGACCGACGCACCCACCACCACGACGACCGACGTCCTCGCGGGCATCGACCTCACGGGTCGGAGCGTGCTCGTCACCGGCGGGACGACGGGCATCGGCAAGGAGACCGCGCGAGCCCTCGCGGCCGCGGGTGCATCGGTGGTCGTCACCGCGCGCTCCGCCGAGAAGGGTGCGGCCGCGGAGGCCGAGCTGCGGGAGGCCGTCCCCGGCGCGGACGTGTCGTTCGAGGTGCTGGAGCTCGGCTCGCTCGCGAGCGTGCGCGCCTTCACCGACCGCTTCGTCGCCGCGCACGACCGCCTCGACGTGCTCATCGCGAACGCCGGGGTGATGGCGATGCCCTTCGGGCTCACCGACGACGGGTTCGAGATGCACCTCGGGACCAACCACCTCGGCCACTTCGTGCTCGTGGGCCGTCTCCTCCCGCTGGTGACGGCGAGCGCGCCGGCGCGCATCGTGCTGCTCACCTCGGCCGGCCACGCCGCGTCCGACATCCACTGGGACGACCCGAACTTCGCGCACACGCCGTTCTCGAAGATGGACGCGTACGGCCAGTCGAAGACGGCCAACATCCTCCACGCGGTCGAGCTGGAGCGGCGCTGCGGCCCGCTCGGCGTCCACGCGTACGCGGTCCACCCCGGCATGGTCGCCACCGACCTCGGCCGGCACTTCACCCGCGAGGACCTGGAGGACCTGATGGCCCGGGCGACGGCCGCGCCGGGCGGGGGCGGGCTCCCGCCGCGGGTCGGCGTGGACGTCGGTGCGGCGACGTCGGTGTGGGCCGCGACCGCGCCGGGGCTCGAGTCCGAGGGCGGCCGCTACCTCGCCGACTGCGCGCTCGCCCAGGCCCAGGCCTACGCCACCGACCCCGATGCGGCCCGCCGCCTGTGGGCGCTCAGCGAGGAGCTGGTGGGGGAGCGGTTCCCCGAGCCGTGACCGGTTCGGCCAGGGCCGCCAGCTCGTCGGCGACGAGCCGGGTGATCGGCAGTTGGGGGCCGAGGCGCCACTCCCGCCAGGGCAGCAGGTCGTACCACCGGGCGAGCTCGGTGAAGTCGAGCTCGGCGGTGATCAGCTCCTCGTCGGTGCCGGCCTGGGCGAGCACGACCGGGAAGCCGGGGAACCGCGGTGCGGCGATCACGCTGCCACCGGCCCACGTGGGCGGGCCGTGGCTGGCGCCCACCCGGTTGGCGGACGCGGCGAAGACCAGGTTCTCGTGGGCGCGGACCAGCGTGCACTGCGCGAGGTGCTCGCGCGCACGAGGGAGGTCCGATCGCCCGGTCGGGTTCACCAGGAGGCGCGCGCCCTTGAGCGCGAGGACGCGGCACAGCTCCGGGTTGTTGTAGAAGTCGTAGCAGATCGAGATCCCGATCGGACCGAGGTCGGTGTCGAAGACCGGCAGCGCGTCGCCGGGCGTGAACCGGTCGGTCTCGAGCGGGATGCCCAGGTGCAGCTTCCGGTACGTGCCGACGAGACGGCCCGGCGCGACCACGTTGGCCGAGTTGTAGAGGACGGAGGCATCGGCGGGGGCGGCTTCCTCGAATCCGTAGATCACGTGGATGCCGAGGGTCGCGGCCGCTGCGATCACCGCCTGGCAGGACGGACCGTCGGCGAGCTCGGCCTGCGCCCGGTGCCACGCGCACGGGCGGTGCTCCGCCGCGCAGTCGTTGCACGCGCCCCAGGAGTCGAGCGCCAGCTCCGGGAAGATCACCAGGTCGCAGCCCGCGTCCCGGGCAGTGGCCATCTCGGCGAGGAGCTTGGCGAGCGTCGCGGGCTTGTCGCTGCACACGGCTTCGAAGTTGACGCAGCCGATCGTGATCGACGTCGGTCCGAGGTGCGGATCGTCGGGACGCATCGCGACGGTCCGGCTCAGCCCGACTCGGCCACGCGCCTGATCGCGGCGAGCGTCTCGGCGATGCCCGTGCGTGCGGTCTCGTAGCGGACGTCGATCTGGGCCTCGGCATCGTCGCCGAACCGCTGTGCGAACACCGCCTCCCCCTCGGGGGTGA
This sequence comes from Acidimicrobiia bacterium, assembly GCA_041659105.1. Classification (GTDB taxonomy): domain Bacteria; phylum Actinomycetota; class Acidimicrobiia; order IMCC26256; family PALSA-555; genus CAIUKV01. The sequence continues at coordinate 14,365 of JBAZYX010000046.1, forward strand.
ACTCCCACGACTCGGTGACCTCGGTGCCCTCGGCGACCGGCGCGAACGTGTACCCCCAGCGGGTCCCGGTGGCCTCGACCGCGAACGCGAACTCACGGCCCCGGTCGGCGGCGACGACGACCGAGCGGGTCTCCCACGTGCGATCGGGCAGCTCGTTGCGCCCGGTGAAGTGGGCGCCGACGGTCGGGCCGTCGCCCTCCTCCCACCAGCAGGCCTTGCACACGGGGCTCCACTCGCCCATGCGGGTCACGTCGGACACCATCTCGTACACGGCTTCGGGCGATCGGGAGATCAGGATGGAGTCGCTGTACGTCCGCGGGGTCATGGCCGCCTCCTCATGTGCTCGCGGGCGCGCGACGGCTCAGGCGCAGGCCGTTCTCGCGCATCACCAGGCGCTTCTCGTCGTCACCGAACCCGTCGGTGTCGAGCTCGGCGGCGTAGTCGGCCGGCTCGCGCAGTCCCTCCGCGTGGGGCCAGTCGGAGCCCATGAGCACGTGGTCCACGCCGAGGAGATCGGCCACCGCGCGCTTGTCCTCCTCGAAGTGCGGCGACACGAAGAGCTGGCGCCGGAGGGTCTCGTGGGGGTGCTCGGCGAACGCGTGCGGCTGCTGCTTGTAGATCTTCGCCGTCTTCTTGAACAGGTTCGGCACCCACTCCGAGCCCGACTCGACCGAGGCGAACCGCAGGCCGGGGTGGCGCGCCATGACCCCGCCGGCGAGCAGCACGCACATCGCCTCGAAGATGGGCCGGTCGGTGCACATGAGCAGGTGCAGCGCGCCGAGGCCGAAGGCTTCGTGCGTGACGGGCGCGCCCCAGCGGCGCGGGATGTAGCCCTGCCCGCTGTCACCCGAGTGGTAGCCGATGGTGATCCCGGCCTCGGCCGCGAGGGCCCAGAACCGGTCGAACACGGGGTCGCTCGGCAGGATGCTCCCCTGCGTGGTCGGGGCCGGCGCGGGCCGGAGGCACACGATCCGCAGGTCGCGGTCGAGCGCCCACTCGAGCTCGGCCACGGCGCGGTCGGGGTCGGCGAACGAGACGACCGCGGCGCCGAAGATGCGCTCGTCGTACGCGAACCCCCACACGTCGTGCACCCACTCGTTGAGCGCGTGGAACGTGGCGTGGATCGCCTCGGGATCCCCGATGAGCGCCTCCTCGAGCCCCACCCCCAACGTGGGGAAGAGGAAGCAGCCCTCGACGCCCTGCTCGTCCATCACCCGCAACCGGGCGTCGCGCTCGCGGTACTCGGGGTGGTCGGCGATCGGTTCGAGCTCCCCGAAGGCGGCCCGCACGTCGCCGCCGCTCGTGCCGCGGTAGTAGTCGTAGAGCGAACCGGGCTTGGCGATGGGGTCGAAGGTCGGGTTGGGGACGAACCGGTTGACCTTCTCCGCGACGAGCAGGCTCGCGCGTCCGTTGAGGTCGACGAAGTTGACCGCCCGCCGCCGCATCTTCTTGTCGAGGTGCTGCGTGAACGCCTCGGGCGGCTCGTAGTAGTGGTGGTCGCAGTCGAACATGCGGAAGTCGATCGGTGTCGTCACAGCAGTCCCAACCTCAGCTCGTGGAGTCCGTGGTCGACCCGGCGCCGCAGCCCGGGTCCGGTCAGCGGCCGGTGGCCTCGGCGATCTTGAACACCCGGAGCGCGTTCTCCCGCAGGAACTTCGGCCACACCTCGTCCTTGAACGGCACGTTCGGGAGATCGGCGAACTGGCGCTCGAGCGTGAGGCCGGCCGGGAAGTACCCGCAGTACATGATCTTGTCGGCCCCGCGCGTGTTGGCGTAGGCGATGATGTCCTTCGGGTAGTGCTTGGGCGCGAACGCACTCGTCATGTAGTGCAGGCCCGGCCACTTCAACATCAGCTTCACCGCGAGCGCCGTCCACGGCTCGCAGCCGTGCATCGTGCACAGCGTGAGCTCGGGGAAGTCGTAGCAGACCCGGTCGAGGCGCATCACCTCCTGGGGCGAGCTCGGCATGCGAGGGCCGACGATGCCCGCGTTCACGCACATCGGCAGGTCGAGCTCCACGCAGCGCATGTAGATCGGGTACATCAGCGGGCTGTCGATGTCGACCTGCGGCACCTGCCCACAGGGGAAGCAGCTCACCGAGACGATGCCGTGCTCGTCCTTGGCGCGCGTGATCTTGCGGATCGCCTCCATGCCCTCGTTCGGGTTGACGGAGAGGTTGAGCACGAAGCGGTCGGGGTGGCGTTCGCGGGCCTCGATGCCGCGGGGGTTCAGCCCGGTCATCGCAACCTCGATGCCGAACGCGTCCATCTTGTCGAGGACCCACCCCACGACGTCGGTGCCGGGGTCCACGACGTCGGGCACGCCCTTGAACATGTACTCGGCGGGGAACTCGAAGTCCTTCGCGCTCTGCTCGTCCTTGAGCAGGGGGCGGAAGAAGTCGTACGTCGCCCGCTTCTCCTCGATGCTCGTGTGCGGGAACCCGAGCATGAGGTCGATGATCCCGATGTCCGTCGGCATGGCCATGGTGCCGGAGCGTAGCGAGCGTCGGGTGCGGGACCAAGGTGGGATCAGCGGGAGATGGTGGTGTCCTGGGTCCACTCGAGTCGCAGGTTCCGCTCGGCGAACCTCCACGTGCGGGCGTCGCGCCGGTACGTGTCCTCGTAGCGGATCGCCATGATGTGGTCGTCGGTCCCGGTGACGTGGTGGGCGAAGCAGTAGGCCTCGCCGGTGGCGTGATCACCGTCGATCCGGGCGTGGTGGTTGCCCACGAAGTGCATCGTCCGGTCGTAGCGCGCCAGCCCCTGGGGGATCCGCTCGGCGTCGCCGGGCATCACCATCGTCGACGGGTCGCGGCCGAGCCAGTGGACGGTGAGGGTCCCGCCGTCGACGAAGCACGCACGCACGAGGGCAGCGTCGCGGGTGTCGGCGGCGCGGGCGTAGGCCTCGACGAGGTCGCGCAGGGCCAGGCGGTCGGCAATGAGATCGGTCATGGGGCGCAATCTACGACAGGCGGGTCGCCGGGCACCGGGGCCCGCGTTGCGCTCCTTCCCGGCGGTCCGCCAGGATGCGAGGACGTCCGCAACGCGCAAGGAGAACCCGGTGGAGCTCACGCTGAGCGAGGACCAGGAGCTGTTCGGGGAGACCACCCGGCGGTTCCTCGGCGCGCGGAGCCCGATCGCCGCGGTCCGGGAGTTCCGGTACTCGCCCGACGGCTTCGAGCGGGGCAGCTGGCGCGAAGGCGCGGAGCTGGGCTGGACCTCCCTGCTCGTCCCCGAGGAGCTCGGGGGCGGCTCCGTGAGCGGTGCAGGACTGCTCGACCTCACGATCGTCGCCGACGCGTTCGGCCGCCACGTGGCCCCCGGACCGCTGCTGCCGGTGAACGTGGTCGCCGCCGCCGTCGCGCGCGCGGGGTCCGAGGCGCAACAGCGCGAGGTGCTGCCCGGTCTGCTCGACGGCAGCACGATCGCCGCGTGGTGCGTGGGTGCGCCGACCGCCGACGGGGGGATCGCGACCGGTGTGTCGGCCCGGGCCGCCGCCGGCGGGTTCGTCCTCGACGGAGTGCAGGAGCCCGTGGAGGCGGCCGCGCAGGCCGATCTCCTGCTCGTGACCGCGCGCACCGACGCGGGGTTGGCGCAGTTCCTCGTGGCGCCCGACGCGCGTGGCGTGGCGATCGCGCCGCTCGAGAGCCTCGACCTCACCCGGCGCTTCGCCCGCGTGGAGCTGGCCGGGGTGCAGGTGCCCGCCGCGGCGGCGGTCGGCGTTGTCGGCGCGGCGGATGCCGACGTCGAGCGGCAGCTCGAGCTCGCGCTGGTGATCCAGGCCGCCGAGTCGGTGGGGGCCGCCGAGACCGTGCTCGACTTCACGCTGGAGTGGGCCTTCGACCGCTACTCGTTCGGACGGCCGCTCGCGTCGTACCAGGAGATCAAGCACCGGTTCGCCGACATGAAGACGTGGCTGGAGGCGGGCCACGCCATCGCGGCGGCGGCGGCACGGGCCGTGCAGCACGACGCCGCGGACGCACCCGAGGTCGTGAGCGTCGCGGCCGCGTACATCGGCGACTACGTCGTGGAGCTCGTGCAGGACTGCGTGCAGATGCACGGCGGCATCGGCGTCACCTATGACCACGACATCCACCTGTACCTGCGCCGGGTCACGGTGAACCGCGTGCTGCACGGCACGCCGGCCGATCACCGCCAGCGCATCACCACGCTCCAGGAGCGGGCGGCATGACTTCCGGGGCCGCGGCAGGAGCGACGGTGGACGGTGGGGAGTTGGAGAGCGTCGAGTCGTTCCGGCTGCGCGCGCGGGACTGGCTGGCCGCGAACCTGGAGCCGGGACCGCCCCTCGGGTTCTACCGGAGCATGAGCGAGTCCGAGGAGGTCGAGTTCATCGCCCGCGCGCGGGCGCTCCAGCGGCGCCTCTTCGATGGCGGCTTCGCGGGGATCTGCTTCCCGCGCGAGTACGGCGGCCTCGGACTCACCCTCGCCCACCTCCAGGCCTTCAACCGGGAGACCGTCGGCTACGAGTTCCCGACGATCCTCCAGGTGCCGACGTTCTCGCCCTGCGCGGCCGTGCTGCTCGAGTTCGGCACCGAGGAGCAGAAGCGGCGCCACATCCCCGCCATGCTCAAGGGCGACGAGATCTGGATGCAGTTCCTCTCCGAGCCGAGCGGGGGCTCCGACGTCGCCGGCGCGCTCACGACCGCCGTGCGCGACGGCGACGAGTGGGTCATCAACGGCTCGAAGATCTGGACCAGCGGCGCGTACTTCTCCGACTACGGACTCTGCCTCGTGCGCACCAACTGGGACGTGCCCAAGCACCGCGGCCTCAGCGTGTTCATCATCGAGATCCGCCAGCCCGGGCTCGAGCTGCAGCGCATCGAGATGGTCAACGGGTCGCGGGAGTTCTGCCAGGAGTTCATGACCGACCTCCGAGTGCCCGACTCGTGCCGCGTCGGCGAGGTCGACGACGGCTGGACGATCGGCATCCGGTGGATGTTCCACGAGCGCAACGCGATGGGTGGTGGCTCGCCCTACGTCGCCGGGCCGCCCACCGGCGGCGCCCGGGATGCTGTCGACCCGCTGCTCGACCTCGCGCGGCGCAACGGCCGCATCGTTGAGCCGGTCGTGCGAGACCTGCTGGGTGAGGCCCGCATGCTCCAGCGGGTGCACGGCGAGCTCTCGCGTCGGATCGCCGACGGCATGGCCCTCGGCGCGTTTCCCGACAACATCGCGGCGGTCGCGCGGCTCATGACCGCGACGTCGCAGGTGCGGCGCACCACGATCGCCACCGAGATCGCGGGTCCCGCGATCGCGGCCGCGGAACGCGGCGACCCCGCGTTCGGCCTCGGGACTGCGTTCGTGAACCGTCAGGCCGCGTGCATCGGCGGCGGCACCACCGAGATGGCGCGCAACAACATCAGCGAGCGCGTGCTGGGGATGCCGCGCGAGATCACGTTCGACAAGAACGTCCCCTACCGCGACGTCCCCAAGGGCCCGCCGGCGAAGTCGTGATGCGGATCCGGGCCCGCCGCGGATCCGTCCGGTGCCGGGTGGCGGCCGGTCTGGCCGCGGTCCTGGTGCTCGTCGGGGCGGCCGCCGCGCCCGCGTCGGCGGCACCGCAGGCCCAGCTGGTGACGGAGGAAGCGGCGCCCTCGGCGGCCCAGCAGGGGGTCGCGCGGATCCCGGGCGGGTGGATCATGTCGGGCACCGTGTGGCTCGCGCGCACGGACGAGCACCTGAAGGTGGTCGTGGAGAAGCCGGGGCCGATCCCGATCGAGTGGCGGCGCAAGGGGTTCAACCACGTCGGGGACGTCGACGTGGTGGGCAGGTACGTGTACGTGCCCTTCGAGCAGCCGAGCTACGAACGCGGCGACCAGGCCATGGCCCGGTACGACCGGCGAACGCTCGCGTTCGTCGACGCGCTGAGCGTGGCCCAGCACGAGAACTCGTTCGTCACCGTCGACCCGAAGACGATGATCGCGTACTCGATGGACCGCTTCGGGGGCGACGCGCTGCTGCGCTACGACGTCCGCAAGGACTGGACGCCGCTACCGCCGCTCGCGATGAGTCGCACCCTCGACCGCGTCCAGGGCGCCGACGTGGCCGACGGCGCGGTGTGGCTCTCGACCTCCGACGACACCAACGAGCTCTACCGGGTCGACCTCGCCACCGGACAGGTCGACGACCTGGGCTCGGCCGGCCACCTCGGCGGGGAAGGCGAGGGCGTCGACGCAACGCGCTTGGCGTCCGGCCGGATCCACACGCTCACCGTCGATCCCACGCGGAACCCCGTGTGGTTCGGGCACTTCTCGGTCGGCTGAGCGCGGCGCGCGCTAACCGACCGTCGGCCGCTCGTTGGCCATCTCGCGCAGCTTGTTCTTGAGGATCTTGTCGAGCGTGCCGGTGGGGAACTCGTCGACGAAGTACACGGCGCGCGGCACCTTGAACCCCGCGAGGTGCTCGGTGCAGGTGGCGATGACCTCGGCCTCGACCGCGGCTTCGTCGTGGTCGCCGGGCGCGGGGATCACGAACGCCACGGGCACCTCGTCGAGGAACTCGTGGCTCTTGCCCACCACGGCCACGGACTGCACGGCCGGGTGCGAGAGGACGAGGTCCTCCACCTCCCGGGCCGACACGTTCTCGCCGCCGACCTTGAGCAGGTCCTTGTCGCGCTCCTGGTAGAAGACGTTGCCGCCCTCGCCCAGCTTCACCATGTCGCCGGTCTTGAACCAGCCGTCCTCGAACGCCTTCGCGTTGGCCTCGTCGTTGCGGTAGTACTCGAGGAAGAGCTGGATGCCGCGCGTCGCGCGCAGCCACAGCTCACCGGTGCGGCCGTCGGTGCAGAGCTCGCCGGTCTCCTTGTCGACCACCGCGATCTCGTACCCCGGGGTGACGTGGCCCATCGAGCGGGCCGGGAGCAGCTCCGCCGGCTTGCCGGTGATCGAGTGGGTGACGGTCTCGGTCATGCCGTACGCGGCGTAGATGGCGATGCCGGTCATCCGGTCGAGGTCGGGCACGATCAGGCCGAACACGCCGACGCGCAGCGTGTGCTCCGCCGGCTTGTCGGGGTGCATCAGCGTGGGGATCACGAACGGCATCACCGACGTGTGCGTCACGCCGTGCTCGACGACCACCGGCCAGAACCGGCTCTGCGACCACTTCGGCACGAGGATCGCGGTGGCGCCCACGCCGAGGACCGAGAAGAAGCTCCAGCTCTGCGCGTTCACGTGGAAGAACGGCAGGAAGACGATGTAGGTGTCGTCGGTGGTGAGGTCGATGTTGCGCGGGCCGGTTCGGCTCGCCCACACGGCGTTCGCGTGCGTGTGCACGACGGCTTTCGGGCGGCTCGTGGTGCCCGACGTGAACATGATCCCGAACGGCAGCATCGGCTCGGCCGGGCGCGGGGTCCAGTCGGCCTCGGGCGCGTACAGCGCGTCGAAGGCGTCGAAGCCGTGCGCCGCTTCCTCGGCCGTGGGTTCGTCACCGCTGTTGTCGACGGTCACGGCGATCCAGCGCAGCGCGGGCGCGGCCTCGGCCACCATCGCCGCGTACTGCGGCTGGGTGATCGCGGCCACCGCGCCGGTGTGCTCGGCGAAGTAGGTCATCTCCGCGCCCACCGACTTCGTGTTGGTGGTCACGCCGACGGCGCCGAGCGTGGCGCAGGCGAGCCAGGCCAGCACCAGCTCGGGACAGTTCTCCGAGTGGATGAGCACCTTGTCGCCCTTGACGATCCCGCGGGCGGCGAGGCCGGCGGTCAGCCGGTGCACGTCGGTGAGGAGCTCGGCGTAGGTCCACGTGCGGCCGGCGCCGTCACGGGGCGACCAGACGAGCACGGGGTGGTCGGGCTTGGCCGCGGCCCAGTGGGCGAGGAGGCCGGGGATGTCCTGGTCGAACATCTGGAACTGCTCGAGGGCGGTGGGATCCATGCCGTGCATCTTGCACGGACCGGGCGGGGCGCTGCCTATCGCCGGTGGGCGTCGACGAAGCGCTGGACCTCGGCGTCGATCTCCGCGTCCTCGGGGGCGCCGAAGAAGCCGCCGTGGGGCATCGCCTCGAACACGTGGAGCTCGGCGGGGACGCCCGCGGCGCGCAGCGCCCGGTGCATGCGCACGGCGTTCGACAGGAACAGGTCCCGCGTGCCGGTTTGGAGGAAGGTGGGCGGGAAGCCCTTGGCGAAGTCGCCGAACAGCGGCGACAGGTAGGGATCGGTGAGGTCGTGGCCGCCGGCGTAGAGCAGGTTGGCCGGCATCAGGCTCCGGAGGAGGAGGGTGTCGACGCCGAGGTTCGTCCGGAACGAGTCGCCCGACTCGGTGAGGTCGACCTCGGGCGTGACCAGCACCGCCGCACCGGGGAGCGGGAGCCCCTCGTCGCGGGCGCGCAGGAGCAACGCGGCGGCGATGTTCCCGCCCGCGGACTGGCCCCCGACGACGATGTCCGTGGCGTCGTACCGCTCCAGCAGCGCGCGGTAGACGGCGAGGCAGTCGTCCAGCGCGGCGGGGTAGGGGTGGTCGGGAGGCATGCGGTAGTCGACGCTCCACGTCGCCAGGCCGGTGCGGCGGGCGGCGTCGGTACCCATGGCCCGGCAGGCCACGCCGGCGCCCAGGTGCAGCGCGCCACCGTGGACGTCGAGGTACGCCCGTCCCTCGGCCGCGGGCCGGACGTCGGCCGGGGTGATGACGTACACGGGCACGCCCTCGACCGCGGTCTCCTCGACGTCGGCGGCGAAGTCGGCCAGTCGCGCGCCGAACATCGCCGCGATCATCCCGTTCGACGCCTCGGCCAGCGTGCGCCATCCGTCGAGGTCGTCCGCCGCGGGGTAGTCCTCCGCCGCGAACGGGCCAGCCGCGAGCACCGCCCGGGCCGCCTCGCTGACCGAGGTCGGCACCGGAATCGTGCGTGCGGGGACGTGGAGCGCGTCGTTGTCGGTCATCGGCTGATCCTCCGCCTCGCCTACGCGCTCGCCTACGCGATGACGCCGCGGAGCTTCAGGTCGATGAGCGTCTCGTCGTCGACACCGAGCTCGGACTGCAGGATCTCGTCGCCGTGCTCGTTGAACTCGGGGGCACGGAGCGCGGGCGCGGGCTTGCCGTCGAACTGCATGGGCGGCGTGACGAGCCGGAACGGGGTGCCGTCGGCGGTCGCGGTGTCCCCGATGAACCCGTTGGCCACCACCATCGGGTCGTCGGCGATGTCGAGCGTGTTCTGCACGGGCGCCCACTGGCCCTTGATCGTCGCGAGACGCGCCTTCCACGTGGCGAACGTCTCGCCCGCGAACGCCTCGGCGACCAGCTCGGCCGCAACGCCGCCGTTCTGGAACAGGAGATCGCCGGTGGCGAACCGGGGGTCGTCGAGCCACTCGGGGTGACCGAGCACGGTGGCGGCCTCGGGCCAGTAGTGGAACGCCTGGAGCATGCACAGCGAGATCCACCGGTCGTCGGACGTGCGGTACATGCCCACGAGCGGGTTCCGCGCGGTGGTCATGCGCGGGTTGGAGTAGGCCGTGCCGCTCTGGAGCGAGAGACCGATGCCCGCGCCCAGCGCCCACATCCCCGACGCGAGCAGCGACGTGTCGACGAACACGGCCTCGCCCGTGCGCTCGCGGTGGAGGAGCGCGGTGGAGATCGCGCCGGCGATGAACATCGCGCCGATCGAGTCGCCGAATGCGGGGACCGACTGGCCGAGCACGTATTCGAGCTCGGGGGGTGTCGTGGCCACGGCGACCCCGGAGCGGGCCCAGAAGCCCAGCGAGTCGTAGCCGCCGGCGTCGACGTCGGGGCCGCGGCTGCCGTACCCGCTGCCCTGCACGTAGACGATGTTCGGGTTCTGGGCCCGGATCTCGTCGGGGGTGACGTGCAGCTTCGCCTGCACCGCCGGGAGCTTGTTGGTGAGGAACACGTCGGACGACTTCGCGAGCTCGTAGAGCAGCGCGAGGCCGTCGGGGTCGGTGAGGTCCAGCGTCAGGCTGCGCTTCCCGCGGTTCGCGTGCTCCATCAGGATGTGCACGCCACCGCTGCCGACGTTGACGCCGCCGCTGCTCGCGATGCCGCGCATCGCGTCGCCGCGGACGGGGTGCTCGACCTTGATCACGTCCGCGCCCCAGGTCGCGAGCACGGCACCTGCCAGCGGCACGAAGGTGTGCTCCGCCACCTCCAGCACGCGAATGCCTTCCATCACGTTGGTCATGTCGAGCTCCTGTCGGTCGGGACGATGACGCTGCGGATGACCTCGCCGTCGAGCATCGCGGCAAACGCATCGTTCACGCCATCGAGCGCGATGGTCCGGGTGACCATGTGTGCGAGGTCGAGCGATCCGCCCTCCACCAGCGCGACGAGGCGCGGGAAGTCGCGGCGCACGTGGGCCGAGCCGAAGTTGCTGCCGAGCAGGGCCTTCTCGTCGTGGAACATCGAGTACGCGGGGAAGGTGACCGTGGCGTCGAAGCGGGGCATGCCGACGATGACGACGGTGCCACCGGGCCGGGTGAGGTCGCGGGCCTGCACCATGGTCTCGGGCCGGCCGACGACCTCGAACGCGTAGTCGGCCCCCCGCCCGCCGGTGAGCGCTCGCACCTGCTCCGCGACATCGCCGTCGGCAGGGTCGACGAGGTCGCTCGCGCCGAGGTCGGCGGCGGTGCGGCGCTTCATCGCGACGGGGTCGATCGCGATGACCCGTGCGGCCCCGGCGACGCGCGCGCCCTGCACCACCGCCTGGCCCACGCCCCCGAGACCGATGACGGCGACGGTGGAGCCCGGCCGCACCTCGGCGGTGTTCAACACCGCGCCCACCCCGGTCATCACCCCGCAGCCGATGAGCGCGAGCTGCTCGGCGGGCAGGTCCGTCTCCACCGCGACGAGCGACCACTCGTGGCTCACCATCTCGTCGGCGAAGGTGCCGAGGCCACTCATCGAGAAGACCTCGGTCCCGTCGGCGCGACGGCTGTGCCGGGCCAGGGCGATGTCGATCATCCGCTCACAGAGCTGGGGTTGGTCGTTGGTGCAGTACCAGCACGCGCCGCACGCGGGGACGAACGAGGTGATCACCCGGTCGCCGACCCGGACCCGCGTGACCTGCGCACCCACCTCGAGCACCGTCCCGGCGCCCTCGTGGCCCAGGATCACCGGCGGCGGCATCGGGACGTACCCCGTCGCGATGCTCACGTCGGAGTGGCAGACGCCGCTCGCGTCGATCCGGACGCGCACGTCGTGCGGGCCCAACGGCTCGGGGGTCAGCGTCTCGATCACGAGGGGCTCGTTCACCCCGAGCAGCAACGCGGCCTTCACGGGCCGGAACCTAGACCAGCGCGATGGCATAGAGTCGGGCCGCTTCGTCTTCTGGAGGCGACGGCCACGACAAGGGGGAACGCGGTTGAAGATGCCGCGATTCGTTTACAACGCGCCCAGCACGCTCGACGAGGTGCTCGCGCTGCTCACGGAGCACGGTGACGAGGGGAAGGTGCTCGCCGGCGGGCAGAGCCTGATCCCCCTGCTCGCCATGCGCCTCGCCCAGCCGACGCAGGTGGTGGACATCAACGGCGTCGGCGGCCTCGACTCCATCGACTCCGGTGGGGACACCATCACCTTCGGCGCGACCGTCCGGGAGCGCCAGGCCGAGCGATCCGCCGTCGTCCGTGAGCGGCTCCCGTTGCTCGCGGAGGCGCTCCCGTTCATCGGGCACGCCGCCATCCGCACGCGCGGCACGGTCGGCGGCACCGTCGCCCACGCCGACGCGTCGGCCGAGATCCCCTGCGTGGTCGCCGCGCTCGAGGGCGAGGTGCTCGTCCGCAGCACCCGGGGCGATCGCGTGATCGCAGCCGCCGACTTCTTCCAGGGTCACTTCACGACCGCGATGGACGACGACGAGTGCCTGGTCGAGCTCCGGATCCCGGCCCAGGACCCGGGAACCGGGTACGCGTTCCGCGAGGTCGCCCGGCGTCACGGCGACTTCGCGCTCGTGGGCGTTGCGACCACGATGGCGCTCGGCCCCGACGGCCGGATCGCCGACAGCCGCATCGCCCTCATGGGCGTGGCCGACGTGCCGTACCGGGCTCGGGCGGCCGAGGCCGCGCTCGTGGGCGCCGAGCCCACCGCCGAGGCCTTCGCCGACGCAGCCCAGACCGCCATCGCCGGCCTCCGGCCGGCCTCCGACGTGCACGGATCGGCCGCCTACCGCAGCCATCTCGCCGCGGTGACCGTCCGGCGAGCGCTGACCACCGCCGGGGCGCGCGCCCGCGGCGAGTCGGCGTGACCGAGGAGCAGTGGACATGACCGAACAGTCGATCGAATTCACCGTGAACGGCGAGTCCCGCTCGGGGACGGCCGAGGCGCGCACCACCCTCGCCGACTTCCTGCGCGAGCAGCTCGCACTGACCGGCACGCACCTGGGGTGCGAGCACGGCGTGTGCGGGGCGTGCACCGTCCTCGTCGACGGCGAGCCGGTGCGCTCCTGCCTGATGCTCGCCGTACAGGCGCGCGGCACCGAGGTGACCACCATCGAGGGCCTGGCCGACGGCGACACGCTCCACCCGCTGCAGCAGGCGTTCATGGAGTCGTTCGCGTTCCAGTGCGGCTTCTGCACGCCGGGCTTCGTGATGTCGACCCTGGCGCTGCTGCGCGAGGAGCCCGACGCCGACGAGACCCGCGTGCGCGAAGAGCTGTCGGGCAACCTGTGCCGCTGCACCGGCTACCAGAGCATCGTCGAAGGCGTGCTGCTGGCCGCCAAGCGCGCCCGCGAAGAAGGAGCAGTGCTGTGACCCAGGCAATCGGCGCCCGCAGTGTCGGGGCCCGCGTGCTGCGATCCGAGGACCCGCGGATCCTCACCGGTCGGGGCCGCTACATCGACGACTTCACGTTCCCCGGCATGGTCCACGCCGCGTTCCTCCGCAGCACCGTGCCGCACGGCCGGCTGCTGTCGGTCGACGTGAGCGAAGCCCGTGAGCTGCCCGGCGTGGTCGCCGTGTACACGGGCGAGGACATGGCCCGCCTCTCCACCGCGTGCACCCCGGGTGGGACGATCGGCATGAACGCGATGCCGGGCATCAAGTGCCCGTCCTTCTACTCGCTCTGCACCGACAAGGTGCGCTACGTGGGCGACCCGATCGCGATGGTGATCGCAGAGAGCCGCGCCATCGCCGAGGACGCGCTCGAGCTGATCGTGGAAGACATCGAGATGCTCGATGCCGTCGTCACGTACGAGGACGCACTCGCTGCCGACGCGCCACTGCTGTTCGAGGAGTACGACGACAACGTCGCATTGAGCGGCGAGATGGTCATCGGTGACGTCGACGCGGTGTTCGCCAAGGCCGATCGCGTGATCAACGCCACGGTGAACGTCCACCGCCACCAGCCGGTGCCGATGGAGACCCGCGGGTCGATCGCCAGCTGGGATCCGGCCGAGGGGAAGCTCACCTTCTACACCGCCACCCAGTCGCCCCACATGATCCGGCTCCTGATGGGCCCGCAGCTGGGCATCGGGATGGAGAGCATCCGGACGATCTCGGAGGACGTGGGCGGTGGGTTCGGGCTCAAGAACGGCCTGTTCCGCGAGGACGTCGCGCTCGCGGTGGCCAGCCGCGACCTCGGGCGCCCGGTGAAGTGGATCGAGGACCGCATCGAGCACCTCGCCGCCGGCGGCCAGGCCCGTGAGGAGATGGCCGAGATGGAGATCGCGGTCGACGCCGACGGCGTGCTCCTGGGCGTCCGCATGAACGCGCGGCTGAACTCCGGTGCCTATCCGTGGGACCCGTTCCCCGGCGCCATGATGGTCGGCACGCTCAGCGCGCTGTTCCAGGGGCCGACGAAGCTCGAGGCGATCGCGGCCACGTCGACCGCGGTGTTCAGCAACAAGGCGACGTACGTCTCGTACCGCGGCCGTGGGCCACCGCCGAC
>JBAZYX010000047.1:0-28069 GCA_041659105.1 Acidimicrobiia bacterium
GGGCCGCGCCCCGACACCTCCCGCGTCACGAGCACCGCGGCGTCGGCCCCGGCCTGGCCCACCTCGACGAACTCGGGGGTGGCCACGCCCTCCCGCTGCGCGCGCAGGAGGATGAACGCCTCGTGCTCCACCTCCTGGAGGCGGGAGTGGAACAGCGTCGGACCGGAGTCGCGGTAGAAGAGGAAGCGCCACGCCTTGTTGGCGAACCGGGCGTCGCGCTCGTCGCGCCCGAGCACGGTCACCACCAACGGGCCGTCCGGGCCGTCGGCGAACATCAACGTCCGTCCGAGCGTCTGGACCGGCGCGAGCCGCACGGCGTCGGCCTCGACCCCCAACGACGCGAGCGCGAGCGCGACCTGCTCAACCGTCGGCCGGCCGCCCGGCGACCCGAACACCAGGTGGACGAGCGAGCCCGCGGCCACGCCGAGGGCGAGGCCACCCACGATGTCCATCGGGGAGGCGACGCCCAGGTACATCGCGGCCGGGGCGACGACGACGACCGCCAGGTAGCTCAGCCATCGAGTGGGCCGACTGAGGTAGGGCGAGGCCGCCGCGACGATCGCCGTGATCACCGCCAGGCGGATGAGCGGATAGGGGTTCGTCTGCGTGCTGTCGGCGCGGACGGTCGCGTCGACGATGTCCCCGAACGACTCACCGCCGATGCTCAACGCCAGGATGTGCCCCACCAGCCAGGCGAGGACACCGGCCAGGAACAGGGCGCGCGTGAGCCGCCAGCGGCGGGCCAGCAGCGCGGCGACCGCGATCAGGCCGAGCGCCCACAGGGTGCCGAGCTGGTAGAGCGCCTTGCCCAGTCCCTGGAGGGCGTCCGGCAGGTCGTTGATCGTCTCGAAGAGCTGCTTCTCGAAACGCGTGGGTTCGCCGTGGTGCGTGGCCGTGAGCGCGACCAGCACCGACCCCAGCACCAGCCACAGCACGTCGGCCGGCCGGCGCCGGTACGGCTCCTCGGAGGCGCGGGCGAATCCGTAGCGTCCGAGGCTGCGGATCCGGCCCGTGAGCGCTTCGCGACGGCCGGCGAAGCTCACGGTGGTCGACGGCGCGCGCGACGCGTCGTCGCGCTCGGCCACGTCGACCGCTCCCGCCGAAGCCCCCCGCTCCTCGCCGTCCACGGACGGACCCTACCCCGGGCGCCGCGCGGCGCGATGCCCCGTCGGCACGTACCCGCGCGGGTGGCTACGCCGCTTCGAGGTGCTTGTGCTCGGAGCGGATTCGGAACGCGAGGACGATCTCACCGATGCCGCGGAACAGCGCCGTGAAGCCGACCCAGATGATGATCAGCGCAGCACGCGCCGGGTAGTACTGCTGCGACGCCCAGAAGCCCAGCAGGACCTCGATGATGCCGGCAGCGAGGCCGAGGCCCCACAGGTTGTTGTAGTCCTTCGTCATCACCGCTTCGATGATGTCGATGCTGCCCTTGAAGACCAGCAGGAAGCCGAGCACCGACGCGAGGGCCCAGAACGCCTCCTTCGGCTGCCAGAACGCCCAGATCGCGCCGAGCGCGAACAGCACGCCGAGGAGCGCGTGGAGCCACTTCCAGGTCTTCACCAGCGCCATGGTGGCGAACTCGTTGCCGCACGCGATCGCGAACACGACGCCGATGATCACCCCGATCGTGGTGATCGACGACTCGTCGAACCGCAGCACGATCAGCGAGATGACGAACCAGAGGATCCCGGTGAGCAGGAACACCCACCACAGCTTGGAGACCTGCCTCTCCGCTTCGCGTTCGGACATCGTGGTCACGGCAACCTCCTCGGAGAACGGCGAAACCCTAACGTCGTCCGAAGCGGCGCCGGTGGACCCCGCCGTCGCTAGGCTCCCCCGCACTCGCCGGCCGCGCCCCCGCGCCGGTCCGATCCGGAGGAGCACTTCGTGCCCTGGTTCTCGCTGCTCTTCTTCCTGCTGGTGTTCGGCATGGCCATCGGGTGGGTGGCCCAGCTCCTCGTGCGCGGGTTCGACACCAAGGTCAACTGGGGCGAGGCACTGGTCACCGGCATCGCCGGGTCGTTCGTCGGGGGCATCATCGGCAGCCTCGTCTTCGAGCAGGAGCTGCGGCTCGAGCCCAGCGGCATCATCGGCTCGGTCATCGGCGCCGTCCTGCTGCTCCTGCTGCTGAACCTCTTCCGCCGCAACAAGTAGCGCGCTACCGACGCGCGGCGATCGTGTCGCAGGTACGGCGCATGCCTTCGGCGAGATCGACGCGCGGCACCCAGTCGAGCTCACGACGTACCCGATCGATCGCGAGGCCACCGGTCTTGGCCAACATCGCGATCGACCCCGCACCCAGCTCCGACCGCACGCCCCGCAGTCGCTGGGCGCGACCCATCCCCTCCGCGACGACCATGGCGACGGCCGTCGGCGCGGTGCGCGGCGGACGCAGCCCCAGACGCCGGCTGTACTCGCCGAAGAACTCCGCCGCGCTGACCGGCGCGCCTCCGGCGACGTTGTAGACCCGCGTCGCGGGAGCCGCGGCGTCGATCGCGGCGAGCACGCACTCCACGAGGTCATCGACGTACACGGGGTCGATCAGGCCGCGTCCGTGCGCCGGGAGGACGAGGCGGCCGGCCCGGAGCGCGGCGACCGGGATCTCGGTCCACGGGCGTGAGCCGGGGCCGTACACGTCGCCGGGCCGCAGGACGACCGCGTCGACCGAACCGGCGACGTGGGCAGCCAGCACGACCTGTTCGGCCGCGATCTTCGTGTCGCCGTAGGGCCGCCCGGTGGGCCGCACGGGATGGGTCTCGCCGACCATCGGCGGCCGGTCCGGCGAGTACACCGCCGCCGACGAGAAGTGCACGAGGCGGGTGCCCGGGTCGAGCGCGTCGATCACCCGGCGCGTGGCGACGACGTTGGCGACCCAGGCCTCGTCCCGGGTCGCCCGCTGCGACACGAGCGCGGCGGTGTGGACGACGGCCGCGCACGCCGCGAGCCGGTCCTGCCAGGGTCCCGGCCGCCGGACGTCGGCGGCGAGCACGCCGTCGGCAGTGGACGCGAGGTCGAGGGCCACCACCTCGCACCCGGCGGCGCGCAGGCGCGCGACGAGGGCCCGGCCCACGAACCCGGCCGCGCCCGTGACCCCGACGCGCCGGCCCTCCCCAGGCACGGCATGCCTCAGGTGCTCGTCGCGGCGTACATCGCCACGAAGTCGTCGAGCCCGGGCGGCTGCTCGTTCTCCCCCGGGTCGACCTCGACCTGCACCACCGCCGGCCCGCCCGAAGCGATCGCGGCGTCCAGCGCCCGAACGAGCTCGCCGGGCCGCTGCACGCGCGCCCCGAAGCATCCGAGCGCGCGGGCGACCTCGTCGTACCGGACGTGCGAGTGGCGCACGCCGGCGTTGGTCCCCGCGGCCTTCTGCATGTGGACGACCTCCATGCCCCACGCGAAGTCGCACGCGACCACGGCCACGACGGCGATGCCCTCGCGGGCCATGGTCTCGAGCTCCTGCATGTTGAACCCGAACGCACCGTCACCGGTGATGAGGTACACGGGCCGGTCGGGCGCGGCGACCTTCGCCCCCATCGCGTACGGCAGGCCCGTGCCGAGATGGCCGAAGTGGCTCGTCCACAGCAGCGACCGAGGTCGACGCGCGACGTGGGCGAGATGGGCCCACAACGTGGTGTTGCCGCCGTCGAAGCAGGCGATCGCGTCGTCGCCGAAGTGTCGGGCCACCGTGACCGCGAGATGGCCGGGATGGACCGCCGGCGCGTCGGGCGCGAGGTAGGAGTCGGCCACCGCCACCCGGAACGCCTGCGCGTCCCGCGCGTAGGCACTCGCGACGTCGCTCGGACGCCGCGCCGGACCCCGGGCGGAGCACGCGGCCGCGAGCGCGGCCAGGCCGTCGCGCGCGTCGGCCACGAGCGCCATGTCGACCGCGCGGTTGACGCCGATGACCGAGGCGTCGGCGTCGAGGTGGATCACCCGTTGCGCGGGCGGCCCGGCCCAGGCCGGCGGGCCGAGGTACTGGGTCGCCTCGCCGAGCTGCGTCCCCACCGCGAGGATCACGTCGGCGTCGAGGTGCGCGGGCGTGCCCCACGGGAACGTCATGCCCACCGACTGCGGGTGGTCCTCGGGAAACACGCCGCGTGCCCCCGCGGTGGTCATCACGAGCGCACCGGTGTGCTCGGCGAGCGCACGCAGCTCCTCGCTCGCGCCGGCGGCCGACGCTCCCTGCCCGGCGAGGATCAGGGGAAAGGTCGCGTCGGCGAGGAGTGCGGCGGCCGCGGCCACCGCGGCCGGGTCGGGCGCGCCGGGACGCGCGCGCCTTCCTTCGGTGCTCGTGTCGACCGGGTCGACGACGGTCGCACCCATCACGTCGGTCGGGATCTCGATGTACACGGGTCCGGGACGGGCCGCGGTCGCGTGGCGCACGGCCTCGCGCACGATCTCGGGGATGCGGGCGGGCTCCTCGACGCGCGCGGCGTACTTCGTCAGGGGCGTCGCGGCCTCGAGCAGCGGGCCGTACTGGAACCGGCCCCGCCGCACCGCGTGGAGCGTGCGCCGGACCCGCTGGGTGCCGATCGCGACGACCGGCCATCCCTCCATCCACGCGCAGGCCAGCCCGGGCAGCAGGTTGGCCACGCCGGGGCCGCCGGACGCGCCCACTGCCGCGAGACCGCCGGAGACGCGCGCGTACCCCTCGGCCAGGTGCACCCCGGCCGACTCGTGACGCGGGTGCACGAGCCGCATCCCGGCCCGCTCCGCGCTGCGCAGCATCGGGCTCTGTCCGATGTCGGGGATCGACACGAGCACATCGATCCCCTCGGCCCGCAGGGCCCGCACCAGCAGCTCACCGCCGTCGACGCCCTGCATGGTGACCTCCCGTGCGGCGGGATCCGGCCGCGAGGAGGACGCTACGGACCGCGACCGGACCCGACCAGGGCCGAAGGTCCCCGGGGGCGGTGCGTACGGGCGTCGCGCCGACCGTCGCCGGACGCGACGAGGGCCGGGATCGCTCCCGGCCCTCGGTCGAACGTGCGTGGAGGCTTCGGTCAGCCGATGACCTGTGCCCGCATCTTCTGGTACTCCTCGTCGGTGATCGAGCCGTTGGCCTTCAGCTGGTCGAGCTTGAGCAGCTCGTCGGCGGAGCTGGTGCCCACGATCTGGCGGAGCTCCTGCTGCTGTGCCTTGAACTGCTGGGCGTTGCGCTCGGCCATGCCCTTCGACTGCGTGATCAGGTACACCAGGATGCCGAGATAGATGAAGATGAACACGAAGATGAACCATGCGGCCTTGGCCCAACCCGAGATGTCGTGGCGGCGGAACAGGTCGGCGAAGACCGTGATCAGCAGCCAGAACCAGACGACGAACAGGAAGACCCAGAGACACCAGAGCAGGAACTCACCGACCGACGGGTCGGCGTTTGCGAGAATCGACATTCGTACTAGACCTCCGAATTTGGTTGTTGCCGGCACTCTGCCACACTTCCGCCGTGATCCGCTCCATCCGATCAGGATGAATCGCTCCTCCGCATCGCGGGCGGAGACCCGGACCTTCGCCCCGGCGCTCGCCGTCACCGCCGCGGCGCTCGTGGCCGGCGGGACCATTCCCCTCCTCCCGCCGCGCGCCCGCCTGGCCGCGAACCTCGGCGCCGCGGCCGCCGCGCTGGCCCTGGCCCGCGCGGGCGGCGTCGACCGCACCGGACTCGGGGGCGATCCGGCCGACGCGTGGCGCGGCGTCCGAGTCGGTGCCGGCACGGCGGCGGCCACCGCCATGGTGGTGGGCGCGGCCGCCGTCCTCCCTGCGACACGCGAGCTGTTCACCGACGCCCGCGTCACCGGCGCGCCCCGGGGCCGGGCGGCGTACGAGGTGCTCGTCCGGATCCCGGTCGCGACCGCGCTGGGCGAGGAGCTGCTCTTCCGGGGCGCGCTCCTCGGCGCGTGGCAAGCCGCCGCCGGAACCCCCGTGGCCGTCGCGGTGTCGTCGCTCGCGTTCGGCGCGTGGCACGTCATCCCCGCGCTCGAGTCGCACACGCACAACCCCGCCGGCGCCCGGATCAGCGCGGGGAACGGCGGGCGCGTGACCCACGTCGGCGGCACGATCGTCGCCACCGCGCTCGCCGGAGCCGCGTTCGCCGCGCTCCGACTGCGCTCGCGCAGCCTCGTCGCGCCGGTGATCGCACACACGGCGATCAACCAGCTCGGGTACCTCGCGGCGCGGTGGGCCCATGCCCCCGCCGCTGCGCCCCTCGCTCAGCCCTGACCGTCACCGGGCTCGGCCCCGCCCGCGGCGGCGAGGTCCTCTGCCGCGATGCGTCGCACCACCTCGACCAGCCGGGCGTCGGGATCCTCGCCCCGCTCGCGGGCTTCGCGGTAGAGCTCGGCCACCACCCGCGCCGACAGGCTCGTGCCGAGTCCACCGTGGCGCTCGATCCACTGCGTCCGGATCAGCTCGCGCTCCTCGAGGAACCCCTCGACGGCGGCGAGCTGGTCGGTCGTGGCCGGGAGGTCGAGCACGGCGTGGAAGAACGGCACCAGCGAGCCGCGATAGTCGTGGCCGTTGTCGTCGAAGCGACCGGCGGTGACGTTGGTCGAGTTCTTCATGTCGACCAGCACCTGGAAGAACGTGGTGTTCGGCATCCACGTCATCCCCGCGGGCACCTCGGACGCACGCGCGGTCGGGTCCAGCCACGAGGGCTGCTGGATCGCCAGCGGCGGGCCGAACAGGGCCACGCCGTCGTTGTGGTGCGTGACCATCACGTAGCGCGCACGCGCGCGGGCGGCGTCGTCGAGCGCGTGCCAGTCGTCGATGCTGTTGCACACCGCGATCAGCGAGCGGTCGACGTCGGCGCGGTCGTCGTAGAGCACGCGCTCCTTCCACTGCGAGAAGTAGGGGGTTCCGATCCAGATCGCGTAGTCGATCCCGTGGTCGACGAGGCCCTGCGTGCCGTGGTCGACGAAGGCATCCTGGCTCGACCACGACCCCAGGCTCTCGCCGAACAGGACCACCGTGGGCCGGGAGCCCTCGGGGGTCTCGGCGAGGCGATCGCGCAACGCGGCGAAGAGCTTCCGGTAGACGTGGCGGCCGTGCTTCACCCGGTCGAGCGAGAGCACCGACGGTCGCGCCGAGTACTGGATCGAGGCCGTCGCGCAGTCGCCCCGGGTGAGGATCTCGAACGCGCCGGACGCGGCGTAGTTGAGGTAACCGGTGCCCGTCGGGCACATGATCAGCAGCCACTTCCGGTCGAACGCCCCGACCCGGTCGAGCTCGTCGATCAGCAGCCGGACGCGCGCGTCGTCGTCTGGCGCGCTCTCGAGCCCGGCATACGCGCGGATCGGCTGCCGCACGGCCGGCTCGCCCAGCACCGCCTCGATCTGATCGGTCGTCGTGATCGTCCACACGAAACGCCGGCCCTGCTTCGACAGCGTGGCGAAGTCGACCAGGCTCTCGTGGCTGCCCGAGAGCAGCGGGTTGGGCGGCGGGATGTCGAACGCACCCTCGAAGGACGTCTCGCCGTGCTCGATGCGGCCGAGCGTGCGCTCGAGCATCCGGCTCGCGGCCCAGCCGACACTCGCCAGGGTGGCCAGATGGCCCACGGGCTGCCACACGGTCTCGCTGCCCGGGAGGACGCGCGACACCCCGGCGGCCACGGCGGCGGCGATCCGGCGCTCCACGATGCCGATGCCGGTGAGCGCCGCGGCGGTACCCAGCCCCATGCCCAGTGCCTTCAGCCGCTCGTCGTCCGGGCCGGCCACGGGTGCGGTGGCGCTCGCCGTCTCGACGGCCTCGGCCGCGCCCGTGGCCACCGACTCGGCCCCCCGGCCCCGCAGGCGCCGAGCCAGCTCGGCCCCCATGACCGCGGCCCCGGCCGCGGCGAGCGCGGCGGGGTACCAACGATTGCGCCCCTTCCGCGCGATCTCCGTCAGCCCGATGCTCACCGCGCCGGCCGCGCCGGCGGAGCTCAGCCAGTAGCCCACCGTGCGGACCCCGGCGCGCGGCAGCGGCTCGCGCGGGCGCGGGGCGACCAGCGCCTGCACCCCCAGGCCGGCCACCATCGCGGCCGCGTCGAGTCCGAGCGTCGCACGGTTCCAGCGGGCGCGGTCACGCGCGTGGCGCGCCTCGGACCCGATCGCGAGCCAGGCGAGCGTCTGGATCGACTCCTGCACCAGCTCCGCGATCGCCGTGTTGGAGCTGAACGACAGCCCGGTGACGATCGCCTGGTCGGCGGTGGCCCGGGGCATGAGGGTCCGCTCGAAGGTGAACGGCAGGTCGGCGAGGGCAACGAGCCGCCCCGAGCGGCCCGCCGGATTCGTCAGGGCAAGGCGCGTTCTCGTTCCCATCTCGCCATTGTGGTCAGCGGCGGATCACCACTCCAGCCGGAGCCCGACGGCCTGACGGATGGCGGCGGAGAAGTGCAGGTCCACGTCGTCGGCCATGCGGTAGTCGGGGATGCGGCGGTGGAACTCCTCGATCGCCACCCGCAGCTCGAGCCGGGCCAGGTGCGAACCCAGGCAGCGGTGCGGACCGGCGCCGAAGGCCACGTGGCGGTTCTTCTCCCGGGTGAAGTCGACGGCATCGGCGTCGGGGAACTCGGTGTCGTCGGTGTCGGCCGCACCGATGATGATCACGGCGGTGTCGCCGGCCTTGATGTCGACGCCGCGGAACGTCGTGTCCTGGGCGATCACACGCGGCACCATGACCACCGGCGTCTCGGCACGGAGCAGCTCCTCCACCACCGTGTCGACGAGCGACGGGTCGTCGACGAGCGCCTGGCGACGGTCGGGGTGCTCGGCCAGGTACGCGACCATGCAGTCGAGCGTCGCGGTCACGGTGTCGAGCCCGCCGAGCATGAGCAGGTGGCACATGCCCAGCTGCTCGGCGCGGGTCAGCGGGCGACCGTCGACCTCGCCCACCGCGATCCGCGACATCAGCCCGTCGTCGGGGTTCGCCACCTTGTCGTCGAGCGCACGCTCGAAGTAGGCGTTGATCTCCGAGCCGACGCGGTCACGGATGCGCTGCGCCTCCACGGGGTCGGTGGTGTCGGGACGGATGGTGTCGTCGCGCCACTGGAGGAACTGCCCCAGGTCGGCCTGCGACATCCCCATCAGGCGCAGGAAGATCGACGACGGCAGCGGGGTGGCGAAGTCCTCGTGGAAGTCGCACGACCCCGCGTCGGCGAAGCCGTCGATGATCTGGTTGACGAGCGCGCGCACGTCGGGCTCGAGCTCGCGCATCCGGAGGGGCGAGAACTCGGGGTCGAGCATGCGGCGGTACTTCGCGTGCTCCGGCGGATCGACCTGGAGCGGGATCAACGGGTGCTCCTGGCCGATGTTCACCGCGCCCGGCGCGGACGAGAACACCTCGGGGTGCTTCAGCGCCCACATCACGTCCTCGTACCGGCTCACGTAGATCGTGTGGTTGTCGCCACCCATCCAACCGGCTTCCCGCGTGACCGGGCACTCGGACCGGATCTGCGCGTAGGTCTCGCGCGGGTGGTCGGCGGCCTCTTGCGAATAGAGCAGTGACGAGACGTCGGTCACGGTTCCTCCTTGGGCGGAGCGTGGGAGATCGGAGCGGAGTGGGACACGCGCAGGGCGCGTCCGCAGAACTGCCACAGGTACTCGGCCCGGTCGCGCGGCTCGACGCGCTCGAACGAGAGGTCGTGGATGCCGTCGAGCACGAGCGAGAACACCGTCGCCGCGTCGCGCGCCGGATCGGCGCTCTCGACCGCGCCGACGCGCGCGGCGCCGTCGATGGCGTGCTCGATCACGGCGACGATGGGGGCCAGCGCGGCGCGCAGGTCGTCGGGGCGCTCCTGGGAGAGGCGGCGGTGCTCGGAGACGAGCACGCGCGTGTACCCCTCCGCGCCGGGCAGCGTGCACAGCTCGAACAGGCCGGTCACCGCGGCCCGGATCCGGTCGGCGTGGGTCGCGTGCGCGTCGACCCGCTCGGCGAAGATCTCGGCGCCGATGCGGGAGTCCTCGGCGAGGAGGGCGACGAGCAGGTCGTCCTTCCCGGCGAAGCAGCGGTAGAAGCCCTTCAGCGACGAGCCCGCGCGAGCCGCGACCTCGTGCACGGTGAAGCCGGCACTCTGGCGTTCGTTGGCGAGGTCGCGCGCGGCCTCCACCAGCTGCTCGGCCCGCTCCGCCACGACCGGTCGCTCCCCGGGGCCGGGGAACCGCAACGGGCGGGCGCTCGCTTGCGCAGGCTCGGGGAACGGCTCGGAGAACATCGTTCTCCATTGTGCCACGTCCGGGTGGTGACCGCCTCCGCGCTCGGTGTTGACAGTGTCTACCGATTCGTAGACACTGTCTACATGACTGCCGTGGCCCGGCCCGTCGACACCCGGGAGCAGCTGCTCCTCGCCGCCGAAGGGCTGGTGGACGAGCGGGGCCCCTCGGGCGTGTCGCTGCGGGAGGTCGCCCGGCGCGTGGGCGTGTCGCACGGGGCGCCGCTGCGCCACTTCGCGAGCCTCTCCGACCTCCTCACCGCGGTCGCGACCGAGGGGTTCCGGCTGCTCGTCGCCGGCGTGGACGCTGCGATGGCGACGGCCGAGCCGACCGGACGTGCCCGGCTCGCCGGGGCCGGCCGCGGCTACGTCGACTGCGCGACCGTCCGACCGGGGCTGTTCGCGCTCATGTTCCGCCGCGACCTGCTCGCACCCGACGACCCCGAGCTCCGCACCGCGAGCTGGGCCGCGTTCGCGCAGCTGACGACCGCGATCGAGGCCGCCCAAGCCGACGGCTGGCATCCCGACGAGTCGACCGCGCTGTTGGCGGGCGCGACGTGGGCCGGCGTGCACGGGATCGCGGTGCTGTGGTCGCAGGGAGCCATGCAGCCACCGACCGGCAACACCGACCTCGACGGCCAGCTCGCCGTCCTGTTCCGCACCCTCGCCCTTCCCGACGGCCCCGGCCCACGCCCGACCGGTGCCCCCAACCCGAGAGGCGGTACGCCGTGAGCACCAACCCGTACCTCGAGGGCAACTTCGCCCCGATCGAGCACGAGACCACCGCGTTCGACGTGCCCGTCACCGGCATGCTGCCGGAGGAGCTCGACGGCCGCTACCTGCGCATCGGACCCAACCCGGTCGGTCCGATCGACCCGGCCACGCACCACTGGTTCACCGGCACCGGCATGGTGCACGGCGTGCGCCTGCGCGGCGGAAAGGCCGACTGGTACCGGAGCCGGTACGTGCGCTCCGACCGCGTCACGGAGGCGATGGGCTGGCCGACGGTTCCCGGGCCGCGCCACGGGATGGGCGACGGCACCGCGAACACCAACGTGATCGAGCACGCCGGCCGCACGCTCGCGATCGTGGAGGCCGGCGGGCTCCCCGTCGCGCTGACCGACGAGCTGGACACGGTCGAGCGCACCGACTTCGACGCCACCCTGCCCGGGTCGTTCACCGCGCACCCCAAGCGCGACCCGGCGACGGGCGAGCTCCACGCGGTCGTCTACTCCTGGGAGTGGGACTTCATCCAGTACGTGGTCGTCGGAGTCGACGGACGGGTCCGACGCACGGTCGATGTGCCCGTCCCCGGCAAGCCGATGGTGCACGACTGCGCGATCACCGAGACGCAGGTCGCGTTGCTCGACCTGCCGTGCCACTTCGACCTCGACCTCGCGTTGGAGGGCCGGCCCTTCCCGTACCGGTGGAACGAGGCGTACGCGGCGCGCGTGGGGCTGCTCCCCCGCGACGGCGACGCCGCGGACGTGCGGTGGTGCGAGCTCGAGGAGCCCGGCTACGTGTTCCACCCGCTCAACGCGTACGACGCCGACGACGGCACCGTCGTACTCGACGTCGTGCGCCATCCCGCGATGTTCAAGACCGACTTCAACGGCCCCGCGGAAGGCCCGACCCGGCTCGAGCGCTGGGTGTGCGACCCGACGAGCGGAAAGGTCCACGCCGACGTGCTCTCCGACGTGTCCCAGGAGTTCCCCCGCCACGACGAGCGGCTCCTCGGGCGTCGGCACCGGTACGGCTACGGCGCCGCGTTCGAGCCCGACCCCGACGGCGGCATCCGGCTCGGGTCCCTCCTCAAGCACGACGTCGAGCGCGTCACCACCGAGGTCCACGACGTCGGCCCGGCGCGGGCGGCGATGGAGCCCGTGTTCGTGCCGCGCCACGCGGGCGCGGCGGAGGACGAGGGCTGGGTGCTCACGTACGTGCACGACGCGCAGCGCGACGCGTGCGACGTTGTGGTGCTCGACGCCCAGGACTTCGCCGGCGACCCCGTGGCCACCGTGCACCTCCCGGTGCGCGTGCCGTTCGGCTTCCACGGCAACTGGGTGCCGAGTCAGGCGTAGGCGCTCCGGTCACGGCGGGCCTTGGCACCGCCCGTGTACGTGGTCAGGTCGACGACGAACGCGAAGATCACGATGAACCAGCCGAACCCGGTGACGCCTCGCACCGGCGCGTAGGCCACCGCCCACGCGAGCGTCGTCCAGGGCAGGAAGAAGAACCCGAGCAGCGGGACCCAGAACGAGCCGAACGCGGCGTCCATCCGAGGGTTGTCGAACAGCCAGAGGAGGAAGATCGCGAGACGGGGCGAGACCGCCGCCGCCAGGAAGACGATGCAACCGCACATGGGAGCAGCGTAGGTCACCGGCCGTAGATTGCGCCCCGATGATCTGCGTCTTCGCCGGCTCGGCCCGCGGCGTCTCCGAATCCGACCTCGCGCTCGCCGCCCGGGTCGGCGCCGCGCTCGCCGCGAGCGGCACGCCGGTCGTGTACGGAGGGGGCAGCACCGGGTGCATGGGCGCGATGGCCGACGCCGCACTCGACGCCGGCGCGCACGTCGTCGGGGTGATCCCCCGCGGCCTGTTCCACCGCGAGGAGGTGCACCAGGGTGTCGACCTCGTCGAGGTCGAGTCGCTCCACGAGCGCAAGCAGGTCATGCTCGAGCTCGCGAACGCGTTCGTGGTGCTCCCCGGCGGGCTCGGCACGCTCGACGAGGTCGGCGAGGTGCTCACCTGGGCCCAGCTCGGGATCCACGCGAAGCCGACCGTCTTCGTCGATCCCGACGGGTTCTGGGCGGGTCTGCTCGCGTGGATCGACACCGCCGTCGAGCGCGGCTACGTCCCGGCACCGAGCCGCGACTTCTTCACCACCGTCCCCGACGCCGACGGGGTGCTCCCGGCGATCGCCGGCTTCGCCCCGCCCCCGGCGGTGCGCGGCCCCCTCTCGCGTGAGCAGACCTAGCGGTTGTCCTCGACCTTGATGTCGCGCAGCATCGCGGCGGTGGTGCCCTTCTCGACCCGCGTCTTGCGGCCCTTGTGCTGGCTGATGTCGACGTCGGCCGCCTTCGCCCGCAGCGCCCCCACCGTGCTCTCCTCCCGCGGCATCACCGAGAACGGATCGAAGCTGTAGATGCGCATCGCGTTGAGGTGCGTCATCAGGTCGATCTCGTCGTCGGGCACGCCGTCGAGGCTCTTCATGAGCCGCTCGGGTGACGTGGGCCACGTGCAGTCGGAGTGGGGGTAGTCGCACTCCCAGGTGATCGAGTGGAGGCCGACGTCGTGGCGGTTCTTCACGCCGGACACGTCGTCGATGAAGCAGGTCACGACGCGCTCCTGGAACAGCTGGCTCGGGAGCTGGTCGCCGAAGTCCTGGCCGGTCCACGCCTTGTGGTGCTCGTACGTGTAGTCGATGCGCTCGAGGAAGTACGGGATCCAGCCGATCCCGCCCTCGGACATCGCGACCTTGAACGTCGGGAACTTGCGCAGCACGGGCGAGAAGATGAGGTCGGCGGCGGCCTGGACCAGGTTGACCGGCTGGAGCGCGATCAGCACGTCCATCGGCGCGTCGTCGGCGGTGACCACCAGCTGCGACGACGAGCCGATGTGCATCTGCACGACGGTCTGGGTGTCCTCGCACGCGGCCCAGAACGGGTCCCAGTGGTCGGAGTGCAGGCTCGGCAGCCCGAGGTGCGCCGGGTTCTCCGAGAAGGTCACCGAGTGGCAGCCCTTGGCGGCGATGCGGTGCACCTCCGTCGCCATCAGCTCGGGGTCCCAGATCGGGACGAGGCAGTTCGCGATGAACCGGCCGGGGTACTGGCCGCACCACTCGTCGATGTGCCAGTCGTTGTAGGCCTGCAGCAGCGCGAGCGCCATGTCCTTGTCGGGCGTCATCTGGAACTGCCGGCCGGCGAAGCCCGGCCACGACGGGAAGTTCAGCGACGCGAGCACGCCGTTCGCGTCCATGTCGCGCACCCGCGCGTGCACGTCGTAGCAGCCCTTGCGCATGTCGCTGAACGCGGCGGGCTCCAGGCCGTAGTCCTCCGGCGGGCGGCCGACCACGGCGTTGAGCCCGACGCTCTGGGACAGGTTGCCCAGGTACTCCCACGCCTCGGTGCCGTCGTCGCGCACGATCAGCTTCGGCGCGAGGTCCTCGTACTTCTTCGGGACCCGCCCCACGAACACGTCGGGCGGCTCGACGATGTGGTCGTCGACACTGACCAGGATCAAGTCCTCGATCTGCACTGGTTCCCCCTCCTCGTCCGACACCGCGCCGAGTCGGCGGCGCGCGGACTCCTGGCGCGACGTTGCCACATGCACGTCGCTCGGGCCAGCAAAGCCGCCCGGGCGCACCGGGGACAGGGCCCAAAGTCCCAATGGGGATAGGTTCGGCCCATGCAGACCCTTCACGGCACGACGGCACTGCTCGTGGGCGGGGCCGGCGGGATCGGGCGGGCCTCGGCCCGGCTCCTGCTCGCCGACGGCGCCCACGTGACCATCGCGTCCCGGTCGGCGGAGCGGCTCGAGCGGGAGACCGAACGCCTCGCCCCGATCGCGTCCGAGGCGGGCGGGACGATCCGCTGGACCGTGTGCGACTCGCTCGACGAAGAGCAGGTGCGCGCCGCGGTCGAGGTCGCGGCAGCGCCGACCGGGCGCCTCGACGCCGCAGTCGCGATCGCGGGGGGCGGTCCGCTCGCGCCCGTGCTCCGCTACGACGTCGAGACGCTCGAGGACACCTTCCGGCGCAACATCTCGTCCTTCTACCTGGTGCTCAAGCACGCAGGCAGCGCCATGGTCGCGAGCGGCGGCGGGTCGGTGGTGGCCGTGTCGTCGATGCAGGCCGTGCAGGCGGCGCCGATGTTCTCGGCGTACTGCGCGGCGAAGGCCGGGCTCGAGATGCTCGTGCGCTGCGCGGCCGAGGAGCTCGGGGAGCACCGCGTGCGCGTCAACGCGGTGCGGCCGGGCCTGACCCGCACCGACGCGACGGTCGGCATGTTCGGCGACGAGGGTGTGATGGAGGCCTACATGGCCCAGCAGCCGCTCGACCGGCCGGGCGAGGCCGAGGACGTCGCCGGCGCGATCCGCTACTTCTGCGGGCCGGAGTCGTCGTGGACCACCGGGCAGTGCCTCGCGGTCGACGGGGGCACCATGCTGCGCCGGTTCCCCGACCTCACCGAGTGGTACCGCGCC
Source organism: Acidimicrobiia bacterium (assembly GCA_041659105.1). Taxonomy (GTDB): domain Bacteria; phylum Actinomycetota; class Acidimicrobiia; order IMCC26256; family PALSA-555; genus CAIUKV01. The sequence goes on from JBAZYX010000047.1 coordinate 15,385, forward strand.
CGCCTCGGCGACGACCGCGTCCGCCCCACCGACTGATCAGGCGGCGATGGCGTCCGCTTCGCCCGCGGGGGGCGAGGCGGGCATCAGGCCGCCGGGGTGGCGGACCTGGCAGAGCCGAATCGCCGACAGCGTGCGGATCACCCACCACCCGGGGTCGACCTCGGTGCGGTGCCACGACAGCCGGGCCGCGGTCGCGCCGGCGTGGTGGTTGTTGTGCAGACCCTCACCGGCGGTGATCGCACCGAGGATGCGGCCGTTGGTGCCGGAGTTCTCGTTGGGCCGGGCGCCGCGGGTGTGGCCGACGGAGTTGATCGCCCCGTTGAGGCCGACGTAGGTGACGGCGTGGACCGCGGCCGCGAGCAGCCCCACGTACCAGCCGAACACCGCGCACAGCAGGCCGGCGCCGAGCAGCGGCCCGAGGGTCTCGCGGTCGAAGACGATGCGGTCCCAGCGGTCGCGGGGCAGGTCGCGCGTGTAGCGCTCGACGAGCACCTTGTTCTTCGCGGCCTTGCGGTACAGCAGCACGTTGGTGAAGAAGACCCGCCACGCGCCGAGGATGGCGGGGCTGTGCGGGTCGTCGACGGTGTCGACCGCGGCGTGGTGGCGACGGTGGACGCCGGCCCACTCACGCGGCCGGATGCCGCTCGTGAGCCAGATCGTCGTGCGGCAGAAGAAGGTCACCACCGGGTGCAGCCGCAGCGCGCCATGAGTGACGCTGCGGTGCAGGTAGACGGTGGTGACGAAGATCGCGAGCTGGGCCGTGGCCATGCCGATGGCCACGGCCCAGAGCGCGTCGTTCATTCCGTGACTCCGGAACGGAGTGGTTGCGGAGTCGGTCGGACTCAGAGCGGCCGAACGTTCTGGGCCTCTTCGCCCTTCCGGCCGGGGGCGACGTCGAACTCGACGCGCTGACCCTCGGTCAGGCTGCGGTAGCCCTCGCCGACGATGGCAGAGAAGTGGACGAACACGTCGGGGGCGCCTTCGCGGGCGATGAACCCGTAGCCCTTCTCGGCGTTGAACCACTTCACGGTGCCGGTGGTGCTGGCCATGTCTTGCTCCCTTTTCTCGCCATCCGGGTCAGCGGCCGGAGGCGGTGTGTCGTCCTCCGACGGTTTGCCGGCGGACCGATGTCGCGTCTCACAGGGTCGAACCAATCCCCGGGACGCGCCCTGGCCGGGAGCGAATGGAGCAGGCCTTGCCGTGACGTCGCGTTCGCCCGATGCGTGGACGATTGGCTGACTCCGGAAACGGTACCAGGCAACGGGCTCCGGGGGAATCGCTCAGCGGGCGTGGCAGTGCTTGGCCTTGCGGCCGCTCCCGCAGGGGCAGGGCTCGTTGCGCGGCGCGGTGCGCAGGATCCCCATCACCTCGTCGGCGTAGCCGCCCCGGCGCAGCAGGTCGGCCATGAGCCGCATCGGGCCGTCGACGTGGGTGAAGAACGCCTTGTACCCGGCGCAGAGGTAGTTGAGGCCGGGGTCGCCGTCCGGTGTACGGGTGAACCGGTTCTTCGGGCACTCGCCGTGGCAGGCGAACCGCACGTCGCACTCGAGGCAGTACCGCCCCAGGGTGTCGCGCTTGGCGTCGCCGAACGCCCGCTGCTGGGGCGAGGCGACCAGCTCCACCATGTGCGTCTCCATGATGTTGCCGAGCAGGTGGTCCGGCTCCACGAAGTGGTCGCAGGAGTAGAGGTCGCCGTTGTGCTCGAGCGCGAGGGCGTTGCCGCAGGTCTCGGCGAAGATGCACATGCTGGCGGGCAGGCCGAGCCAGGAGGCCAACGCGGCGTCGAACATCTGGACGAAGACCGTCCCGACGTCGTGGGTGATCCACTCGTCGAACACCGCGGTGAGGAATCGGCCCCAGGCGTCGGGGTCGACCGACCGGTCGGTGACGGCGTCGCCCTCCTGGAAGCCGGTGTCGTTGTCGCGCTCCACGATCGGGATGAGCTGCACGTGCCGGGCGCCCAGGTCGTCGCGGAAGAAGCGGTAGACGTCGAGCGGCGCGTCCTGGTTGGCCGCGTTCACCGTGCAGAGGATGTTGGTGTCGACGTCGTGGGCCTGGAGCAGGTCCCAACCCCGGTGGACCTTCTCGAAGGTCGGGTCGCCGCGCTTGTCGACGCGGTAGGCGTCGTGCAGCGCGGGCGGACCGTCGACGCTGAGCCCCACGAGGAAGCCGTGCTCCTTCAGGAGCGCGCACCACTCGTCGGTGAGCAGTGTGCCGTTGGTCTGGATGGTGTGGTGCAGCCGCTGGCCCGGGCGCTTGTGCTCCTCGGCCAGCGCGATCGCGCGGCGGAAGAAGTCGACGCCCATGAGGGTGGGCTCCCCGCCCTGCCAGGCGATGGTCACCTCGGGCGCGGTCTCCGCCTCGATCGTCTGGCGGATGTACGCGGCGAGCACATCGTCGGGCATGCGGAAGCGGTCGCCGGGGTAGAGCGCCTCCTTCGAGAGGAAGAAGCAGTAGGAGCAGTCGAGGTTGCAGATCGGGCCCGACGGCTTGGCCAGCACGTGGAAGGACGCGGGCGCCGTGAGCGGGCGGGTCGACGGGAGCGCCGGCGACGGCCGGAGTCCCCGGCCCGAGTGCAGCGTCACGGGCGTCTCCACCGGGCGCAGCCTACGATCCCGCGACCACCGACGCAGAGGGGGACGGCATGGGACAGCTCGACGGCCGGGTGGCCATCATCACCGGCGGGGCCCGCGGCCAGGGTGCCGCCGAGGGACGGCGCTTCGCCGCCGAAGGCGCGATCGTCTACCTGACCGACGTGCTCGTCGACGAGGGCACGGCCACCGCGGCGGAGATCGGCGGCACCTTCATCGAGCACGACGTCACCGACGTCGACCAGTGGAAGGTCGTCGTGGAGCGGGTGCTCGACGAGGCCGGTCGGATCGACATCCTCGTGAACAACGCGGGGATCCTCCAGTTCCTCACGATGACGGAGACGAGCCTCGACGTCTGGAACCGGATCGTCGCGATCAACCAGACCGGCGTCTTCCTCGGGATGCAGGCGGTGGCGCCCGCGATGAAGGCCCAGCAGTCCGGGAACATCGTCAACATCTCGTCGGTCGCGGCGTACAAGGGCGGGTCGGCGTGCTGGGCCTACACCGCGACCAAGTGGGCCGTGCGGGGGATGACCAAGGGCGCGGCGCAGGAGCTCGGGCCGTTCGGGATCCGGGTCAACTCGGTCCACCCCGGGATCATCGACACGCCGATGATGGCGGGCACGCCGCTCGAGGAGATGGGCAAGGGGGTGCCGCTCGGGCGCTACGCGTCGGCCGACGAGGTGGCGAAGCTCGTGCTCTGGCTCGCGTCCGACGAGAGCGCGTACGCCACCGGCGCCGAGTTCGTCCTCGACGGCGGCCTCACGACGTAGTCGTCCGCGGTCAGCCGTCGAGACCGGCGGCGGGGCTGTGGACGCGGCCGAAGCGGAACGGGTCCGCCCAGCCGACGTCGGCGAGCATCCCCGCCTGACGCGCGATCACGGACGGCAGGTCGGCCGGCTGCCAGCCGTCGACGAGCGCGCCGCCCTCGAGGTCGTGGACCGGGCGGCCGAGCTCCGCGAGCAGCTGGAGGCTGTACGCGATGCGGCCGGTGAGGACCGACGGGTCGGCGGTGCAGAGCGCGAGCGCGGCCTCGGCCATCGTCTCGAGCGGCTCGAAGTAGTCGTCGGCGATCCAGCCGCCCGCGAGCAGCTGCGGCGTCGCGATCGCGGCCTGGGGCGAGAGCGCGTTCACCGCGATGCCCTGCCCTTCGCATTCGCTCGCAACCTGCACGGTCAGCCGGTTGAGCGCGGCCTTCGGCGCGCCGTACCCCGACCCGGACTTGGCCGGCCGGTTCGTCGGGAACGGTGGCCCGGGCGGCAGCTCCGCGGCGAACGTGGTGACGTTGACGATCCATCCGCGGCCGCGCGTCCGCATCCCCGGCACCGCGTCCCGCATCAGCCGCCACGGCGCGAGGAGGTTGACCTGGAGCATCCGGTCGATGGCGTGGTCGGTCCACTCCTCGAACGGCTTGTACCCGCCGGCCGCGGCGTTGTTCACGAGGACGTCGAGCGGACCGAGCTCGGCCTCGGTGCGGGCCACGAGCGCGTCGCGCCCTCCGTTCGGGTCGCCGAGGTCACACGGCAGGACGAGGGCCCGGCGGCCCAGCCCCTCGATCCGCGCCGCCGTCTCCCGCAGCCCGTCGACCGACCGTGCGGTGACGGCGACGTCGGCCCCCTCGGCCGCCAGCCGCACCGCGACGGCGGTCCCCGTCCCGCCCTGGCTCGCGCCGGTGACCAACGCGACCCGACCCTCGCACTCCTGGCCCATGCCCCCTCCTCCGTGTCCGCCGCGTCCGCCGTGCGCAACCCGACGAACCCGGGTCAGGATGGCACGCATGGCGATCCTGGAGTACCCCGACGACGCCCCGTTCCCCGGGAAGGTCGGCGTCACCAGCGCCGAGTCGATGCCCGCGTGGCCGGAGCCCCGACGCGCCGCGCCCGGCGCGCCGAACGTCGTCGTGGTGGTGCTCGACGACGTGGGCTTCGCGCAGCTCGGGTGCTACGGCTCCGACATCGACACGCCCACGTTCGACCGGCTCGCCGCGGGCGGATTGCGCTACACCCGGTTCCACACCACCGCCCTGTGCTCCCCCACCCGCGCGTCGCTGCTGACCGGGCGCAACCACCACTCCGTGGGCATGGGCACGGTGCCCGAGATCGCGATGGGGTACCCCGGGTACAACACGCGCATCCCGAAGGCGGCCGGGATGCTTCCCGAGGTGCTGCGCGAGCGCGGGTACGCGACGTTCGCGGTCGGGAAGTGGCACCTCACACCGGCGGAGGAGCGGCACGCGGGAGCGACGCGTGAGCGCTGGCCACTCGGGCGAGGCTTCGACCGGTACTACGGGTTCCTCGACGGCCAGACCGACCAGTGGAGCCCCGAGCTGGTGGAGGACAACCGGCTCCTCGACCCGCCGAACCTGTCGTTCGACGACCACGACGACGAGGGCTATCACCTCACCGCCGACCTCGCCGACCACGCGATCGCGATGGTGCGCGACCTGAAGTCGTCGGCCCCGACCCGTCCGTTCTTCCTCTATCTCGCGCTCGGCGCGTGCCACTCGCCCCACCACGTCCCCCGTTCGTGGTCCGACCGCTACCGCGGGCAGTTCGACGCGGGGTGGGACGCGTGGCGGATGGCGCGGTACGAGCGCCAGAAGGAGCTGGGGCTGATCCCCGAGCACGCGGAGCTACCGCCGCGCGACTCCGACGTGCGCGCGTGGGACGACGTCCCGGCCGACGAGCAGCGGCTCGCGGCGCGCCTGATGGAGGTCTTCGCGGGCTTCCTCTCTCACGCCGACCACCACGTCGGCCGCGTCGTCGACTTCATCGAGCAGATCGGGCAGCTCGACGACACGATCGTGGTCGTGCTGTCCGACAACGGCGCGAGCGCCGAGGGCGGGCCGCACGGCACGGTCAACGAGGCGCTGCTGTTCAACGGCATCCCCGAGTCGCTCGAGCAGAACCTGGCGATGATCGACGAGCTCGGCGGTCCGCGCACGCGGCCCAACTACCCGACCGGGTGGACCAGCGCAGGTTGCGCGCCGTTCCGGCGGTGGAAGACCGACGTGTACCGCGGCGGGGTGACCGACCCGTTGATCGTGCACTGGCCCGACGGCATCGCCGCGCGCGGCGAGCTGCGCCACCAGTGGTGCCACGTCACCGACCTGATGCCGACGCTGCTCGACCTCCTCGAGGTCGATGCACCCGACGAGATCGACGGGGTCACCCAGATGCCGATCGAGGGCGTGAGCTTCGCGTCGTCGGTCCCCGACGCGGACGCTCCGACCGAGAAGAAGGTGCAGTACTTCGAGAACTTCGGCCAGCGCGCGATCTGGGCCGGCGGGTGGAAGGCGATCCACCGCCACCGCCCCATGATGGTGGGCAAGGCCGATGCGCTCGCCGCGCTGGACTGGGAGCTGTACGACCTCGAGCGCGACCCGACCGAGTGCCACGACGTCGCGTCCGAGCTCCCCGAGGTGGTGGCCAAGCTCGAGGAGCTGTGGTGGGTGCAGGCCGAGCGCTACCACGTGCTGCCGCTGCGCTCGAACATCTACCTCGACGCCGAGCGGCCCCGGGTCTCGCCGGCCCGAAAGCGGTACGTCTACTGGCCCGGGGCGATGATCCCGGAGAACGAGGTGGTGAACGTCAAGAACCGGTCGCACCGGGTCACGGCGTACGTCACGCTCGACGCGGGCGACGAGGGTGCGCTGGTGGCGCAGGGCACGCGCTTCGGCGGGTGGACGCTGTTCGTGCAGGACGGTCACCTGCACTCCGTGCACAACTACATGGGCCGGGCCGAGTACCACCTCGCGTCGACGGCGCCGCTCCCGACGGGGCGGCCGATCGAGGTCGCCCTGGACTTCGAGAAGTCCGGCGAGCACGCCGGCACGGGGCACCTGCTCGTGGACGGCGAGGCGGTCGCGACCGGCGACATCGCGCAGACCGTGCCGGTGCGCTTCGGCGTGGGCAGCGGCTCACTCCGCGTCGGCGACGACGCGGGGATCTCGGTCACCGCGCGCTACGAGGCGCCGTTCGCGTTCACCGGCGCGCTCGAGAAGGTGGTGATCGACGTGTTCGGCCCCGCGACGCGTGACCCCGCGAAAGACCTGACCGTCGCGTACCGGTCGCAGTAGCGCGCGGGCACCGCGCGCCGTCGGCTATCCGACGACCGCGACCTCGGGAGCGGTGATCTTGTAGAGGTCGGCGCCGTTGTCCCACAGGATCTTCTCGCGCGCGCCCTGCGACACGCCCGCGAGGCTCTCCTCCATCCGCTCGTGCACGTTGCCGTACAGGCAGGTCGGGTGGGGGAAGTCGGTCTCGAAGAGGATCCGGTCGACCGGGAGGATGTCGAGCATCTCGGTGGTGGCGGCGGTCTCGAACCAGTAGCACGCGTAGACGTTGGTCGCGAAGTACTCCGACGGCATCCGGTCCCACTCGGAGGTGCGGTCGATGCGACCCTCGAGGTAGCTGTGGTCGACCGCTTCGAGCACGAACGGGATCCAGCCGACCCCGCTCTCCACCGACACGAACTGCAGGTTCGGGAAGCGGGGCAGGATGCCACTCGTGAGCAGGTCGGCCACCTGCAGCCCGTTCTTCAGGAACATCTCGACCGAGGTGTACGCGTAGGTGGACGCGCTCCCCGTGGCCGCGACGCGCTCGGGCGTGAACGACGACGCCATGTCGCCGCTGCCGATGTGGAAGTGCACGGGCAGGTCGAGGTCCTGGGCCGCGGCCCACAGGGGGTCCCAGTGGCGGTCGGCGAGGAACGGGAGCCCGAACCGGTGGGGCTCACCGGTGAAGAGGATGCCGCGATGGCCGGCGTCGGCGCAGCGCGCCATCTCCGCGACGGCGGCGTCGATGTCCCAGAACGGCGTGGACATGATCGTGATCAGCCGGCGGTGGTCGGCCGACGCCCAGTCGCGCAGGAAGTCGTTGTACGCCTGCACGCACACGATCTTCAGCTCGTCGTCGGGGAACGTGAGGAAGCGCTGGCCGCCGAACGCGGCGACGTTCGGGTACAGCACCTGCGCCCAGATGCCCTCGCCATCCATGTACTCGATGCGCGCATCGGCGTCGTACGCCGCCGGGTGGCACTCGTCGTAGTTCTTCGGGCCACCGGGAAACGGCTCGGGCCACCCGGCCGTGGCGGTGAGCCCGACCTTGTAGAACGGCGCGCCGTCGAGCATCCACTGGTCGACGCCGTCCGCGTCGCGCACGACGTGGGGCACCCGGTCGCGGAACCGCTCCGGGACCCGGTCGACCCACACCCCGGGCGGCTCGGTGATGTGCGTGTCGGCGTCGATGAACCACTTCTCGGACACGTGTTCGCTCATGTCCCGAACCGTACCCCCGGCGGCCCACCCTCGGCACGGGCGCCCCCGCGCGGGGCCGATCAGCCCCGCTCGTAGAGGAGGTCGGGCAGGTCGATGTGCTGGCCGGCGTGGTGGCCGCGGTCCATCACCAGCTCGGTGCCGTTGCACAGCTTCGACTCGTCGGACGCGAAGAACACCGCGGCCGGGGCGACGGCATCGGGGCCACGGTCGGGGTCGGGCGGGAGGGGCGGCCAGTCCTCGGCGCCCACGACCGGCGTGTGCATCTCGGGGTTGCCGGCCTCGGGGCACACGATGTTGCACCGGACGCCGAAGCGGCCGTTCTCGATGGCCGTGACCTTCGTGAGCCCGCGCATCGCGAACTTCGACGCCGTGTACGCGGCCGTGAGCGCCGTGCCGTACACCGAGTCGATCGACCCGAGGTTCACGATCGACCCGTTCCCGGTGGCGCGCAACATCGGCAGGCACGCCCGGGTGCCGAGGAACGCGCCGTAGCAGTTGACCTTCATGATCCGCTCGAACTCGGACGGCACGGTGCGGTCGATCGTGGCGAGCAGCAGCACGGCGGCGTTGTTGACCAGCACGTCCAGGCGGCCTTCGTCGGCAGTGACGTCGTCCACCACCGCTTCCCACTCGGCTTCGCTGGTGACGTCGAGGTGCATGTACCGCGCGCTCGGGCCCAACGACGCGGCGTGCGCGGCACCGAGGTCGTCGCGAACGTCGGCGATCACGACGCGGGCGCCCTCCGCCACGAACAGTCGCGCCACCTCGCCGCCGGTGCCCCGCGCCGCGCCCGTGACGAGCGCGATCTTCCCGTCGAGTCGTCCCACCGTCAGCCTCTCCGCCCGATGTGCTGGAGCTCGACCATGAACGGCAGCACGAAGCCGATGTACGCGCTCGTGAGCTCGTACTGCGATGCCTCACCGTGGGTGAGGCGCGACTTCACGTCGATGATCGAGACGCGCGCGTCGGTGGCCTGGCGGGACTTGGCCCGCGCCACGATCCCCTCGAGCTCCTCGCGCGTCGCCACCTGGAACCCGAAGTGGTCGAGGGCCGGGCAGCGCAGCGGATCGTCGCCGGGGAGCAGGTACACGAACTGGGCGAACTCCCCCGTGTAGAGGATCAGGGGGTTGCCCTGCTCCATCGAGCTGTCGCCCTCGGTCCACCCGAACACCTCGCCGTAGAAGTCGAGGATCTCCGCGCGGCCGGCGTCGTCGAGCAACGACCGGTCCATCGAGAACGCGACGTGGTTGAGCCGGGGCAGGAAGTGCTCCTCGCCGGTGGTGGTCATCTGGTTCCCCCTTCATTCTCCGCCGTCATGGGTCACGAGCTCCGCTCGCTCACCGGCCGCACCATCACCTTCGCCGGGATCTCCCCCGCCGCGAGCCGCTCCATCGCGGGCAGGAGCTCGTCGAGCAGCACGTCGTCGGGATGGATGAGCGCGTCGAGTGCCAGCGCGCCGGATGCGAGCAGGTCGAGCGCGGGCGCGAAGCCCTCGGCGTCGTAGTTGTAGGCGCCGATGAGCGTGAGCTCCAGGATGATGGTGCGGTTGTGGTTCACGCGCGGGTAGTCGTGCCCGGTGCCCACGAACACGAACGTGCCGGCGAAGTCGAGCTGGTCGAGCGCGAGCTCGGCCGCCGACGCCTTCCCCGAGCACTCGAACACCACGGTGTAGGGCTCGGCGACGGGAACCCCCATCGGCCCGGGCTCGAGGTCGTCGGGCACGATCACCGCCGCCGCGCCCACCTCGAGGGCGCGCACGCGCCGAGCCGCGGACGGCTCCGACACGACGACGTCGTGGATCCCCTGCGCGTGCAGCACCGCGAGGATCAGCATCCCGACCGGACCCGCACCGGTGATCAGCACGCGGTCGGCGGGTGTCACACCCGAGAGCCGCACCGCGTGCAGCGCGATCGCGACCGGCTCGGTGAGCGCGGCGTCACGCGTCGACAACCCGTCGGGCACACGCACCAGGCGCGACGCCTCGGCCCGGACGTACCGGGCGAACGCGCCGCGGAACCCGAGATGGTCGACCGGCGGTCGGTGCACGCACACCGAGGGACGGCCCCGCACGCAGGCCCGGCACTCGCCGCAGCCCGGCACCGGCCCGCACACGACGCGGTCGCCCACGGCCCAGCCGGTGACGTCGCCACCGAGTGCGACGATCGTGCCCGCCCACTCGTGCCCGAGCACCGAGCCCGGGCGGGCGATGTGCTCGAGCACCAGGTGCAGGTCGGTGCCGCACACGCCACAGTGCGAGACCTCGATCAACACGTCACCGGGCGCAACGTCGGGCACGTCGACCTCGCGCACCTCGAGCGCGCCGTCGCCCACGTACACCGCGGCCGGCATGCGATCCGTCATCGCCGCATCTTGGCACCAACCGCTCCGGTACCGGGCCCCGTCAGCTCGCTCGATCTCCCGCCGGCGCTGCCCCGGTACGCGTTCGACTGATCAGACGGGGCGGGTCTCCGGCAGGCGCACGAGCGGGATCCGCCGGTCGGTCCTGGCCTGGTAGTCGGTGTACCAGGCGCGGTCGGCCACGAGCAGGTCCCAGGTGGCGGTGTAGTCGTCGCCGTCGAGGATCTCGGGCACGGACCAGAACTCGCCGCCCTGCACCTTCACCCGCACTTCGGGATTGGCGTCGCGATCGGCGAGGTTGACGAACCACGACGGGTCCTTCTCCGCGCCGGCGAACGACGCGACCACGATCCGGTGGCCGTTCGGGTCGCGCCAGTACGGCAGCGCGACCTTGTGCTCCTTGCCCGACTTGCGGCCAACGGTGCGCAGGAGCACGTGGTGCATCCCGGCCTGCACCCACACCTCGTCGATGTCCATGGTCTCCATGGCCTCGACGTGCGCGGCGGTGAGGGTGACAATCTCGTCGGCGGAGGGGGTCTCCCACACCTGCTCGACCTTCTGGCTCGATTCGCTCATCCCGGGACGCTACCGCGCCACCTTCACCGGCTGAGCAGAGGCCGGGGCACCGGCCTCTGCTAGAAATCCTCCCAAGCTCGGCACCGGGCGTTTTCGTCATTCCCTCAGGAGGGCACCACCCCATGGGCGACGGCCACATCACCCCGGACGACCTGAACCGCGCTGGACGGCGCGCCGAGGCCCGCAAGGCCCGGATCCGGAAGGTGGGTGCCGCCTTCGCCGCGGTCCCGGCCGCGCTCGGCACCACCGCCCTCATCCTCGGCGCCACCGCCGCGCCCGCCGGCGCGACGACCCTCACGGTCCTCAACCTCGACCCGAGCGGAGCGGGCAGCCTCCACGACCTCGCGGAGGGCGCCGCCGACGGCGACGTCATCGTGTTCGACTCCAGCCTCTCCGGCACGATCTACCTCGACGACGAGATCAACATCTCGGAGTCGATCACCATCCAGGGCCCCGGCGCGGGCGTCGTCACCGTCAGCGGCGACACCGGCAACAACGGATCGGCCGACGTCCAGATCTTCGACATCAACGGCACGACCGCGAACGAGGACGTCGTCATCTCCGGGCTCACTCTCACCAACGGCATCGCGACCAACGGCGGCGCGATCGAGTTCGACGACGCCAACCTCACGATCCGCGACTCGATCCTGACCGCGAACTCTGCGACCTCCGACGGCGGCGCGATCGCGTCCGACGACAACGACCTCACGCTCACGATCGAGACCACTGAGATCTCCGGCAACACCGCCGACGACCAGGGCGGCGGCATCTACTTCTACGTGGCCGCCGGCACGTTCGTGATGACCAACTCCCAGCTGACCGACAACCTCAGCGACGAAACCGGCGGCGGCGCGGTGATCAGCGCCGAAGGCGGCACCGACAAGATCCTCGCGGTCACGATCACCGGCAGCACGATCACCGGCAACACCTCCACCGAGAACGACGGCGGCGGCCTGTACGTCAACTACGTCGACGGCGCCGTCACGATCACCGACACCGTGATCAGCGGGAACGCCGCCGGCGGCGGCGGTGGCGGCTTGTGGGTCTACTACGCCTCCGACGTCGTCGTGTCCAACTCCACCATCTCGGACAACTCTGCTGACGGCGACGGCGGCGGCCTCTACCTCGGCCGGGTCCGGAGCTCCGCGACCATCACCTTCACCACGATCTCCGGCAACACGGCGCTCGAGGACGGCGGCGGGATCCTCTGGTACGACAGCGACACGCTCGAGATCCGCAACACGACCATCTCGGGCAACTCCGCGGCCGTCGACGGCGGCGGCCTCTACATCGCGTCGTCGAACGACGGGCCGATCACCATCTTCAACACCACGATCTCGGGCAACACCGCGGACCACGGCGGCGGCATCTCCACCGCCAGCTACGAAGGGTTGGAGATCGTCCAGTCCACGATCACCGACAACACCGCCGACGTCGGCGCCGGACTCAACATCTTCACGTTCTCGCAGCACCAGGCCGCTGCGGAGACCGCCAAGGGCGCCGACCGCCAGGCCGAACGGGACGCCGCCCGTGCCGCCGAAGGCAAGGATCCCGCACCGGTCAACGAGCGGGGCGCGCAGGACGACTCCCACGCCAGCGCTGAGCTGCCCGTCGTCGTCACCGGCACGATCATCGCCGGCAACGACGGTCCCGGCACCGACATCGGCGAGGAAGGCGCCCTCGAGGCCACGAGCTCCCTGCTCGGCACGATCACCGGCACCACGCTGGTGAACAACGGGGGGAACCTGCTCGGCGTCGACCCGCTGCTGGGCGCCCTGGGTGACAACGGCGGTGCCACCGCGACCCAAGCGCTCCTGCCCGGAAGCCCGGCGATCGACGCCGGACCGAACCCGCTCACCCCGTTCCCGGGGAGCGGCAACGA